>NZ_JBWKSC010000003.1:0-511120 GCF_059419585.1 Ensifer sp. GW821-FHT05G01 | reverse complement strand
CTGAAAGCCGGGCAGGCGCTGGGGCTGATCGGTCCGTCGGGCGGCGGCAAGACGACGCTGGCACGCGCCATGCTCGGCATCTGGCCGGTCTTGCGCGGCGCGGTGCGCATCGACGGCGCCGATCTCAACCAATGGCCCGAGACGCTGTTCAACCAGCATGTCGGCTACCTGCCGCAGGACGTGGCGCTGATGGACGGCACGGTGTCGGACAACATCTCGCGCTTTGCCGAGGCACCGAATGCGCGCGCCATCATCCGCGCCGCCAAGGCCGCCGGCATCCACGAGATGATCGTGCACCTGCCGAACGGCTACCAGACCGAACTTGGTCCTCATGGAACCGCACTGTCCGCAGGCCAGCGGCAACGCATTGCCCTGGCTCGTGCACTCTACGGGGATCCTTTTCTTGTGGTGCTCGACGAGCCGAACTCCAACCTCGATGCGGAAGGGGAAGAGGCGCTGTGTCAGGCCATCCTCAAGGTGCGCGAGCGCGGCGGCATCGTCGTCATCGTCGCCCACCGCCCGAGCGCGCTGCAGACGGTCGACATGATCGGCCTGGTGCAGGCCGGCCGGCTGGTTGCCTTCGGACCGAAGGAGGAGATCCTGCCGTCGCAGAAGATGCGGCCGCTGGTGGTGGAGAAGAACCGCAGGGCGGATGCCGCCGGCAGGGCCGATGCGGCCGGCAGGGCCGATCCCGGCATGGGCCAGCCACAACGGGTGCCGGCGGAATAGCCGGCACGCCGATCCCAGGGGACCGCTGCCTTCGGGCGGCGGATCCCGTCAGACGCCGCGCGAGCGACACGAGGCCAAGGCGCAAGACGCGCTCCGCAACAGGAGCCAGCACCGGCCGAGGAGGATGTCATGGACGAGAAGCTCATCCTGAACCGACCCGACAGCCAGCAGGCGGTCGCGCCGATGAACCGTTACGAGATCGCCGACAAGCCGGAGCGCAAGCGTGGCCGCATGCTGTTGTCGGCCTTGTTTCTGGGCGGTCTCGGCTCAGTGTTTGCCGGCCGTGACGAGGCTGGCGGCAATGCGCCGGCGCATCGGCCCCTTGGCGACGGCGAGGCGATGGCGCCGGAACCCGAACAGCAGACCGGCCCGGATCTCGCCGGTGCGCTCGATGTCGTCAACGATGTCGCCGATTACTTCCGCGAGCTGATGGCCGACTTCGCGCTGACGACCGGCACGGTTCCAACCGTCACGGGACGACTGCGCGCCTCGGTGCGGCTGTCCTTCGACGACGGCCGTCCCGATACCGGCTTTGTCGACGACCGGCCGTTCCAGCAGTCGACCCGCTCGGCCAACGACAATGGCCTGGGGAGCTTCAACTTCCCGCGGCTGTCTTCCTTCGGCAACCTGCCGTCATCAGGCGGCCGCAAGGATGACGACGATGGCAATGGCGGCGGTGACAATGGCGGCGATGACGATGATGACGATGGCAATGGCAATGGCGGCAACAATGGCGGCAACAATGGCGGCAATAACGGGGGCGGCAATAACGGGGGAAACAACAACGGCGGCAACAATGGTGGCAACAACGGCGGCGGCAACAACGGCGGCGATGACGACGACGACGATGACGATGACGGCGCCACCCGCGCCAACCGGCTGCCGGTGGTCACCGGCCGCAACATTCTTGCCAACGGCTTCATGAACCTGTCGGCGATCATCCTGCTCGATGATCTGCTCGCCAACACGCTTGACCCCGACGGCGACCGGCTGACCATCGCCAATCTCACTGTCTCTTCCGGTTCGGTGCGCGCCTACTCCGACGGCATGTGGCTCTATACGCCGGATCGCGGCGAGATCGGCCAGGTCACCTTCAGCTATACCGTTTCCGACGGCACCGGCAGCGTCGCCAATGGCGCGCTGCTTTCGCTCATCGACTGGCCGGCGCATGAGATCAAGGGCACCGAGGGACCCGACGTTCTCCTGGGCACGCCGCACCCCGACATCATCGCCGGCCTTGGCGGCGACGATATCGTCTATGGCCGCGAGGACGACGACCTGATCCTCGGCGGCACCGGCAACGACACGCTGCTTGGCGGTGACGGCAACGATACCCTTCATGGCGAAGACGGCGATGACCGGCTGTTCGGCGGCAATGGCAACGACATTCTGTTCGGCGGCGCCGGCAACGACCAGCTCTATGGCGAGGCCGGCGACGACATCCTGATCGGCGAGGCCGGCGACGATACGCTGTCGGGCGGCACCGGCGACGACCGGCTGTTCGGCGAGGACGGCAAGGATCGTCTCGAGGGCGATGCCGGCGACGATCTGGTCGATGGCGGCAGCGAGGACGATACGCTTGCCGGCGGCACCGGCGACGACACGGTTCTGGCCGGCGCCGGCAACGACGTCATCGTCACCGGGCCGAGCAGCGAAGAGGCCCGCCTGGCACAGGCATCACCGGCCGCAGCCACCGACACCGACGACGGCGACGACCACTATGCCGGCGGCACCGGCTTCGACACGCTCGATGCCAGCAGCGCCACCAACACCATCACCGTCGATCTCGAAGCCGGCACGGCGTCAGGCGAAGAGATCGGCTCCGACACGCTCGACAGCATCGAGGCGGTCATCGCCGGCTCGGGCGACGACCAGATCTCCGGCGACAGCCAGAACAACACCCTCATCGGCAATGACGGCGACGACAGCATCGACGGCCGCGACGGCAACGACATGCTGGCCGGCGGAAACGGCGACGATACCGTCAAAGGCGGAAACGGAAACGATACCGTCCTCGTCCAGGCCCGCGCCGATGACCACAGCGATGATGACGACAGCGTCTACGATGACGGCGACGACACATACGAAGGCGGCGCAGGAACCGATACGCTCGATGCCAGCGCCACCACCGAGACCATTGTTGTCGATCTCGAACAGGGAACGGCGACAGGCGAAGAGATCGGCTCCGACACCGTCGACAGCATCGAGACCGTGATCGCCGGCTCCGGTGACGACCAGCTTTCCGGCGATGCCGCCTGCAACACGTTGGTCGGCAATGACGGCAACGATGTCATCGATGGCCGCGCCGGCGACGACATTCTCGCCGGCGGCCAGGGCGACGATGTCGTCTCCGGTGGAGCCGGCGATGATACCATCGTCGTCGAGGCTCCTGTCTGCGCGCCGGGTGAGGCGACTGACGGCAACGATAGCTATAATGGCGGCTCAGGCTACGACACGCTCGATGCCAGTGCAGTCACCGAGAGCATCGTCGTCGACCTTGAAGAGGGAACGGCCACGGGCGACGAGATCGGTTCCGACACCGTCGACAGCATCGAGACCGTGATCGCCGGCTCGGGTGACGACCAGCTTTCGGGCGACAGCCAGAACAACACGCTGATCGGCAACGACGGCGACGATGTCATCGATGGCCGCGCCGGCGACGACATTCTCGCTGGCAGCCAGGGCGACGATGTCGTCTCCGGTGGAGCCGGCGATGACACCATCGTCGTCGAGGCTCCGGCCTGCGCGCCGGGTGAGGCGACTGACGGCAACGATAGCTATAATGGCGGCTCCGGCTACGACACGCTCAATGCCAGCGCCACTACCGAGAGCATCGTCGTCGATCTTGAACAGGGAACCGCGACGGGCGAAGAGATCGGTTCGGACACACTTCAACGGATCGAAGCCGCTATCGGGGGCGCCGGCGACGATCAGCTCTCGGGCGATGCCGAGAACAACACGCTGATCGGCAATGACGGCAACGATGTCATCGATGGCCGCGCCGGCAACGACATTCTCGCCGGTGGTCTGGGGAACGATATCGTTTTGGGCGGCCTGGGCAACGACACGGTTATCGTCGTGGCAGAAGGTGCCGGCACTGACGGCAACGACGTCTACGTCGGTGGCGACGGCATCGATACGCTCGACATGTCGGCGCTGGTGCAGGCCGTGCTTGCCGATATCGAGGCCGGCATTGCCGAAGGCGAGGAGATCGGTTCGGACCTGATCGAAGGCTTCGACATCATCGTCGGTGGCGACGGTGGCGACCGCCTGTCGGGTGGCGCCGGCAACAATATCCTGTCGGGCGGTGACGGCAACGACATACTGCGTGGCCGCGGCGGCGACGATGTTCTCGTCGGGGGCGGCGGCAGAGATACGCTGGAGGGCAACACCGGCAACGACACGTTCCTGGTGGTGATCGCGCCGGATGCGAACGGCGACGACGGCAACGACCTGATTGACGGCAACGAGGCGATCGACACCTACGACGCTTCGGCAGCGATGCAGGCCGTCGTGATCGACCTCGACCGCGGCACGGCTGAAGGTGTGGAGATCGGCTCGGACCTGTTGACTTCGGTCGAAGGCGCTGTCGGCGGCAAGGGCGACGATGTGCTCGTCGCCGGCAATGCCGTCAACTTCCTGGCCGGTGGCGATGGCGCCGACATCTTCGTCTTCCGCACGACCGCGGCGCTCGCCAATGACGGCAGCGGTCGCGACGAGATCCGCGACTTCCAGGTCGGCGACCGCGTCGACCTGTCGAAGATCGCCGAAGCCATCGGCGGGCTCGTCTTCGGCGGACTGCTGGAGGATGGCCAGGCACCGCCGGTGCACCAGATCACCTTCTATCACGAGGCCTTTGGCGACGGCGAGCGCACCGTCGTGCACGCCGTCGTCGACCTCGAACGCGACGAGGATTTGCAATTCCTGATCGCCGGCCGCCACGAGCTCACCGAACAGGATTTTATCCTGGCGGCAACCGAAAGCCCGGCCGACCAGCCGAGAGACACCGTCTGAACAACGATAAAACCCAGTCGTCACGCGTTATCGGGAGAAGAACACCATGAACACCACGCACAAGAGCACGACAGAGGCCGCCGACACGATAGCCCTGCCGGCCGAGAAACCGCAGTTCGGCATCACCTCGCGCATCGCTGTGTCGGCGATCTTTGCCACCACGCTGGTGTTCGGCATCGGCGGCTGGGCCGCCCAGGCGAAGCTGTCGGGCGCCGTCATCACCCAGGGCCAGGTCGCCGTTTCCCAGCAGGTCAAGCTGATCCAGCACCGCGACGGCGGCATCGTCTCGGCCATCCCCGTCAAGAACGGCACCCATGTCAGGAAGGGCGACGTGCTGCTGCAGCTCGACGAGACCCAGACCCGGGTCGAGCTGTCGATCGTGCGCGGCCAGCTGCAGCAGTTCTACGCCATGCGCGCCCGGCTGACGGCCGAACGCGACGGCGACGCCACCGTCTCCTTCGGCGAACTCGATATTCCGGACGTGCTGAAAACCAGCGAAGTGAAGCTGTTCGAGGCCAATCGCCGGATGATCACCAGCCAGGAAGAGCAGATGCGGCTGCAGATCGGCCAGTTCGAGGAACAGATCCGCGGGCTGAAGGCCCAGACCGGCTCCAGCGACAAGGAGAAAGAGATCGTCGAGAAGGAGATCACCAAGCTCGACACGCTTCTCAAGAGCGGCCTGGTGCCGGTCTCCGAGCATCGCGACCTCCTGCGCCAGATGGCCCGCATCGACGGCTCCAAGGGCGAACTGCTCGCCCGCATCGCCGAGGCGCTCGGCCAGATCAGCGAGCTGCGCATCAAGCTGATGTCGATCGACCAGAACAACCGCAAGGAAACGCAAGGCCAGATCGTCGGGCTCGAGGCCAAGATCGCCGAACTGACCGAACGGGCGGTGGCGGCCAAGGACCGGCTGTCGCGCATGGAAGTGCGTGCCCCCGTCGACGGTCTCGTCTACGACCTGCAGATCCACACCATCGGCGGCATCATCGCGCCCGGCGCCACCGCCATGTCGATCGTGCCCGAGGGCGAAGACCTGACGGTCGAGATCCGCATCCCGCCCGTCGACATCGACCGCATCGCGCCCGGCCAGAAGAGCCGCATGCGCTTTACCGCCTTCAACCAGCGAACGACACCCGAGCTTGACGGCCGCGTCGACGTCATTGCCGCCGCCACCACGCTCGACCGCAACACCGGACAACCCTTCTATCTCGCAACCGTCGAGATCACCGAGCCGCTCGCCAAGCTCGGTGGCCGCAAGCTCATGCCCGGAATGCCCGTCGAAGTGTTCGTCCAGACCGACGAGAGAACCGCGATCTCATACCTCACAAAACCCTTCACCGACCAGATGCTCAGAGCCTTCCGCGAGGAGTGAGGGGGCGATGTCGACCGGGGTATACGTACGCGAGCAGATATGCCCAAAATCGCTTCGGCGGCTGCGTGGTTTGGCCACGCTATCGCTTTTGGGCCATGGCGCGTATCCGGTCCGGTCCACGAGCCGGGCGTTCGTTAACGCAGGTGGCCAAATTGACGAGATGACCAATGTCGGCGATCCTCGCCGCAGACATAGAGCGTTTCCAAATTATCCGGCATCGCAGAAACGCTCTATCTCTTTGTTTTTACGCATTTTCGGACAGAAAGCCGCTTCGCACTCTTCTTGGAAATGCTCTAGATCGCTTGGGAGGCATTAAGATGACATGCCCATACTGCGCAAGAGGCACACTCGTCAGAGATACCCGCGATGTTCCCTACGTCTACAGAGAAGAGAGCGTGCTTATCGAAGCGGTGACAGGCGGCTTTTGTGATGCATGCAGTGAAGTTGTTCCAGATGGCGCGGACGCGGGGCGAATCATCAAGACGATGCTCGAATTCAGGAAAAAAGTGGACAGCGAGAAAGTTGATCCGCGGTTCATCACGACTGGTCGAATGAAACGACACCTCGGTCAGAAGGAGGCGGTAGGGCTGTTCGGCGGCGGAACCAATTCATTCTCGCGGTATGAAGTCGGCGAGGCAAAGCCGCCGCTATCTCTCGTCAAGCTGTTCTGCATTCTGAATGGTCACCCGGAATTGCTTGTAGAGGTCTGTTCGGGGATATTGGTTGGGCGGATGAGGCAAGTGGCTGAATTCACAGCCACTTACATCGTCTTAGCTCCATGATGGCACGTCATATGGAATTGAATTCTTCGCAGGGAACAAGCAGCCAACAGGCGCAGAACACGTCTTGTTGCCATACGAATTGACCTGTGAATAAGCATTTGCTTTTAAATGTATTGCTTATCAATTATCGTGGTTGACGCGGAAGGAGCGCAGCAATCATGTCTGTGTCAGTAGCGTTTGTTGACGACGATCCGATCCTCCTTGAGGCATTGGTGAGCTTATATTCTGGAAAAAATGACCTCGAAATCGTCGCCAAGGGCGAAAACGCGGTCGATGCTTTGAAAATTGTTGAAGAGATCTTGCCGCATGTCCTGGTGCTCGATCTGAGCATACGTGGCGACGCCATGGCCGCCATCGAACGGATCGGGCGGAACTTTCAAGCTACACGGATTATCGTCTTTACCGAAAATTCGAACGTTGAAACGGCGATCCAGGTGCTGAACCATGGCGTTGCTGGCTACGTGCTCAAGAAAAGCAGCGCCGACGAACTGCACGAGGCGATCCGTGTCGTGCATGATGGCGGCACATTCATCACTGCCGGCTTGGCCACCAAAGTCATGATGGCGATGAAGAACCCAGACCTCTGTCGTCATCCCCCTGAGCAAGAGCACCTGAGTTCGCGTGAGGAGCAGATCCTTACCTATCTGCTGCGCGGTAGCACGAACCGTGAGATCGCCGCCTGTCTCGACATCAGCGTCAAGACCGTGAAACATTACATGACCGCCCTGATGCAGAAGCTTGGCGCGCGGAATCGTGTCGAGGTTGTGCTTGCGGCGCAGAGGCTGAACGTGTTTGCCAATGGCGGCGCCAACCCCGGGGTGTCCCGGCGGCTCAATTGAACTGTGCCTGGCCCAACGCGTTCGCTCGCCGTTTCTCGTGTGAGATGCGGCGGGTGGCGATGTCTATGCCACTCAGTCGTCGTGACCGGCTCCGGTGGGCTATGGTTGCGGCGGATCGATTGAACTCGGCATAGGATGGGGTGCGCGCGGCGCAATCAGGTAGAGGGGGCAATCATGCACAGCGATCGGATTGCTGTGCATGCTGCCAGTAGACGGAGCTTCAGGCGGTCCTTGTTGCCCGGTGTCGATAGGGAACGGGTGGCCCATAGTGGCGCCGCAATCGCGGTTGCCGTGACAAACACGCTACAGTTTCAATCAAAGCGTGTGGGTGCGTGCTATTCGGGGTGCAAATCTAAGCGTCACCCATCTTGAAAGTTCGCGGCCGTGGGATTACCGGATACTCCATGAAGATCGTCACCGGAATCGCCTTTGCCGTTGCTGCCCTTTTGCTTGTTTCGTCTTGCAGCGAAACCGGCCCGACCGGGGATGGCCGGGCTGGAATAGAAAAAGCGCAGCTGACCGAGAAGGCAAAGTCGAAGCCAGCCACGGGCAGGAAGGGCAAGGCTGCGGCCGCGGTCGAGGAAAAGGCGCTGGCTGATGCGCGTAGCCCAAGGCAGTGCAAGACCCCGAAAAAGCAATGCAGCTATGGCGCGGGTCCGGCCGGCGAGCCCTGTTCGTGCTGGTCGAGCGAAGGCTCTCCCACATTGGGCGTGACCATCAAGTAAGCCGACGGCACCGAAGCTGCGGAATTCTCCGCCACAAGCCAGGAACATCTTGCTGATGGGCGAACGTCGCGCGTCAAGCCGGCATGGCCTGACGGGCTCCTCCGCGCGTCTCTCATGCCGGCGCGGGCGCCCCAAAAACCTTCAGCGAAAATCTTCCGCGGCCTTGCGCATCATTCTTTGAGACCGAACCCTCGTCGCCGTCTGGCGAAAGAGCGGCCGGAGGCCGGCGCGCCGATGGCAGCGCATGGCATGCTGTCGTAACGGCGGAGATCCGCGGAGCCGCCGCTGCGGCTGCGGCTTGCTGCAAAGACGATCCTTCAGGAACCAATGGCAGCCGGTGGCGTTTCGTCTTCATGCTTACTGCACAATTCCTTAAATCAGAATCGATTCAAGGAGAAATTATGCAGCAAATTTATAGTGTTACAGCGTCCTTAGCGCGCCCTATTTGGCGCGCGGCGCTGTAATGCGAAACGATGGTTTCAGGAGGAATATCAATGAAGAAGATCATGGTCACATTCATCGCCGCCGCAACGGCGGTCGCCGGCCTTGTACCTGCACAGGCTGCGTCGCTCGTCATCAGCAAGGACCAGGTCTTAAGCCAGGCGGACATCCAGACAGTGCAGTACCGCCGCGACGACCGCCGCTGGGACCAGAACGACAGGCGGCGCGGCTGGCACAATGGTTATCGCGGCTACGAGGATCGTCGTCCGGGCTATCGTCGCGGCGATGACGGCTGGTGGTATCCGCTGGCAGCCTTCGGCGCCGGCGCCATCATCGGCGGGGCGATCGGCAGCCAGCAGCCTCAGTACCGTGAACCCCAGTATCGTGAACCGCAGTATCGTCCGCAGTCGAGCGAATACAGCTCAGCCCACGTCGACTGGTGCCTGTCGCGCTACCGTAGCTACCGGCCTTACGACAACAGCTATGTTCCAAGGGCGGGCGTCCGGGCGAAGTGCATGTCGCCCTACTACTGACGCTTCTTGACCGTGCACCATCAAGCGGTCTGTCTGGCCCCATCAACCGCTTCCGGTTGGTGGGGCCTTTTTTATGCGGAGCACGGCTTATGGGAGGGGCCGGCTTGAAGAGCGAAGCGATCGGGCACGCGTTTCATCCCGGACTGGCAATTCGCCCGGTGCAGGAACGTGCATGGAGCTGACGGCTTATCTGCAGCGCGCAGGGCAGGGCTGAACCCGCAGCAGGATGGGGCTGCCGACCTAGAGCGTTTCCGATTTAGACGGAAACACAGAAACGCTCTATGTCTCTGTTTTTACGCATTTCCTGACGGAAAACGGCTCCGCACTTTTCCTGGAAATGCTTTAGACCTGTTTGGCACGACATCGCGCATGATCGCTCCCGCCTCAGGCCTTGCACGTTATCGGTGTGGCCGGAAAATCATCCCGATAACCCGTATTCCGTGTGTATAAATCCATTAATTGTTTGATTGATATAGATATTTATACTGTAAGTCGCTACTTCCAAGTGACATTTGCAACCTAATCATGTGGCGGTGCGCTTCCCGATCGATAGAAGCGATGCAGGGCATGACAATGTTTGGGCATGAAAATGTTTGGGCATGAAAACGTCCCGGCATGAACACGTCCGGAGCGTGCCAGCTGGGCAATTGGCAAGCGTTCGATAAGGGTGTCGTTCCTGACCGGCAGCGTCTTGCGAGACTTTCTTTCAAGTTTTTTCAGAAAATATTTCGGCGCCATGTCGAAATCCGGGGGCGGCTTCCGTTCTTGGGCCGTTAAGCAACTCAAACCGGTGATAACCCCATGACGCTGACGACGACTTCTCTCTATGCACTTCTGCTCATCGCAATCTGGTTCGTTCTCTGGATCAGGGTGAGTTCCGCCCGGACGGCTCTCAGCTGCTCGATCGGCGATGGCGGCGATCCCAAGCTGCTGCAGAGGATCCGCCAGCACGGCAACTTTATCGAATGGGTGCCGCTCACGCTTGTCCTGATGTTGCTGGCGGAGGCCCAGGGTACTGGTGCGCCGTGGCTGCATGCCGCCGGCATCCTTCTGCTGGTGGGGCGGCTTGCCCATCCTTTCGGCCTGCCGATCGACAATGCCGGGCATCCGCTGCGCTACCTCGGCAACGGCACCAACATGCTCGCCGTTGCGGTTCTTGCGATCGCGCTGATCCGGGTTCTCACCGGATTCTAAAGCGCGTCGCAATCTTTCAGATCCGCTTGGTGCGCTTTAAGTTCTTGTTTTTGCGCCTGTTGTTATCGCAAAACCGCGGCACATTTTTGCGCGACATGCTCTAGACCCCTCGCATTTCCTGACGGCAAGCCGCTTCGCCTTTCTTCTGGAAATGCTCTCGCCAACAGTATGGAGCCTCTCATGACCCTGACTTTTCGGGACGCGTCCGTTCGCCTTCACCGGCGTAGCGCTCTTTTGTTGACCACGCTCATCTTCACCATCGCAGCGACGTTGCCGCTGCAGGCACAAACCGCCATAACCGCAACGGGAGGAGACACGAAGATGCAATACATGCTCTTGATCTACAACGACCCCAAGATGGAACCGCCCTACGGCACGCCGGAATTCGACACCATGATGAGCGGTTTCTTCGCGCTCAACGAGCGGATGAAGGCGGATCAGGTGCTGGTCTCGGGCGAGGGGCTGCAGGGCGTCGAGACGGCGACGTCGGTGCGCACGCGCGGCGGCAAGGTGGAAACGATGGACGGCCCCTTTGCCGAGACGCGGGAACATCTGGGCGGCTACTACGTGATCGAGGTTGCCGATCTCGACAGCGCGCTGCGCTATGCCGCCATGGTGCCGTCGGTCGCCTGGGGCACAGTCGAGGTTCGGCCGCTGATGACCTACAATCCCAGTGGGGAGTGAAAAGCACTTACGGGGTGTGAGTGACAAGCACTCCGCCGCCTCCGGTGCCGTTGCCGCGACCAGGGCTCTTGATAGCCTGGTTCGCAACGATCGGGGGCGGCTGCTTTCAGCTCTGATCGCGCGCCTCGGCAGCTTCCAGCTCGCCGAGGATGCGCTGCAGGACGCCATGGTGTCGGCCGTTTCCCACTGGGGCCGCAACGGCGTGCCGCACGCGCCGCATGGGTGGCTGCTGCAGGCTGCCTATCGCAAGGCGATCGACCGCATCCGACAAAACAAGTCGGAAGCGCGCAAGATGATGGATATGCAGCCGCTGGCACGGGGCGAGGCTGCCGACGAGCCCGACGATATCCCCGACGAACGACTGCGGCTGATCTTCACCTGTTGCCACCCGGCGCTGGAGGCAAAGTCGCAGGTGGCGCTGACGCTTCGAACCATCGGCGGCCTGTCGACCACGGAGATCGCACGCGTCTTCCTCGACGCGGAGCCGACGATGGGACAGCGGCTTTCGCGCGCCAAGGCGAAGATCGCGGGCGCGCGCATACCCTACGCCGTGCCGGGCCAGGAGGATTGGGCCGAAAGACTGCAATCGGTGCTGGCCGTCATCTATCTGATCTTTACCGCCGGCTATGCCGCAGGGCCCGGGCAGGGCCGGGACCTGGCCGAGGAGGCGCTGTTCCTGTGCCGGTTGCTGAACCGGCTGCGCCCTGGTGATCCCGAGATCGAGGGGTGCCTCGCCCTCGTGCTGATCACCCATGCGCGTTGCCTGGCGCGCGTGGACGCGGACGGGACGACCGTGGCGCTCGCTGAGCAGGACCGGGCGAAATGGAACCGGGCGCAGATCGACGAAGGCCTCGAACTGATCGAAACCGCGATGCGGCGCAGGGCGCCGGGACCATACCAGATCAAGGCGGCCATTGCGGCCTGCCACGTTCAGGGTGGGCGCTCCGACTGGGCGCAGATCGTGCTCCTCTATGACAGCCTGCTGCGGCTGGAGCCGACGGCCGTCATCCGCCTAAATCGGGCGGTGGCGCTTTGCGAAGCGGGATGGCTGGAGCCGGCGCTACGCTCGCTCGACGCGCTTGCGGCCGAGCTTCGTGACTACCAGCCATACCATGCGGCGCGGGCGGAACTGCTGGTGCGGATGGGGCAGGCCGAAGAGGCAGCCAAGGCCTATGCCACGGCGATCGCTCTTGCCGGGTCGCCAGCCGATGCCGCCTTCCTGCGGCAGCGGGCGGCGCGCCTCGGCGAGCAGACATAGAGGGCGATACGGCGCCGGGCCATCGTGCGGGCAGTGTGGCTGGAACCAAAGCGCCGGGCCGGCGTTTCACTTGCAAGTACGAAGGCCCGCATGCTTCCTGATCGACCATCCGGATCGGGTCCTTCCGCGGATGGAAATGCAACGCCTCGTCGACCGGGAACGGTAGGCGAGGTTTTTTCCTGTCATCGTGCTGCGGGCCCCAACCTGAATTCATGGTGCGCGATGCGCAGCCTTCTTCTCCGCGTCGCGCAGCTTGCGCTCGCAATCGTGCTTGATCATTGCAAGGCTCAGGTTGCGTCGGCCCTTGTCGTCGGTATCGGCCTTTGCCGCCTCCATCCTGCGGCACCAGCCGGCATCGAGCATGTCCTCGGAGATGCCGGTAACGCACGAGGCGACGAAGGCGAGGGGCGCAATGAGGAGCAGGCGTGCATGTCGAATCATATATCCGGCCTCCGGTGCCGGATGGTGATCAGCTTTGCAGGGAATTGGAAGCGGCCTTCGCGTTGCCGGACGGGCAATCTGGTTGCATGGGAGGAACGACGCTGGCGGCGGGCGGCTCAAGTGTGGCCTTGGAGCGCGATGTCAGGGGAACGCGATGTCAGGGGCAGCAACCGAGGCGTCTGCAGGCGAATGTGTAGATCCTGTCCGGGGGCTGGAAGACTTGCTGCGCGGCCTGCAATGAGGACCAGACAACGCTCCTGATGTTGTCGGCAAACAGGGCGAGGAACGTTCCGATCGGCCCCTCGGCCAGCGGGCCGTGGATGCCGGCATGACCGAGCCCCTCGTCGAGTTCATATGACTGCTCGGCGGTGATCTGCAGGAGGCCACCGGGGGCGAGGTCTTGCGGGTCGGGAACACCGACGGCGGCGAGTACTGTGGAAACCAAGAGCTTGCAGACGCGCTTGCAGGCGCAGCAGGGCAGATCGCTGGCAGCGGCGGCAAAGGCGCTGCCAATGCGGGCGATAACAGCGCGAAACCGGCTGCCGGCTCTGGCGCGAACCTCCAGAAAGGCGTCATAGGCCCGCCGGGCGGGAGGCATGACGTAGAGCCGCACGCGATCACCGGAGCCCTTGGCGAGGTTTTCGACATCCGGCCCGCGCAGCGTGAAGGTGACGTCGCCGGTCAGGATCTCCAGGAGGACAACGATATGCGAATCCTCGTCGTCGAAAAGGATACGCTCGTCGATTTCGACCCTGCCTTCGCCAACAAACTCCCTGATCTCGATCGTCTGCTCGCGAATTTCGGTTCGTTGCAGAAACATTGCCGCCCCCAGGGTCGCAACCAACGGGCGCATCCTACAATGCAGGGCCGTGCCGGGACACTAGCCTTATCGGAGTATCGGGCCGGATTGCTGACTAAGCCTGCGGTGTGACGCAATGACAGGAGCGGTGTCCCGACCGCCGTGCGAGGGTGGGCGCATTGCCGGCGCTGCCATGCGGGCGGGAACTTTTTGTCGGGATCCGACTTTCCGTAGCGACAACTCAAACAGGGGTATCGCGATGCTGAAATGGGCTCTCATCTTCTTCGTGGTTTCATTGATCGCCGGCTTTCTCGGCTTTTCCGGCGTCTCGGCGGCAACGGCCGGTATCGCCAAGATCCTCTTTTACATCGCCCTGATCGTCTTCCTGATCTTCCTTGTGCTGGCGTTCATGGCCGGAAGCGCCATCGTCTGACGCCTGCGGCACGGCAAGGATGGCGGTGCGGCCAGCGACGTGCGCCTTTCCGCCGCGTCCACCGGCGGGCTGATGGCGCGCGGGCGGACAGATCGAATTTCCTGTCGCGTCCGCAAGCGAGATGGTACGGACGCGCGCATGAACGAGATCTCACTTGCCGATCGCGCCTGCGGCGCCTGCACGCTCTGTTGCCGGCTGCCGGATATCGATGAGCTGGCAAAGCCGGCCAACGCATGGTGCGAGAATTGCATCGAGGGTCAGGGCTGTCGGATCTATGATTTCAGGCCGCAGCTATGCCGCGATTTTCTCTGTCTTTGGATGACGGACGAGCGGCTCGGACCCGAATGGGATCCGGCGCGCTCGCACATGATGATCTATCGACAGGGGCCGCAGATCACGGTGCTCGTCGATCCGGACTTTCCCGATATCTGGAAACGGGAGCCCTATTCGCAGCAGCTTTCTCAGTGGGCGCGCGAGCCTGATGTGGCGGGGCAATATGTGATCGTCTTCGTTGGCGATGACGTCTTCAAGGTCGATTGAACCAGAGAAGAAAAAGCCCCGCGCGATGGCGGGGCAAGCAAGCACCCAAAATGGCTCAGGTGCGGGGAAGCGCAGTCCATAAAGGAACGTACTGCGCGGTACGGTAAATACTATGCCGCCCTTGGGCTGGGGAAGGTCCGATTCGGCGATTCCGGTACGCTTGATGAAATAAATAAGACGGCGCGGCAGGGCGCGCTGCGGAAGGTGCCGGGTGCTGCTATTCCAGCGTCGACAGTTCTTCGTCCCAGGCCTCCAGGCTTCCGAGAATTTCCCGCAGCGTCTCGCGTCCCTGCACCCAGAGACCCTCTTCGGGGATCGGCTGGACGTCGCCGCCGGCGGCCGCGATCGCGCTTCTGACTTCTTCCGGGCTTTCGCGGACATATTGGCGCTTGCCGCCGATATCGAGTGCCGAGCTGAGGCCGGGGACGTGGTGGTTGGGTGCCAGCGGCATCGGCCCCTTGGCCGCATGCACATTGATCCAGACCGGTGCGCCGAGGCGGTGGGTGAAACGATAGAGCGACGGCAGCTCGGCCTTGACCGCGGCGGCGACGGCCGTCGACTCTTCCTGAACAAAAAAGGTCTGGCCGGCATTGATCAGCGTGTTGCCGAGATCGTCATCGAGGCGCGGATCCGTCTTGCGGATGCGCAGCACCTGGCTCGCCTCGAGATCCAAAGGGGTTCCACTCTTTCGCGTAAACCTGATCATGAAATCCTCTCGAAAACCGACCTTCAGATTGCGCCAAGTTTCGGAAGGTGTCGAGTGGACGTTCTCGGCATCACGCGGCCAGAAGCACGTGGCGATCGCGAGGAAGCCGCAAGACCCGAAAACGGATGAGCACATCTGCGCGACAGGCTTTGTCCCTGCTTTTGTTGCCCGATGCGTTGAATTTGCCCGCGGGCGCGTCATCTCAACAGGACGACGAAGCCAGTATGGAGATGAGGATGTCGAAGGCCACGATCGCGTTTGTGTGTCTGGCGCTGCTTTCGCTTTCAGCCTGCGGAAACACCATGCGCGGGTTCCAGAAGGACAGCACCGAGACTGGCCTTGCGGTCGACAATGCGACGCACCGCGTCCTGAAGGCGGGCGCTCGATAGAGAACGCCCGGCCTTACCAGGCCGATGGAGCGATTGCTCGCGTGCGCGGTTAGCGCGACGGCACGGCCGTCGGGCGGGAAACCGTTTCGCTGCTGCCGAAAATGATGGCGGCAAACAGCAAGACGCCGATGAAGACGATGATCGACGCGATGGCGACCAGCGGTTCCAGCTGTGGACTGCCGGTGAGCATCAGGTAAAGCGACGGCACCAGAAGGGCGACGCCGCCGGTGTAGACGCCGTACTGGATCATCGCCAGGCGCTTTTGCGCCTTCGCCGGGTTCAGCGCGTGATAGCCACCGAAGATCGCCATCGTCACCCATCCCAAAAGGTTTGCGTGCGCGTGGGCGCCGATCGCGCTGTGATCCTGGCCGATGGCCATGTGAAGGCCCATGGCTATGCCGATGATCAGAAAGATGATCGCGGTCTTAAAATACAATTGTGCTAGGCGTGGCATCGAATAACTCCCCTCTATTCCTGCCCCGCTTGATTATTAGCATTTTTGCAGATGATTGCTGCCTGCCTTTATTGGGTACTTAAAGCGCGTCGCGATCTTTCAGATTCGCTTGGCGCGCTTTATGTTCTTGTTTTTGCGCATGTCGTTGTCGCAAAACCGCGGCACACTTATGCGCGACATGCTCTGGGCGCGCATCGCGACATCAGAAATTGACGGCGATCCCGCGATTGGCGAAGAACCGGTCGAAGGTGGAAAGCGGCATGACGACATCGGCCTGATTGGCGCGGTCATGGCCGGAGGGATTGTGAAAACGCACACTTTGCCGCGAGGCGGCCGTCACCAGGACGAGATGGCCGCCTTTCGAAGGCGGTTCGCGCTCGGGCCACCGTATCGCGCTGCTGACCGAGGCGATGAAAAAGCGGCGTTCGGACAGCACGTCGGGAATGTCCGTCGTCGGCATGTTCGTCAGCGTCTGGGCGCCAAGCCCGAAGCGTTCGCCGACATAGGTCACGAAGGGTGCATAGATCAGCCCCTTGATCGAGGCATCGGCCTCGTTGACGACATAGCCGCCATGGTCGGTGCAACCGCGCGCCAGCGACAGGATCGGATGCAACTCGCCGCGCGCGGCCAGGATCATCTTCAGGCAGGCCATGCCGCAGACATTCACCGCCCAGCGCGCATATTCCTCAATGGTCTCGGCGCCCGAATTGCGCCAGAGCGGATCGCGGTGAAGCGCTGAGGCGCCCTCCGACAGAACCGCCAGTGTCATCTCAGGGCTTTCCCACTGGCTGAAATAGGGGACCGTGCAATCTACAATTTCCATGCCGCTTTCTCTGTCAGGTGCCGATGGAACTGTTGTCATGTGCGAAGGCCGGTATCAAGCCGGTAGAGCAGCGCGTGGAACTGCCCTTTGCTCGGCGCGCGCGCCGGCATGCGTTGTATGATCTGGCGGACTTTCGGCGATGCCTGCGAAATCGCCCAGCGGATCTCCGCGTCAAGGACGTCGGCCGGGTCGTCGGCGGCGAGCGTTGCGGCTTGCGCGGCGTAGGCGGCCGGCCCGAGGATATGATTGACCTGGTGGGGGGTCGCGATCGGATGGGTGTAGGCGGATCCGGCTGCCGCCATCGCCGCGCGGGCAGCGGCTGAGGCCGCGGGATCGCCGACCTCGCGCGCCGACTGACCGGCGGCCCAGGCAAGCTTGCGCAGCGCCGAGGTCCGCTTGCCGCCCTGCGCAAAGCTGCCGATGGCAAAAAGTGCTGCGCGAGGGCGGCTGTCGTCCTGGGCCTTCGCCTCGAAAAGGGGCAGGGCGCGCCCGGCGCAAGCGGCAGCCCAGCGCGCGATCTCGCGCAGATCGTCTTCGTTCAAGAGCGGCGTGTGCGTTTCGGCGGTCATAGTGTGCATTCCTGGTGCAAAGGGCGCTCTTCGAAGGATGTCGCGACCGCCTTGGGGCGGGGGTTTTGCGACGCGGCGCAAAAGGTATCCGCAGAATGCCGATGCTGTCCGGCACTGTGATGCCAGCGCATCTTGTCCGCCTTCGGCCATATCAACCCACGGAACGGGTCTCAGCCGCGCACCTGCGCCGCATGAAAACAGAAGATGATTTCGGGGTCGTTTTCATCAAGGTTGTCGATGTAGCCGCTGGTGCGAAAGCCGGCGGCACCCAGGAGCGTCTGCATGTGCCGGTTGGAGAGGTTCGTCGATGCGAAGAGCTTGGGCGTTGCGCAGACGGCCGTGAAATGTCGGACGAGCGCCATTCCGAGGCCTTGGCGACGAGAGTGCTCCGCGACCATGATCATTTCGATAAATCCGTTTCCGAAGAAATGATAGGCCAGGACGCCATAGGCGCCGACGGAACCGTTGGTCTCGACAATGTGGCAGCTGCCTGTTTCGATCCACGACCTGATCTGATGCCGCCGCTCAGGGTCGTGGGCAGCAATGGTATCGAGGGCGATCAACGTGTCGACGTCGGCAAGGGTGGCGCTTCTGATTTTCATCAACGATTCCAGATGCAATTGCACCGAGGCGCATGACAATGCGCCGGTGTCGCGAACAAAGGATTTTCACCTTTAAGCGGCGAACCGCCGTTTTGCCATGGCAGATTGTCTGCCGCTGTTCTCAGGTTGCCGGCGCGGGCGGGCGATTGCGGCCGTGCTGCACCCTTTGCGGCGGGCGGGCCGGCACGCGGGCGGTGGCGGCGGCAAGGGCTGCGCGCCTGGCGGTGGCCATCTCGTTGAAAGGGGCAAGGCCCATGCGCTCGATATAGGCTGTGATCGCCGCTTCCACGCCCTTGTCGTTGCCGGCTTCCGTTTGCCAGAAGGCTTCCATGGCGGCGAAGAGGGCGGATTTGTCGAGCGGGATATCCATCAGGGCCTAAGCTCCGAACTGCTGGCGCTGGTTAAGCGTGCCGTGGCCCGTTTGGCAGAAGGGGAGGGTCTGGCGATGGCCGCCGGGCGTCGCCTCGAAATCCGCGCACCAGCGCTCCCAGGCCTGCGACGTGCGCACGAAGGCGGGCAACAGGTGCTGGTCATCCGGCGTGCGATCGAAATCGTCGAGCCAGGCGTCGGCGATGGTCTCGGAGATGTCTTCGCCGTGCAACGCGTCGAGATCGAAGCGGATGAGCCTGGTGGCGTGTTCGCCGTCATGGACCTTCAGCCATTCGGCGGCGGTTGAAAAGGTGGTGCCGAAGCAATCGCTTTCCTCGATGAAATGGCCGCGCCCGAGCGTGGTGACCGCAAGAATGATTTCGCGGCTCTGGGTGAGAGGTGCCGCAGGCCGGTTTTCCCGTGTCGATGTCACTGTCATACCTTCTCCCTGGCAAAGCAGGCGGCGCGGGTGCGGGGGCACGCTGCGGATCCTGCTTCCCTGTTTCGACTGGTAGTGCAAAGATAGGAAAAATCCTATCATCCGGTCAATAGGAAATCTACGCGCGGCAGGATTTTTCTGACAGGGCTGTCGATATCCTCCAGTTTGTTCTTGTTTTGTTCTAAGGATTGAGTCAGCTTGGAGCTGCCATTGCAGGTGGCAGAGAGGAGCATGACATGGTCACTTACTTCGTCGTTCAGAGCTTTACGCGGGGAAATCGGGGCGCCTTGCTCGCCGACACTCCGGTGCAGGCGACCGGGGCCGACCACGCGCTCAGGCTGGCGGAAAGGCTGGCGTCGACCAAGGTGGGCGTTGTCGCATTCAGCCGGGCAGGGGATCTGTCGACCGGTGAATTCGAGGATGCGACCATCCTTTTCATCGGCGGTGACCTGCCCTCGGATATGCAGGAGGTCATGGCCGCGTAGGCGGATCGGCAGCCGCGTGAGGCGGCTTTGCCGGCCTGGGCCGTTTGCCTGTTCGTGTCGCCGGTATCAGGCGACAGGGTTATGGGGCGTGCCGCGTGGAGCGCGGCGGGCCGGGTGCTGTGGGCGGCCGGTGCCGTTGAACGTGTCCGGATATCATGCGCATGCCCGGATGCCATTGAACGTGCCCGGACGTCATGCGTGCCGCCGCCCTGATCGCCGGCCACCATGTTGAAGCGACAGCCCGAGGATCGATTCTCGGGCTTTTTGTCGGGCGCGGACCTCCTGCGGGATCGAATTGGGCTGCGGGGTCGATAGGGCTGCGGGGTCGATAGGGGGGGCGTCGTCGGCCGCCGGTGGCGCCACCTGCGCTGCCGCCTTCCGGCCCTTCACGTATCGTCAGGCGTGGCGTCGCTTTCAAGGCGCATTTATTTTCAATCGGTTGCGGCGTGAAGCTAAGGTCTGACGGCCGGCCGCCAATCTCGTCGGCTACGTCGTCCATCCAGGGCCGGCGGCGTCAGCGGGCGCTGTATTTTCCCACGACCCGGTGGCAGAAGGACCACTCCACCCGGCTCTCGGTAAATTCCAGATAGGGATTGTACTGCTTCAGCGTCCATTCCCGGTCGTTGAACGACACCAGGCGCTTGATGATCGCCTCGGCATCGTTGGCGGGCGGTACGTGATAGAGCACGACGTCCTTGTCGCGGGCCGGCGGCAGATGCGGGTGGACCAGGGCCATGTCGCCGGGCTCATAGGCCGGGATCATCGAGGTGCCGGTAAGGTAGATGCCGTAGGCGCCCTTGACGCCCTCGAGCACCGAGGGGCGCTTGACGTATTCGACCGCATCGAACGTGACGATCACGTGGCCGTCGCCGCCCTGGGCGGCAACGAAGATCGGCAGGTCGCGATGGCCGACGAGCTGCTCGCCGGGCACGATCTGCGGATTGAAGCCGGTGGTGTTGCGGGGCTGACTGGCTTCTCCAGCGCTCGGCGTCGTGCCGATCAGGTCGGTGATGGCGCGCACATCACGCTCGCGCAGCTCGCGCGGGCTCTCGCGCTCGACGAACTGCTGGATATAGGCGTGGTTCTTCCCGATCGCGATGGACAGATCCTTGTAGGTCGTCCTCTTCGCATCGACTGCTTCCCGGATAAGGCGCCGCAATTGATCCATGCAAATGGCATCCCAGATTCCGCTTCCTACGTCCAATAGGATTTTTCCTCTTGATAAACTGATTGCATCCTATTATTGATAGGATATGAACGGAAACAAACAGTCAATCGCATCTTCTGGGGTCGATTTTCCCGGCTGCCGCTCCAGGCAGGAGCAGCCCGGTCACGGCCGCGGAGGTGTCCCGGAGGGCCGCATGGGCGATGACTGCATGCTTGCTGGAGTGAGCCGATGACTGAAGCCACAATCCGATCAGGAAAACCCAGGCGCCCCGGGCGCCCCAATCCTCCCGGGCAACCCAGGCGCCGACCGAACGGGCTGACGCCGAGGCAGCGCGAATTGCTCGGCTTCATTCGCAGCTACAGCGCCGACAGGAACGGCGTCTCGCCGACCTTTGACGAGATGAAGGACCATCTGGGGCTTTCATCGAAATCCGGAATTTCGCGGATGGTGGCGGCAATGGAGGAGCGCGGCGCCATTCGCCGGCTGAAAAACAGGGCGCGCGCAATCGTCGTGGTGGAGTCAGTCCATGCTTGAGCCGATGACGGATACATTTTTCGGCAATCCGGTCTTTGCCGGACTTGTAGCCTTCTCCGCCACCTCGGTGACGCTTGCCGCCGTCAGCTGGCTTGCCAGCCCGGTCTTCGGCTGCAGCAGGCAACGCGCGGGCTGGAGGGCTGCGTCCGGCGAGATCACCTTTGCCGGCAGGCTCAGCCGGTGGGGCAGGGCCGTCGTTTCCGGCCGGACAAGATTGTCCGGCAAGGGCGAGGTCCGTGGCAAGGCAGCCTTGTCGGGAATTGAGGCCCCGCGGGACAAGGAGATTGTGCCGGGCATCGACTTCGAGGCGCTGCAACGCGAACTCGACGAGGCGTTCGCGCCGGTGGGGCGAGACAGGGGGAAAAACCTGATGTCCGGCCCGACTGTCGTCAGAGCATTCATCGGCGGTTTGCCGCCGTCGGAGGACGGCGAAGCGGGTGAATGCGACCTGCCTGATCGCACTGATGATGGCAACAAGGCTCCAGAATTTGTTGGCCATTCGCGACGTCGGCACCGGCGGGCGAAGCCATAGAAGAAATTGATCGTCGCTGTTCTGCATGGCTCCCGAGCCGGGATCGGTTTGGTGTGGATGACATGCTGCACGGCTGCCGCGCCCTTTGCGTGCCTAACCGGTTACGCGGGCGCAGGTGCGGCGACGATCATGGCGAGGGGCTGCTGCCCACCTCCTCCCCGGTGGCCCCTCGCATCCCTTTCGGCGCCGGCAAGCCGCATCTGACGCATGCCCCCGATGATCGGATGCGGTCTCGGTGCGGGATCATGCGCGGGGAAAGGCTGGAGCGATTTCTTGCGTGGCATCCGCGATGCCCGGGCATCCTTGATGCCAGGGGATTCAGGACGCGCAGTGCTCCAGCGCCACGACGCCGTGGCTGAACCCAGTCCCGCCTCGCACGTTGCGCGCAGGGTTTCAGGCGGCTTGCCGGCGGGGAGGCGGAGGAAAACCAGACCAGGTGCATGGCACGCCAAGGCCGATCGCCGCTTTTGGCGAGAGGAACCCGTGCGGACATTCATGAGGAGACGACGTCATGCGTGACGCGAATTTAGAGAGATTTCTTCGTTACCCGACATCGCCGGCAACGGAGCGTGCGGCGCAAGGAGCGGATGGCGCGGCCATTCGTTCGAGCCTGGGCCGGCGCGGTCGGTGCGCAAAGGCGGATCTGTGTTTCCGGTGGGGCAGCGTGTCTGCCGTTGTCCGATTGTCTCGTGGCGTGCCTGCACTCTTGGCCGAGATCCTGGCTAGGCTGGCATCACCTGCTCGACCGGACGCCGTCGTGGCGCGGTTCGACAGGTTTGTGCGGCGGGGTTTGCCGCAGCGGCGGGCCGATTGCCTGGTCCGCGCAGCGCTTGCCGTGACGGTCGAGGTTTAGGCGATGCGCATCACATCGATTGTCGAGGCGCTGGTTCAGTGCGGTGCAACACCGGAGATGATCCTGTGCGCGGTGCGCGCGGCGGAAGCGGGCCAGCAATCAGACATCGAAAGGCGCCGGGCGAGCGATCGCGAACGGCAGCAGCGCCACCGCGCTCACGTGACGTCACGGGCGGTCACGGCGACGGGCGGCGCTCCCCTCTCTGATAAAGAAAGGTCCCCCACACCCCCTAAAGAAATTAACTCTCCCGACAACACCCAAACCCTCGCGCAAGCACGCTGTTTGCCCGGTCGCAGGCGCGCCATGCGCCTTCCCGAGCAATTCGAGCCGGACCGGGATTTTGCCGCCAGGCTGGGCTTCGGCGAGGCGGCGGTGGCGCTGGAGCTTGAAAAATTCCGCGACTACTGGACGGCGAAATCCGGACGGGACGCGGCCAAGCTCGACTGGCCCGCCACCTGGCGCAACTGGATGCGCAACGCCGCAAGGCCACGCAAGAGCCACCGGCCGCAGGCGAGCCCGCGCGAAAGCGACTTTGCCCGCCACCAGCGGGAATGCCGACAAGCGATAGAACGCGAACTGAATGGAAACCAGGACAATGACGACCTTACCAAGACACAACCGACATTCGACCTTGAGCCGGGAGATTACCGCGCTCACTGAACGGCTGGCGCCGGCAGGCGACGATGCGATCCTGCGCAGCCTCAACGCGATGCAGACGGCCGGCATGACCATGCCGCAGGGCATCGACCCGAAAAAGCTTCTGCCCGTCTACCAATACGCCCTCTCCGGCGTGCCGGCCTGCGGCCTCTCAGTGGCGACGCAGAAGCTGATCCGCGGCGACTATGCGGCAAACGCCAACGTGCTTCTGGGCGCCATTCCCAAGCCGCCGGTGCTGGCGGCGCTCGCCAAAAGCGAGGCGGCGGCGACACGGGCCGAGCTGGCCCGCAAGCGTGAGATTACCGAGGCTTTGAGTCCGGCATTGCCGTCCACTCGGCGCTCACCTGAAATCCGCGAGCGGGTGCGGGTGCGGCTTCGCCAGTTCCGTGCCGAGCATGCGGCGATCAAGGCGACGGGGTCAACGCCCGGTGAGGTGCGATCGATCGAGCAGGCCCAAACGCTTGCCCGAATGCTCGACCTTCCCGATACGGCCGAGCCGACCGCGGAGCAGCGCGCCTTTCGGGCGCGGCTCGAAAACGATGTGGCTGAGGCCAGGGGCTTGGGCTCGACGATCGATATTGCCGGGGAGGTGGCAAGCCATGCAGCCTGAAACGAGACATTCGACGATGGGGCCGGCGACTGGGCTTGAGACGACAATCTGGCCGAAAGGCCTCGGCGCAGGAAACGGGGTGAGTGACGCGCGAAAGAGCGACGGCGAGGCAAACGCCCGGCTCGGCGCGGTGCCGATGGCGCGCGGCTTGGAAGCCGACGTGCCGGAAAGCGACGCGCCGCTTGCGCCGGAGGACTTGCTAACTGCCCTGAGCGCGCACGTGAAGGCGCAGCGCCTGCGGGTGCTGCAGCTGGAACTGGCGCTCGCCGACGCCGAAGCGCGGATCCTGTCGCAGGCGCATCTGCTTTGTGGCGCGGGCGCAGACGGCGAGGGCGGTCTCTTCAGCCGCCGGCCGGTGCGCGAGATCGTCAATGA
Source organism: Ensifer sp. GW821-FHT05G01 (assembly GCF_059419585.1). Classification (NCBI taxonomy): domain Bacteria; kingdom Pseudomonadati; phylum Pseudomonadota; class Alphaproteobacteria; order Hyphomicrobiales; family Rhizobiaceae; genus Ensifer; species Ensifer sp. GW821-FHT05G01. The sequence goes on along the minus strand of NZ_JBWKSC010000003.1, from coordinate 486,771 downwards.
GGTGCTGCTCGCCTATCCCGGCATCGGCTGGGCCGATGTGATCGGGGTTCGCCGGGAGCGCCGCCTTGTTGAGCCGCGCCACCGCTGCATGGCGGCCGTCTATGACGAGCGCGAGGACCTGTCACTGCCGGCGCTCGGCCGGATCTTCAGGCGCGACCACAGCTCGGTGCTGCACGCGGTCAACAAGGGGCGGGCGAAGCGATGAGGCCGACCCGGTCGCGAGCGTGGGGTTCAATGGACGGGTGGGCGTTGACGGCCGGGAGGGGATCGCCTGCCCGAGTGCGGCGGTTCACCGGCCATCTCGGGGGTGGCGGTTAGTCGTCCATCCCCGGGGGCCAAGTGCCTGTCCACCTCGGGGGTGGCAGTTCCCGTCCACCTCGGGGTGGCAGTTGCTGTCCACCCGGGATGGCAGATCCCGCTTCGGCGGGCCGCAGTGGCCGTCAGCCGCAGTGGTCGGACGCGCGGGAGGCCGCCTGGCGCGGCACCGGATGACAGGCAGGCATTGACGCAACGAGCAATCGCATCGCCGCAGCCGGGCGCCGGCTTTCGGGCGGATGCGCATGGGCAATGGAACGCAGACGAGCAGAAGGAAAGAAGACGATGACATCCAAGGCAGAACGCATTCGCATCAAGCGGGCAAGCAAGGCGGGGCGGCCGCGCAAGGCGGACGTCGCGCGCTATCCCGGCGGGCAGATCAAGCACGGCGAAACGGAACGAGAGGTGCGCTCGGTCGCCATCGCGGCGCGGCAGCGTCAGCACTTTTCGGGAATGAAGGGCGTGGATGCCGGCAGTCCCTTCGCCGGCTACACGCTCGGGCGGATGTTCCTAGACGGCAAGCTGACCGCCCATGAGCGCGAGGCCGGCGACGAATATGCCCGGCAGATGGCGCGTTACTACAGCCTGACCGGCATTCCCTTCGCAAGCGTCAGGGCGCAGTCGCTGTTCAGCGTCAAAGGGTTTGAAGGCGAGGCGACCACTGAGCGGATGCGGGCAGCAAGGGCTGCGACCAACCGGATGATGGAACTCGAGGGCGTGCTCCTGAAGCTGCCGGAAGGGCCACGGGTGAAAACGACGGTCTTCAACGTCTGCGTCATGGACTACGAGGTGCTGCGCACCATGCCGGAGCCGCAGCTGGCCTGGCTGAAGCGCGGCCTGACCGAGTTGCATTGGCATCTTGGGCTTTCGAGGCAGAAGGAGGCGGTGTGACCGGCGCGAGCCCTTTGCCGGGGAGCGGCCTCTGGCAGGGCCGCTTCAGGCTTCCGCCAAATCCTGAGAATGCCCGGGAGTGGATTCGCTCCCCCTAACCCAACCCTTGTGGCGGAGATCCACCGATCTTTGCGCGTCCGACAAGGCACGCGCTGTCGTCTGAGGCGGGATCGCGCCGTGGCGGCCTTGGTGCAACCATGATCCAAGCGATGCTTCGGTTTGCGTCATCAACGTCTGCTTGTACCCAAAAGCAGACGTTGATATCGTCGGGTGCCGCATTGCAATGGCCTGACTGCAAAAATGGCCTTGCAATTGCGTGGACGAGCGGTGGCTCGCGCCTCAGCCCTATCGCAATGAATGCTGCAGTTTCTCGCTTGCCACGACCCATCCCTCCCTCAAGGTTGGAGAATTGCCGTGTGTATCAGATCTCTGGAATCGCAGGCGTTGATGAAGGCCACGTTTGTGGCGCACGCATTGTCCCGCGCCGTCGCCGTGTCCTCTTATGCCCGCGCAGCTTTCATGGTGCTGCTATCCAGCAGACGGTGGCTTGCGGCAATTCTCGTGCTTGGGGTCTGCCCGGCGGCATGGGCGGATGATGTGCTCTTCGAAAACGTCCGCATCTTCGATGGGAAAGGAGCGACCTCGCTGTCTGCTCCGTCGAATGTGCTGGTCAAAGGCAATGTGATCGCTCGGATCTCGACAGACCCCGTGGAGGCAGGGGGCGCCCTTCGCGTTGCCGGCAACGGCCGAACGCTGATGCCGGGCCTTATCGATGCGCACTGGCACGCCATGCTGGCGCGGTCCACTCCGGCAGAGTCGTTTGGTGACGTCGGCTTCAACAATCTGGCTGCGGGCGACGAGGCGACGGACACGCTGATGCGCGGCTTTACCACCGTGCGCGACGTGGGGGGGCCGGTGTTCGGCCTCAAGCGCGCGATCGACACCGGCATCGTCGAGGGACCGCGCATCTATCCTTCCGGCGCCATGCTCACCGTGACCAGCGGACATGGAGATTTCCGCCAGATGTCCGAGCTGCCGCGGGTGATCGGTGGCCCGTTCGCCCGGATGGAGCAGGTCGGCGGGGCCATCGTGGTCGACAGCCCCGACGAGGTGCGCTTGCGGGTCCGTGAGCAGCTCATGCAAGGGGCAGCGCTGATCAAGGTGACGGCGGGAGGCGGGGTGTCGTCACCCCACAGCCCGCTCGATGTGACCACCTTTACCGAGCCCGAGCTGCGGGCCGCGGTGGAAATCGCCGACAATTGGGGCACCTATGTCGCCGCGCACGCCTTCACGTCGCATGCGATCAGAATAGCGATTGCAGCCGGCGTGAAGTGCATCGAACATGGTTTTCTGATGGATGAGGAAACCGCCAAGCTCATTGCCGACAAGGGCATCTGGCTCAGCCTTCAGCCGCTTCCCGAGCTGCTGCGGCAAGGCTTTGCGAAAGGTTCGGTCGAGCGGGCCAAGGCGGATGAGGTGTGGCCGGGCATCGGCAGGACCTACGAACTGGCGAAGAAGTACAAGATCAAGACCGCGTGGGGCACCGATGTCCTGTTCTCCCGCGCCTTGGCGCAGCAGCAGGGGGCAATCCTGGCCTCGCTCAAGCGTTGGTACACGCCTGCCGAAGCGCTCACCATGGCGACCGGAACGAATGCGGAGTTGCTGGCGCTATCCGGCCCACGCAATCCCTATCCGGGAAAGCTCGGCGTGATCGAGGAAGGCGCGCTTGCGGATATCCTGCTTGTCGATGGCAACCCGCTGGAGAATCTCGACCTGGTGGCCGATGCCGCCAGCAACTTCAAGATCATCATGAAGGACGGGATCATCTACAAGAACACGCTGGAGCGTCCTTAGTGCGTTCGGGTGAACGCACGGCGCTCTACAACGCCGCGCGTCAAATGTGGCGCGCAAGGGACGCTGTAACGCTTTAAACTTGCTGCATAATTTTCTCCTTCAATCGTTTCCGATTTAAGGAATTGTGCGGTCGCACTTCTATTCCAGGGCATCTTATCCGCTTATCCGCATCAATAAGTCCACTTCATGCGGATGCCCCCGTGAAGTGAGGAATGGCTAAACCCGATTGTCTTTTGGCGCGTGGGTGCGATGAACGCGCTCCAGGCCGGGGAGCGGCCGGGGCTTTCGCCGGATGATCGCCAGATGGTGGCGGCAAGGACGCAGCCGAAACGACGGGGCTCTGCTGCCGGTGTCGACAGCCGGGATTGATGGAATCCCGACTGCCCGAAATGCATTGGGCCGAAACGCCGCCTCAGTTGCCGCCGATGCGTTCGCGCAGGCGGTCGTCGCGCTCGATGATTTCAGGGGTGAGCGCGTCGCCGAAGTCGGCGGCCTCGAAGACCGGGCGGATTTCGATTTCGCTCGGGCCGGGCATCGGATTGGGGCAGCGTTTCACCCAGGCGATCGCCTCGTCCATGTCCTTGACCTGCCAGATCCAGAAGCCGGCGACCAGTTCCTTGGTCTCGGTGAAGGGGCCGTCGATGACGATGCGGCTTGCGCCGTCGAAGGCGACGCGCTTGCCCCTGGACGACGGGTGCAGGCCTTCGCCGGCCTGCATGATGCCGGCATTGACCAGCTCTTCGTTGAACTTGCCCATCGCTTCGAGCAGCTCTGTCGAGGGCATCTTGCCCGCTTCGCTGTCCTCGGTCGCCTTCACCATTACTATCACGCGCATGGTCTTTTCTCCTCTGATCGACAAGGCCAAAGCGGCCCCTCATGCCTAAATGACGAACGGGCCACGCAGGGGCCGACAATCCGCCCAAACTTTTTTCTGCAGGGCCGTAGCGGTATGGACGGCTAGCCCGCGCAAGGCGGTGGCGTACACTTTGCGCCATGCCTTGCCGCGCTGAGGTGGTGTCGCCGATGTGGTCCGGGAAGGCCCTCACGGCAAGATATAGCGACCGCCGCGGCGAGCAAGATATTCGCATCGCAAGATCCACAGGCATGCCGTCGTGGTTCGTCAATGAGACGAGCTGTCGTCGATATCCGAATGTTTTTACATGCTAATATGATGATGAGCGCATTCACCACGGGTTCACGTCCGGGGGGCATAGCTTGCGCCTATTCGAAACGGATAGGTGTCGAGATGAAGAAGATAGGCATTGTGATCCTTGCGGCGGTGACGGCTCTGACGAGCTACACGCCTGCGAATGCCATGCCGGTTGCGGCCGTCCAGCTGCGGCAGCAGAGCGACGTTACGAACGTGCAGTATCGCGAATGGGGCGGCGACCGACATCGCCCTCGGCCGGGCTGGAACCATGGTGGATATCGACCGCGTCCCGGCTGGGACGGCGGGTACCGGCCGCGCCCGGGTTGGGACGGGGGCCACCGTCCACGGCCACACTGGGATGGCGGCTATCGCACGCGGCCGGGCTGGCAGGGCAGCGGCGGCTATCGCTATGGCTGGTACAATGGTCACCGGGGTTATCGCGGCTACCGCGATGGATATCGCCGCCACAATGACGGCTGGTGGTATCCGCTGGCAGCCTTCGGCGCAGGCGCCATCATCGGCGGCGCGATTGCCGCTCCGCCGCGGCGCGTCGAGACCGGCGTGAACCCGCGGCATACAAACTGGTGCTATGACCGCTACCGCTCCTACCGTGCCTGGGACAACTCGTTCCAGCCTTATGGCGGCCCGCGGCAACAGTGCTACTCGCCCTATTATTGAGCGAGACGAAACCCGCCGGTCGGCTGCGATCGGCGGGGTCTTTGTCGGGGCATGCGCGGGGTGCTTCCCGTCCTCGCCGTCAAAGTTGACCTTCGAGCGGCGCCTGCGGCCGGAGGAGTTCCGGTGTCCGTCGGCGAAATTGCCAAGCCGACAAAGCAGCGGTCATGAGCGCGACGACGCGCCGCGGATTGAGGCTCTGCCAGGCGGCATTAACGCGAACGTTCCCCGCGCGACGGCTCACAACGAGTAGCCCTTGCCGTGGCTTGGCGGCGACGGTCTGCTCGTCCGGTTGGGCCCCTTCGCCAGTTCGATTGCGACGGTACCAGCCCGTTCGGCCTTCGCAGGCTTGGCGTTCAGGGTTGAGTTTGGGGGCGTTGCTGCCATGGCGCTCGCCGTCAGGGCGAACGATGCGGCAGCGGCTAGGATGATTGTCTTCATCGCTGTTTCCTTGGTTTCTACACATGGTTTCGGCCCAGGCGGGATTTCGGCCGCGGCGACCCGCCGGAGCGTTGACGCGACGCGGCTCGTTGGACGTACGGCGCGGATGGGCTGCCGGGAATACGGCAGATGCCGTATTTCGACGTGAGGACGGCAGGACGCGGTGCATGTTGGTTAGCGAAGGTTTACCGCTCTGGTCTCGCCGCGTCCCGTGTTCGGGTTCGGACATTTGCCTGGCGTTTGCGCGCCGGCGTGCGCTATCGCAGAGAACTTGGCGCGGACTGCCCGGCCTGGCTCTTGTGTCGATGCCTGGCCGCATCGCAGACATGGGCACGCGCATGAGCGCGCGCGGTCTCAAAAGAAGGCGTGAGGAATATGGCTGATCTTCCTGTCCAACTTGATGACATCCGGGCGCTCGAGGAGGCGCTGCATCGGCCCGAGGTGCGCCGCTCGAGAGCGGCCGTCGAGGCGCTGCTTGCCGAAGGTTTCATGGAATTCGGCGCATCGGGAACGACGTACCATCGCGCAGAGACGATCGAGCTTCTCTGTGAAGAGGATGATGAGCCTGATGAAGGTGAACTTGAGGCGACGGATTTTGCGCTGACGCCGATCTGTTCGGACGCCGTGTTGCTCACCTACAGGACCATTCGCCGGGCGGGTGACGGGTCGCAACGGCAGGCGCTGCGATCCTCCATCTGGAAGCGGACGGCGGGCCGGTGGCAGATGCTGTTCCACCAGGGAACGCTGACATCGGCCACCGTTTCGACGGCCGAGAGCTGAACTTGCCGGCAATGTGAGGGGCGGGCGTGCGATGGCGGAGCCGGGGGGCCGGCTTTGCCACACTGTGGTTCGGGCGTGTCAGATCGGGGTGTCACGCAGAAGGCGGCGTTGCCTCAGTCCTGGTCGGGCAGGGTTTCATCGAAGCGGGTGGCCTGCCGCGACGGATCGCGGTCAAGGGCTTCTTCTTCCGCGTCATCCGGAAGGGCCTCGTCGTTCTCGAGATTTGCCTCGTCGCGGCTCGGCACCGGGGGCACGCGACCCTGGTCTGCCGGCGGCAGGTCGTCACCATCGGGGATCTGATCCGCAGGGACGTCCGGCAAGTCGTTGGCTTCGTTATCCGGAATGAGGCGTGGCTTCAGCGTTGTTCGGGGCATGGTCACATCTCCTTGATCGTAGCCAAGGAGTAAGCGGCAAACGGCCGAATGGTTCCGTATCATGGCCGTGAAAGGTTCGTTCTGGGCGCAGATCAGAGGGTTGGTGGCAGGCTCAGAAGTGACTTGGTGGCGAAGACATGGCTTCGCCCAAGCAGCGGCGGGTGCGCAAGCTGGAGGGTACAGGCACGGCGTGAGCGCCTAGAATTTCAGCGTGGCGTCGTCGTGCTTGGGTGGCGGGTGGCTGTCTCTCTGGCGGCGCATGCCGTAGGCAAGCGCAAGCCCCAGCACGGCGGAACCGATGACAACGGCGAGTAGTGCGAAGAAATTCTCCATGACATTCTCCTCCCGGAAACGATGATAACACAATCGGACGCGTGCAACCAAATACCTGCACGTTATCCCTAACCGATAAGCAGTGCCGGCGAAGGCTCATCCGAAAGGGGCAACGAAGGTGGCGCTTGAGTTGTTCCGAGCAGGTTGGAAATGTCCGGCGAGATTTGAGGATGGCTCGCTGCGGATGCGTGGTCGCGAAATCCCAGCATGGGGCGAACGGCAGCGTCTGCGAGCGTCGCCGGTCAGTGAGGTGGCGGTGCCAGTTCTCGTGGACGGCGCAATCTCAAGGATTCGCTCGATGCGCCCCGGCATTCAACGCCTGATGTCGGCAAGCCAAAATCGCGAGAAAGCGGCGACCTCACGCGCCTTTGATGACCCAGTGGCCGGGCAGGCGGGCGCCACGAAAAAAAAGAACGAAACTAGAACAAATCTTGCTCGAAGGGGTTGCCATTCTACCGGAGCCGGGCTAAGGATATTACAGGATGGTCGTTTCGTAATCGAAGCGGCCTTTTTCATTTTTGGAAGGCACGAGCCGGTCGATCGCGCTCCGGCCGGTTGCAGCCCGCGGCTGTCCATCCAGATCTGTGTGTGTGTGCGTCTCTCTCTCTCTCTCTCTCTCTCTCTCGAATTAGCCGACGCGCCTGACGCGCCTGACGTGCTTCTCGGCTTCTTGGGAGGGCGTGCCCTGTTCGCGTCTTGTCGTTGCTGGAAGGACCGCCGTACGCGTTTGCGCGACGTGGATAATGTCGCCAGGCGACGCTTATCGTGACGTCGTTTCTGCGAGGTGACGCAAGCGTTCAGCAACGCGAAGACGTTGCTCCTCGGATAACTTCCGTAAGACCGATTCGTAATAGGCACCGACAAAGTCGAGGCCCTCGGGACGACCGCCTGCGCGGAAGTACGAACGGGATATCCAGTAGGCAGCTTCTTCCAGATCAGCCTCCACGACGCCGCCAAGTTCGTAGGAGACGGCAATCATTAACTGCGCACCGTGATGGTCCCGAAGGGCCGCGCTATACCACCAGCGGAACGCCTCCTTGGGGTTGCGCTCGACGCCTAGCCCCTCGTGGTAAATCGTGGCCAGCCGCCCTTGAGCGCCGATGTGGCCGCCGCGCGCAGCCAGCCCATTCCAGTAGTAGGCGGCAGCCAGGTTTTCTTCGATATCGCCGAAAAAATGCTCTCCGAGCGCCGCTTGTGCGTCGACGTTTCCGCCCTTGGCGAGTTTCATCAGTCTCGGTGCTATGATCGTGGCGCCTGGCGGCGGCGGATCGGCCAACACAGGCCGTCGACGGGCCTTCCCGGCGAAAATTGCACGCAGCCACGTCCATAAGTGCTGGATCATTCGTCGTCGCTGCTCCTATCGGGGGCAGTTGATTGATGAAGGTAGGTCAAAGCCATGTTGCTCAGCTTCAGGGGGCTGAGACCGCGGGTTAATGTCGATAACTCTGCCGACGCGGTGTCGCTCGTCTGCTCAGCTGCGGCGTCCATCAATCTGTTCTTCTTCCGATATCTCCAGCGCCTGCGGCGACAGGCTGTCTGCGGGTGTTCCTTTGGCCGCCCCCCGGGGCCTCCCGCGAGGATCGAGTGCCGCCCGGAAGCCGGCCGGCGCCGTGTTCAGGTCGACACCACCGTCATACTGGTTGTGCCTGTCGATTGCTTGGCGGGCAACATCATGACCCTTGTGCGCCGCGCTGCGCCACCAGCGAAGCGCCTCCTGCGGGTCAGGCTCGATGCCGAGGCCCTGGTGATAGATCGTTGCGAGGCGGGCTTGTGAGGCGGCGTGGCCTTGGCGGGCAGCCTGTCCGTTCCAGTGGTAGGATGCGGCGTAGTTCTCCTCGCGGCCATCGTTGAAATAGATTTCCCCCAGCACCGCCTGGGCGTCGAGATTTCCTGAGGTGGCGAGTTCGAGCAACCTTGGCGAGACATTTGCGGCGGACAGCCGCGGCGTGAAAATGGTCTTCAACCTTCTGACTGCGTTTTGGATCATCAGACACCCGTCTTATTCATCGGCATAATTCCTCAAAATCGGGACGATAAAATGGATAAATTATGCTGTAACTTGAACGCTTTATCTCTCCAACTCACCTGTCTCATCCGGTGTGAGGCGCCTTTGGCCGCACCGGGTGCCGCGAATGCGCGGCCTGTAAATTAGTATTGGTGACATAATACAACCTAAGGTCAAGTGGGTCTGCGCAATTTCCCGTGGATATCGGAAGGCTGTTGCCCGTTTGCCGCTTGCTGCGCGCGCGGATGCCTGAGCGACTTTAAAGAGCTTTGCGGTGCCATCGGTGCTGCATGGGAGTCCTCCTCATGAGTATCGGAAAACCAGCCAAGGACCCGAAGACGGGGCGCTTCCTGCCGCGCGAGCCGCGGGTTGGAACCCCCATCGGGGCGGGAGCACCTGCGCGAACGCGCGCCCGCAAGGCGGTGCGCTCCAAGCTCGGCGAGCTCTTTCTCGACGATATGCTTTGCGCCTGGGAGAGCCGGGGGGCAGCGGCGATCCACGCGCTGATCGAAAAGAGCCCGCACGATTTCCTGAAAGCCGTGGCCTCGCTGATGCCGAAGGACGTGACAGTCAATGTCAACCAGATCGGGGAGATGACGGATGAACAACTCCTCGAGCGCATCCGCAAGCTCGACGCCAAGATCAAGCCTTTCCTCGCTGCTCAGGGAGCGGATGGAGCTGGCGATGGAGATCGGGCGGCGGCAGAACACGAATAGGCTGCGCTATTATCGGCCCTATGCCAGGCAGACTGTCTTTCATGAGGCGGGTGCGACCTTTCGCGAGCGGCTGTTCATGGCCGGAAACCAGCTCGGCAAGACCCTGGCAGGGGCCGCGGAAGCGGCGATGCACCTGACCGGAGACTATCCTCATTGGTGGGCGGGCGGACGGTTCGACCGACCGATCACGATGATCGGCGGCTCGGAGTCGCACGAGCTGACACGCGATGGCGTGCAGCGGCTGCTCGTCGGCCCGCCAATGAGCGAGGAGGAGTGGGGCACCGGCTATATCCCGAAGGCGGCAATTGCCGGCTGGACGCGCAGGTCGAGCGCATCGGGCGCGCTCGACAGCGTGACGGTGCACCATGCTTCGGGCGGCACCTCGACGTTGCTCCTGAAGGCCTACGAACAGGGCCGCGCCAAATGGCAGGCGAACACGGTGGACTATGTCTGGTTCGACGAGGAGCCGCCGGAGGACGTCTATTTCGAAGGCATCACCCGCACCAATGCGACCGGCGGCTCGGTCGCCGTGACCTTTACGCCGCTGAAGGGCATGAGCTCGGTGGTCAGCCGCTATCTGCTGGAGCCTTCCGACGACAGGACGGTGGTGACGATGACGATCGACGATGCCGAACATTACACGCCTGAGGAGCGGGCGAAGATCATCGCCAGCTACCCGGCGCATGAGAAGGAAGCGCGCACCAAGGGCGTGCCGACGCTGGGTTCGGGCCGGATCTTCCCGGTGACCGAGGAGCAGGTCCGCATCGACCCGTTCGAAATCCCGAAGCATTGGGTGCAGATCGGCGGGCTCGACTTCGGCTGGGATCACCCCTTTGCCGCCGCGGCCTGCGCCTGGGACCGCGACGCCGACGTCTTCTACGTGACCAAGGTTTACCGCGAGCGCGAGGCGACGCCGATCATTCATGCGGCGGCATTGAAGCCCTGGGGCGTCTGGCTGCCGTGGTCTTGGCCGCATGACGGCCTGCAGCACGACAAGGGCTCGGGCGAGCAGCTGGCGGCGCAATATCGCGGGCAATGGTGGCGCTGGCGCAGGAGGCCGGAGACGAGATCTCGCGCCGAAGCGACTGGCAGCGCATGCTGAAGCAGCATTTCGTGTTGACCCTGCCGCAGGGCCTGCCGATGGACTACCAGCGCCTGACACCCGGCGGCGCTGTCCGCACCGCCACCGGCAGCTTCTTTCGGCCGATCACCAACAGCTCGCAATGGGCTGTGATTGCCGCGGCCGCTCCCGCGCAACCCTATTTCTTCATCAGAGACAACCAGCTCCTGCTGTCTCCGGCTTCTGCCGGCCCTGGCGCCATCGTCGACTACGTCTCCAGAAACTGGGTGCTTGGCGATCCCTTCGAGGAGCGCGACACGCTGAAGGCCGACGACGACCGGCCGCTGTTTGCCGAGCGACTGCTGGCCAAGGGCATTGTCTGGCGATGGAAGCGCCAGAAGGGGCTGCCCTATGACGACAGCCTTGCCGAATTCGAGGCCGACCTGATCCAGGAGATCAACGCCGACCGGGGGGCAACATGAGAATGGAGGTGAGGCCCGGCCGGACCGGGCAGAGCAACCGCGGGGCGGTCGCCATCGGGCGCCAGCAGACATCGCAGCCGATCACGTTTCCCGCGCCCAAGAACGGGCTGGTGACGACGGCAGACATGGCCTCGCAGCAACCGAGTTCGGCGACCGTCTTGCGCAACTTCCTGCCGACGCTGGTGGGTTGCCGCATCCGCGGGGGCTCGCAGAAACGCGGCAAGGCGCTCGACGGCGGCACGATCCGCAGCGCGTTCAGATACAAATACGGCGCGCTCGAAAAGCTGTTCATGGCAACCGATACGGCAATCTACGACATGACCTCGCCGGCAGCGCCGCCGGCGACCAAGGCGGCAGCTACGGGCGGCCTGACAAGTGGCGACTGGTGCACCTTCCAGCACACCAATTCCGGCAACTCCTTCCTCATCTGCCTCAATGGCGCCGATCAGCGTCGCGTCTATAACGGCAGCACCTGGGCGACGACGCCGGCGATTACCTTTACCGACGCGACGACGGCGGCGCAGCTGAACTACGGCTGGCTTTTCAAGAACCGGCAGTTCTTCCTGAAGAACGCCACGCTCGATGCCTACTATCTGCCGGTCAATTCCATCGGCGGGGCGGCCGCGGTGTTTCCGCTGGGCGGCGTGATGAAAAAGGGCGGTTCGCTCCTGACCGGATTTTCCTGGTCGCTCGAGAGCGGCGATGGCCTTTCTGATCTCTGCGTGTTCGTCTCGACCGAAGGGGAGGTGGCAGTCTATGCGGGCTCCGACCCCAGCGACGCCAACAGCTTTGCATTGAAGGGCGTCTACCAGATCGGCCGGCCGCTCGGCAAAAATGCCTGGATCCGCGCCGGCGGCGACATCCTGATCGCCACCAGCGACGGCCTGACGCCGATCTCGCAGGTGTTTCAGCGCGACCGGCAGGCGCTGAGCCAGGTGTCGGTGTCGCGACCGATCGAAGACGACTGGCGAAGGGCTGCAAATGCAACGGGTGCCGGCTGGGTGGTGAAGCAATGGCCGGAGCAGAACCTGGTCTTCATCGCCTTTCCGGCCAACGCCATGGTCAGTGACACGACTTTCGTGCTCAACGTGCTGAACGGTCGCTGGTCAACCATCAGCAATTGGCAGGCGACCTGCTACGAGACCCTGCAGGGCGGCCTGTTCTTCGGCTCGCTCAATGGTCTTTGCTGGCAGGGCGATACGTCGGGCACGGATGACGGGCTGACCTTTACGGCCGCGTACCTGTCGCAATTTGCGTCCGCAGGCCAATTCGGCCAGCGCACGACAGCAACCATGGCGCACATGTATTTCCGGGCGAAATCCGAGCCGAAGGTTCGTCTCTTTGCGCGGGCCGATTTCGACAAGGCGATCCCGAGTTTTACCGCCGTCACTGCCGGCGATGCCAGGTCATCCGAATGGGACGTGGGGCTTTGGGACGTCGGCGTCTGGGACGGGGTATCTCAGCAGCAACGCTACAGCTTTCGCCAGAACGTGCGGGCAGCCGGCGACATGCTTGCGGTCGGTTGCGTGATCACCTCGGGCGGGCCGGCAAAGCTTGATCTTGAGGTTGACCTTGCGACACTGCAGGTGGCAGCGGGCGAGGCGAGCACATGACCATCATTTGGGGTGGCGCCGGCAACCCGGCGGCAAACCAGGCGATCGCTGATTTCGTCGCCGGCCACATCGACGGCTGCGAGCGCGGTTTTTCCGACTTCACCAGCTTGGGCGTGATGGAAGACGACATGCTGATTGCCGGCGTGGTCTTTCACAATTATGCGCCGGAAGCGGGTGTCATCGAGCTTTCTGCTGCCGCAACCAGCAAGCGCTGGCTGACGCGGCCGGTGTTGAAAGCGATGTTCGGCTATCCGCTGGATGAGATCGGCTGCCAGATGGTGGTGCTGCGCGTGTCCGAGCACAATTCCGGCATGATCGCGATCGCCAGGCGCTTCGGCTTTGACAGCCACCGCGTCCCGCGGCTGCGCGGGCGCGACGAGGCGGAAATCATCTTCACATTGACCGACAACGACTGGCGGGCACATGCCGTCAATCAAAGGTAATCAACATGGGCAAAGGTAGGTAACATGGGCAAGTCCAAAGCACCCAAGCCGCCGGATCCGCGCGAAACCGCGGCGGCGCAGACCTCGACGAACATCGGCACGGCCGTGGCCAACGGCACGTTGAGCAACATCAACCAGGTAACTCCTGATGGCAGCCTGACCTATTCGCAGACCGGCACCCGCAAATGGACCGATCCGATGAATGGCGCGAACTACGACCTGCCGATCTGGACAGCGACGCAGACGCTCTCGCCGGCACAGCAAGCGATCAAGGACCAGACGGATGCCGCCGAAAAGAACCTGGCGACGCTTGCCAACAACCAGTCGGGCAGGCTGAACGACCTGCTCGGCAAGCCGATCGATCTTTCCGGGGCGCCGGCGGCCGGCAATCCGGCCTCCATCAACCTGCCGAATTATGGCCAATTTGGCGGCGGCCCAAACCTGCAGACGACCCTCGGCAACACCGGCACTGTCCAGAACACCATTGCCGGAGCAGGCGACATCCAGAAGGGCGTCGGCAGTGCCGGCAGCATTCAAACGTCACTCGGCAATGCCGGCGACATCACCCGTTCCTATGAGACGAACTTCGACACCAAGCGCTACGAGGACGCGCTGATGTCGCGCATGAACCCACAGCTCGAACGGGATCGTGCGGCACTGGAAACGCAACTTGCCAACCAGGGGCTGCAGCCGGGATCGGAAGCCTATAACCGGGCGATCGATCAGGCCGGCCGACAGGCGAACGATGCGCGCTTCGGCGCCATTCTCAATGCGGGCCAGGAGCAATCGCGGCTCGTGGGCTTGGCGCGGGATGCGGCGGGCTTCCAGAACAACGCCCAGCAGCAGGCCTATAACCAGGCATTGGCGAGCGGGCAGTTCGCCAACCAGGCGCAGAACCAGCAATACACACAGAACGCCAACAACATGCAGCAGGCGAATGCCGCGCAACAGCAGCTCTTTGCCCAGAACCAGGCGCAGCAGCAAGCAATGAACGCCGCCCAGCAGCAGACCTTCAACCAGGCGCTAGCGGCTGCCGGCTTCAGCAACGACGCGCAGCAGCAAATGCACCAGAACGGCCAATCGGCAACGGCTGCCAACAACGCGCTGAAGGACCAGACCTACAACGCCCAGCAAGCGCAGCTCGCAGCCCAGAACGCGGCGAGGGCGCAGTATCTCAACGAGATGTATGCCCAACGCAACCAGCCGATCAACGAAATCTCCAGCCTGCTTTCGGGCGCCCAGGTGAGCAACCCGAACTTCGTGCCGACGCAAGGGCAGCGGATCGAACCGGCAAACTATACCGGGTTGGTGCAGGACAACTACAGGGGGCAGCTCGAGGCGTACAAGGCGCGAACGGATGCCGGCAACGGAATACTGAAAAATTTCTTGGACTTCTTGCCGAAGCCTTCCGACCGTCGGCTCAAGAAGGACATCAAGAAGGTCGGCAAACTCGACGGTCATTCGCTCTACGAGTATCGCTACAAGGGCGAGCCCCAGCGCGGCGCTAAACACATTGGCGTGATGGCGCAGGAGGTTGAAAAGACCCGCCCCGACGTGGTCAGCCGAGACCCGGACGGCATGCGCCGCGTCGACTACGGCCGGTTGTTTTCAGCGGGACGGAAGAAGCGATAGGAGGCCGGTGATCCCACGCCGGTTTCGTGACGGTTTGGTCGCTGCCGCCCAAGGTATCCTTGCGCGAGCTTGCTGAGGCGGCCCGCGTGGCGGCGGGCTCGGGCCGCAAGCGACAATATCGATGTCAAATCCGCTGGAGCAGGGCGTGTTGTTTGTAGCTCGCCTATGCAGTGGCTCAAGCTGACTTGGACGAACAGCCGCGACCACCGGCCGCCGATCAGCTCCGTCGCAGGATCGCAGCCATCGCGATTTGTCGGTGAAGCAACAGTAGGCCTCAGAACGCGCCGTGCTGCAGTGGGTTCGTTTTCCGTGCCCAAGCTCTTGTTTTTACGCATGTCGTTATCGCAAAACCGCAGCACATTTTTTGCGCGACATGCACTGGCATGCCGGCAGTCTTCGGGCGCCAGGCAGATGCGCCCCCGCCGCAGCACAATCATCTCATCAATACTCGACGACTTGGAAGCCCCGAACATGGGGTATTTCTACGGAGAAAAGCCATGCCCAGAACAGGCGGCGTCTATTCGCCCCCCGCCGGCACCAAAGGCGTGCCGAACACAACCATACAGAGCGTGCCTTATAACACGCTGATCGACGACTTGGCGGCCGACGCCAATGCGCCAAGACCGGTGACCGCCGGAGGCACAGGAGCGACCAGCGCCACCGGCGCAAGGATCAATATCGGTGCCGACAATGCCAGCAATCTGACGCAAGGAACAATCGACGACGCGCGCTTGCCGGGGACGATGGCTTCGAAAACGTTCAGCGGCCCTGTCAACATTACCTACGGAGCGAGCAACGCAACCGCGGAAATGCTTCGCATCGGCACGTTGGATGGCGGAGCCGCGGGCAAACCATTCCTCTACGTTCGAAAGGAGGTATCGCCTGCTGCTTGGACAATCGGCCTATGGGGCACAGGCGTCGAGGGCTCGCTGAATCTCAATGCCGGCACCGTCAACATGAATGCAGCACTGACTGGGACGTCGGCGTCCTTCACAGGCGCTCTCATGGCTTCAACCGCGACGTTTACCGGCAACCAGATCGAGATCCAGGGAGTGGCGCCGCGCATCAGGCTTTCAGATACATCGGCCGGCCAGCACGACTATTGGCTTTATGCCGATGGTAACAACTTCTACGTTCTTGGAGATCGAAACGACGACGGAACGTGGGAAACGCCGCATCCGCTGGCCTTGAACTCATCAAGCAACACCGGTCAGCTGTTCGGCAGCGATTTTTGGACGACGGCCAACTTCAACCCCGCGGCAAAAGCGGATCTCGCCGGTGCAGCGTTCTCCGGGAGCGTCAGTGCTTCATCTTTCACGTCAAGTGGCAACATGAATATCGACGGCAGTAGCCTCTATATTCGCGGTGCCGGAAACCGGCATGTCTGGTTCGCGACGAACTCCGGCGTCAATCGCGCTCTCATGTATCACGAGCAGGCCGGCGACAAGCTGGTCTGGAACCTGTACGACACAGCTGGCGCCCATACGCGATCGATGGAATACCGGCGCTCCGATGGGGCTCTCAACGTCCAAGGGTTCATATCAACGAACGGTCATGTCGCAGTGGGTGGATCGACGCTCTACGCTGACGGCAACATCTACATGACGCGATATGGAACCTATCTGTCCGCCATTCTTGATAGCAAGATCACGGCAGAAGGACGGTCTTATCCACGCCGTATTGGCGGTGGGGATCTCAACTTCAATTGGTCCGGTCAAGGCGGTCAGCCATCGTGGCTTTGGGGCGGCAACGACGGCTCGAACATGTATGTTTATAACCCGTCGAACTTTAACGTGAATTACGCCAACGGGGCGGGCAATGCTGATACCGTTGATGGGTATCATGAAAACCAACTCGCAAAAATCAACCACCAAGGAGACGGTAACGCTTCCAACTACCCAATCGGCAATCTTCTTATTGCCCGCGGACCGGCGTCCGCCCCAATTGCAAGAAACGCAACCGTAAATCTTGGAACCTACCCAGGCGATAGCATGCAATGGGCGCTTCAAGGTTTCGGGATTACGGCCGTGAATCTCGCTGGAACGTGGCGGTGCCTTGGATTGGCCTGGGGTGAGAACAACGTTCACATATATCTATTTCAGAGGGTCGCATGATGCAGCTAGATCATGTTTCTAAAATCGCGTCCACCGCCGAAGAACGCGTGTTGATGGTATCGTGCAACGTGACCATCAACGGCGAAGCGCTTGATATTGTGCATACCTTACGCCCGGATGATCCCTATGGCATCAGCCCCGCGATTCGCCAATGGCTCGAGGAGAACCCTCTTTTTCCGATTGTTCCTTACGTGCCGTCGCTGCCGCCGACAGATGACGAGAAACGGGCGCGATTGGCGCCGTTGACAGCGCGGCAATTTCGTCTAGCTTTGCTCGCTGGCGGTTTTACACCCGGCGAGGTAACGCAAACAATAGAGACCTTGCCGAACGGCGCGCAAAAGGAAGCTGCCAAGATCGAATGGGAATACGCTGCCACCTTTGACCGCATGCACCCGCTGATCGCGACCGTTGCCGCCGTGCTAGGTCTGAATGATAGCCAAATCGACGCCATGTGGCTCGCTGCGATTAATCTTTAGTCCCACTTAAACAACTATGCTCAGGCCGTATTCCTGATGGCCCACGGCATCGATTGTGTCGTTGATCTCAGGGTCGGCAGCGACATGATTTGCGTTTTTAAGCATGGACTTCAGTGAAAAGATTCGCCGAAGGATTATGGTCCACACAAGACACTCTATAACCGGTTCATCCGCCGGAGCCGCCAGGGTGCCTGGGCCCTTGTGGGTAAGGTGCCCAGCCCGACAGGCTGATGATCGATGCCACCCATCTGAAAGCCCGTAGCACTGCAGCCAGTCTGCAAAAAGAAGGAGTTCTTTCCCACTTTATCGGACGAACGAAAGGCGGCTTGAATTCCAAACCGCGCGCCGTCACCGATGGATTTGGCCGACCCCTGCTGTTTTTCTTCACGGCGGGCCAGGCCGGCGACTATCAGGGGCCCGGCACCTGCTCGATCGCCTGCCCAAAGCCTAGGAATTGCTGGAACAGTGGTTACGACGCCGAATTTTTCCGTAACGGATTGAAAGACAAAGGTATTTCTCCCTGCATTCCACCACGCAAGAAACTCCGGAACCCACCGTGGCACAACAAAGTCCTTTATGAGAAACGATATCGTTTCGAGAACCTATTCGCTAAACTCAGGGATTGGAGGCGCATCGCAACACGCTGCTATCGGGGTGCCCACGCCTTCTTCTCAGCAATCTGGATAGCAGCCTCCGTCATCTTCTGGCTGTGATCAACGAGATGCCGTAACGGGGCCTACGTCGTGCACTGCTCGTTACCGTTTGCAAGATCAGAGTAAGCTGTCGCTGTTCCCATATCGGATCCAGAAGGAGGATTGTGGGATGAGACTGTTTGTCGGGTTGGATGTGTCGTTGGCGAAGACCGCGATCTGTGTTGTCAGCGAGCACGGGAAGATCGTGAAGGAGGCACAGGTCGCCAGTGAGCCCGAGGCGCTCGCGCGTTGGATGGGAGAACAGAATGGCAGCATCGTCGTCATCGGCCTTGAGGTCGGTCCCTTGTCGCAATGGCTTCATCGCGGATTGGCCGAGGCAGGTCTGGACGTCGTTGTGATGGAAACTCGGCATATCAAGGGCGCCTTGAAGGCCATGCCGATCAAGACTGACCGGCGCGACGCAAAGGGAATTGCATGCCTGCTGCATCTCGGGTTCCGTCCGGTTCACTGTAAATCCGTTTCGGCGTAGGAGGTCCGTGCCTCGCGGAGCTCGGAAAGCGGCTCAGCAGGGTATCATCGCACTGGAGATTTCACTGCGTGGGCTCCTGCGGCACTTCGGGTTGAAGGTCGGCGCCATCTCGCGCGACCAGTTCGAGAATCGCATCCGCGAAATGGCGGAACTGGAACGACGCGTCCGCCAGTTCGCCCAGCACGACTCGGTGTGCCATCGGTTAATGCCTATGCTCGGGATCGGCGCAGTCGTAGAGCTTCTGCTCTGCCGTAGAAGATCTTGGCCGATTCACATCGTCGAAAATAGGTTGGCCCTCGGGTCGGCCTGACACCCTCACGCAATCAGTCTGGCGAACGTGATGTATCGGGTGGCATCACAAAGGCCGGAGGCATCAAGCTGCGCCGCGCGCATTGTCAGGCCGCGACCGTCATGATGAATCGAGGGCGCTCAACATGGCTCAGGACATGGGCACCACAGATCGCACGCCGCTGCGGGTCGGAAGCGCGCCGCCGTGGTGGTGCTCGCTCGGCGCAACGGAGTGATCTTTCGCCGAATTTGGGTCGCTGGTACCGCCTTCCAGGCAGAGGCACCGATCATTCGGCAAGGGATTTAACGAACAGAAGCTCACACAGTTGCCTGCTTGATCGCAGGCCTTCGTGGTCCTCCAGCAACTCGGTTCCTATGATGCCGAGGTCCGGATTGTTGCCGATCTTGCTCGATGCACTCGTCGTTGCCGGTCAATGCGAGAAACAAGGCACGCGCAATTGCGTATCGCGCTATGTCTCTTGTTGGTGGCTGTGCCAACGGGGTCTCTCGCCAGCCCTTCCGGCCTCTTCCAGAGTTCCGTTGCCAGCAGTTTGACAGCCTCGGCATCGTCGACGGAAACGCCTGCCCGCTCGATACGAGGATTGGTGCGCGTAGCGGCCCTATCAAATGGTCAAGCGGCGGTGGCGTTCGCTGGTGTCGTAACTCTAGGACGAATCGACATTCACCTCAGCCAAAGCATAGCGGCGAGGAGATAGAGGAAACCTTCGAAGTGGATTGTTCTGCGGTCGTATCGGGTGGCAAAGCGGCGGAAGTGCTTCATTCGGTTGAAGCACCGCTCGATGCGGTTGCGATGTGTATAGGCGGCTTCGTCGTGGGGGATGATGATCTTGCGCGAGCGGTTTGACGGGATGACCGCTTCGGCTCCGATGCTGGCAATGATTTGCCGCAAAGCGTTGCTATCATAGGCTTTGTCGGCCAGCACGGCATCACCGCTCTGTCCCTCCAGAAGTGCCGGTGCTTGGGTGATGTCGCCGACCTGGCCAGCGGTAACGATAATACGCAGCGGCCTGCCCAAGGCATCGGCCAGCATGTGGATTTTGGTGGTCAGCCCGCCTCGGGAACGCCCCAGCGCCTGATCTTTGGCCCCTCTTTTCCTGATGCTGCCTGCTGATGAGCACGCACGATTGTGCTGTCGATCATCAGATATTGATTGTCCCGATCGGCCGTCAGCGTCTCGAACACCTGCTCCCAGATGCCGGCATGGCACCAGCGGCTGAAGCGCTTATGCACTGTCTTCCATTTTCCATAGCGTTCCGGCAGGTCGCGCCAATGTGCGCCAGAGCGCAAAACCCATAGGCAGCCATTGATGAACAGACGGTTGTCGGAGTCGGTGCGCCCTGGATCACCAGCTTTGCCGGGCAACAGAGGCGCAATCTTCGCCACTGAACATCGCTCAACTCATAGCGACTGGCCGCCATCCAAAGACCTCCGTGTTCCAACACGGTGTCCTATGAATCAGCATTCAAGCGATTTGGGAATCCTGAATGTCGATCGACCCTAGGTGTTGTTCAGCCAGCGGGCATGTCGCCACGTGAGGAATCGATGACTCCGCTTAACGAACAGGAAAGCATTGTCACCAAAACTAACCTCCCGCATGCTGGATACTGCTAGTCTCGCGTCACGAGGCCATATGAGGCGGAGGTAGCTTATGCCGGATGCTTCGATCGACCTGGCGCTGTATTCGGCCGCGCTGAATATCACGGCGCCGCCGGCGCTTATTCGGCCGTTGCTTGACCAGTTGGTGGAGGGGCAATTCTCGATCGATGGCATCATGAGGCGCTGTGCCGAGAACGGCGTGCGTCTCAAGGCGCACTTGCGCAAAGGCGAACGCACCCGCAAAGAGCTGCGGGCGGCCTTCGATCTGCAATCTGTGGAGCGTCGACATCTCGATATTCTTGACATGCTGATTGCAAGCCTGGAGGCCAAGGCGGCACGCGACGCGCGTGAGTTCGATGGTCTGCTGGATGATCTCAAGGCAAGGGTTTCTGCGCTTTCCGGCTCCGCCAGCGCCGATGAAGCCTTGGAACTGGAGGAGATCTACAGGACGGTCCAGGCGCAGGTGCGGGTCGAGGTTGGTGAACTCTCTGATGTCGCTGTCTTTCTGCGCAGCCTGCGCGAGCGATGCAGTGACGATCGTGGCGAGAAGGCACACCTCGCCGACAGCGAGAGCCTCAAGAGCTTGTTGCAATCCCTGTCGCCGCCAAAGCCGCCATCTGTCTCCTAGAGCGTGTCGCGATCTCGAGGCTTGGCTTATCGTGCGTGCGGCAATCAAAAACAGCCGCGACACACTTTTGCTTGGCACGCTTCAAGCCGACGTGGACTGTGTCGATCGTGGTTTCCGGCACGGAGAGCGCTACAGCATTTCGGCGGTTGGGCGAGGATTGTCGACGGCATCAGCGGGTCGTACCGCGCTCCGGCGCGGGTGTTCCGCGTGTCAGCCACCGGCAGCGGCGCAACATCGAGTGGTGACGAACTATCGCCTTGCGGCATGCCTGTTGCCGGATGGATGCACACGACAGGTCGACATCAGCAGCTTGGCCTCATGCCGCTTGCGGGGTGCGGCCTATTCCCAATAGCAGGTCTCGATGATCGGAACCCATAGCACAGGCTCGATCGGGTCTTCTGGCAAGGAGAGATCCGCGGAGCGATGCTCACCCATCGGCCAAGGATCTCGAGGCCGCCAGAAAGCCCGAGAAGCGATCTTTGGCGCAGTTGCGATGTTCGCTCGATGCGTCGGCATCGCGCCTATCCCGAGACCAGCCATGGACCATCCCGCAGGTTTCTCTCATGGAGACCTGGCAAAAGATGTGTCCGCGTCCAAATTCGTCAGTAGGGCTGCACCATAACGACACAGCTGACAAGCACGATGGCCAGCGTGGTCAGCTTCACGAATGCGGCGTCCATCATGGCGAAATCCCCCTTTGAGTGCCTGCAGCACCGTGCTCGCTGCAGGACTTTGATTTGCTGCATGTCGCCCCAAGTCGGCTGCGATCAGGGCGGAATGCCGTAGCAACGCCTCATCGTTGCTTCTGGTTCCCAATTTACACGAGGACAAACGACATGAATATGAACCGACGCATCAATGCGGCGGGCCTTGCGCTCGTCAAACAGTGGGAAGGTCTGAAGACGAAGGCGTATCGCGACGTCGCCGGTGTCTGGACTATCGGCTATGGCCATACCAGCGCCGCCGGCGAACCCGTCGTGAAGCCGAACATGGTGATCACCGAGGCCGAGGCGGAACAGATCCTGATGGCGGACCTCGCAAAGTTCGAGGAGCGTGTCTCGCGCCTTGTCACGGTGCCGGTCACCGACAACCAGTTCGCCGTGCTTGTCTCTTTCGATTTCAACACCGGCAGGCTTAGCAAGTCGACATTACTGAAAAAGCTGAACGCCGGCGACCACGATGCCGTGCCGCTGGAACTGATGAAGTGGGTCAATGCGGGTGGCCGCCGCGTGAAGGGATTGGTCAACCGCCGATCTGCAGAGGTGGGGCTTTGGGCCAAGGGCGAGTTCGTCGCCTCCAACACCGTCGTCGCCGCCCCGAAGCCGCCCGAAGTGATAAGCAAGGAGAACATCTCCTGGCTCGCGGGCATCCTTTCCTCGTTGGGTTTTGCGTTCACCGGCAATGGACCGCTGCAATGGGCATTTGCCGGCATTATCGCAGTTGCCTTCGCGATTGGCGCCTTCCTCTTCCTGCGCAAGCGGCTCGATCCGGCATGATCGCCTGGTTGAGGATGCTGTGCGGGGGGCTCGTGCTCGCTGCCGTCGTCTGGGCCGTGCACGAAATACGGGCGGATGGCGCCCGGTCCGTCATTCAAGCGATCGAAAGGCAGAACGATGACGCTGAGAACCGCGCTCAGGAAAAGCGCCTTGATTACGATACCTGCATTGATGCTGGCGGGCTGTGGGACTTCGGGGCCGAAAAATGTCGCGGGCCTTAGGAGCGTCGTCGGTACCGACCTGGTCGGTGCACGTGGCGCCACGTCGGCAGATCAGCGCAAGATCGACCGCACCGTCGTCGGCCTGTGCGCCGCGGCAGTCTGGTCAAAGGCCGATTGCGTAAGGCATGGGGGACAGCACAATGTATCCGGCTGAAACCGATGTGAGCGTTCATCGCCAGCTTGGCGAACTGGTCGCAGGCATGCGCGGTCTGCAGGAATCGATCCGCCGGATCGAAGAGGGCGCGCAACGCGCCGAGGACAAGGCGACGAGCAGCCGGGCTGGTGTTCATCAGCGGATGGACCAACTCGTCGACCGTGTCGGCGATCTCGAGGCTTCGGTCTCGACGCTCGGTGGTGACGTCGCGGAGATGAAACCGGTGACCGACGACGTCAAGCGCTGGAAGCTGATGGGTATTGGCGCGCTCGGGGTCACCGGCATTGCGGCGATGGCGTTGGGGGTGAGTTTTGCCGAAGGGATCCGGCGGCTCGTGTTTGTCATTGTCGGGAGAGGATAGTCGGCGATCTCATATTGACAATGTGCAGCCTGAGGTTGAAGTGTCTTTAAAGCCTTAGGGGAGACTCGCAGTTGAATGCACCAATGAAGAAGGCCGTTCTGACAGTCGGTTCCCTTGTCTTTCTTGCGATCCCATCGGCGAACTCAGCCGAGAGAGATGCCCCCCTCGACCCATCCTGCGCAATCGTCAACCGGGCATACGCCAACACGCGTGCGACGGAGCTCTACGGCGGGCTAATGTTTGAGGCCAAAGCGGACGGGTCTTATGTGCCGATAAGAGAGTATCGGTTCAGGAAAAATGCGGTGTTCCGTCGATGGGTGCCCGGTGAGTGGAGGGAGGAACGTCGAGTGAATCCACCGCTGTCATATAGTTCAGGGCCGCGGTTTAGCGACTGCCGTCAAATCGACAGCCCAACTCCGCAAAGCAAGCCGGGCCGCTACGCGGCCAAATGGTACGGCGCGCCGTACACTGGAAAAGTTGAAGTCTGGCTGATGCCCGATGAGTTGAAGCTCGAAAGGGTTTTGGTCACATATGACGAACATTTTCGCCCGGCGCCTTATGTCAGCCAGCTAGAGCTGTTCAGTTACGACCCCGACAATACCGAGTTTCCGAAACCGTAGTCGCGGAGAGCCTGCGTGATAGATGCAATAAGGACGCCGTTACTAATCGCCATCTCTGTTGCGTGGTTCTCATTCACGTCAGCGAGTTCTGCTTTTGCAGAGCCTTCGCTTGATCCTACTTGTTCGGTGATCAACGAAGCCTACAGGAACACCAGATCTACCCCGCAATATAGTCAGGTCCTGTACGAAGTAAGGCCCGACGGCCAACAACTTGCTTTTCTGGAGGCTCGTTTTTCCGGCTCTGTTTTATATGAGCGCTACGCCGGGAAGGGCGAAAAATGGTCTAAACCAACTACTGTGGATTGGCGCCTAGCAGATTCCAACGGTCCGAAGTTCAGCGCGTGCAAACTTGTAACTCGACCTACGAAGGATGTAACTTGGGGCAGCTACTACACGGCCGTGTGGATCGGCGGATGGTTCAAGGCTGATGCGGAAATCTGGCTGACAGGAGACGGCCTGAGGTTTCAGAAGCTTCAGAGACGGTTTCGCGGTGAGGGGCAGTTTAAGTTCCAAGTCGCAATGGAGACCTTCAACTACGATGCTGTGCAGCCAGGCGCGCCGACCGACGACCAAGTCGACCAGTCTAAAACCGCATTTCCGCATTGACTGGTAAGTTGGTACTCCGGACGCCCGAAGGTGATGCGCGAGATCCCGCAGCAGGTCGAGGGCGGACAGCTTCGGCGACGGCCGCTGGTGCCGTGTTCCTTTGGAGGAAACTTCGACGTATCGGCTGATCGACCGGACGTGGGCGGCAATCTCCAATTTCAGTGGATCTCGCCGCCCTCATCTAGCGGCGCTGGTTTTCGGTCATGTCACGGGTCCGCTTTGGTCGCTAGGGACAAAGCGTCTGCTAGAGCTAAGGGCAATCGCTCGGCGTCGGCTTTGCCGAGGCGATCCGGCGGGGCATGTTTGCCCTCATCGGCAGAGAGTGAGAGATCGAAGCACGCTGTGAATTGTTTCACAATCATTGCTTGCGCTGTTGTGGTTTGACGCTCTTGTGGAGTACTCCTCCTGCAAGAAAATCTCGTGAAACGGGAACGGGGCGGAGCATCATAGCGATGAGGATCAAGATCACGTCGTTGTTGACGCTGTTGGCATTAGCAACAACGGCGACAGCTGAAGAAAAAGTTGTATGGGATCCAAACTGCGAGCCAGTAAACCGTGCCTATGCGGCTACTCGCAGCACCGATCGGTACAGCGTGGTGCTCTATCAGGTTAGTCCTAGCGGTGACATTAAGCCTCATCTGGAAGGCAGGTTTACCGAACGAGCCTACTTTGAGAGGGACGTTTCATCCAGCACAGGCAAATGGATCCAACACAGCCCGCCAGGCTGGGCCATCTGGGATTCGAAGGGGCCGAGATTCTCTGAGTGCAAGATTGTGGGTGGTGTCGATGGCAACTCTGAATCGGGTGGACACTACACCGCCAGGTGGCACGGGTATCCATACGAGGCCGATGCAGAGATCTGGATTTCTGGAGGCGACAAGAGGCTTGCCAAGGTCGTCCGCCGTTATCGGAATGGACGCTGGCGGTTTGCGTTTCCAAATGTCCTGGAGGTTTTCAACTTCGATCCAGCAAGTGCCGCGCCCCCTTCCGAGTTTGAGCCGAAGGTCGTCAACTAGGCCCTCCGCGCGATCCTTCCAGTCAAAGATGCTTCCGAACAGCAGAGATACCCATGAGTAAAGCTTTTTTCATCTTCGCCTTTGCGACACTTACTCTCCCAAGCGCTTCTAGCGCCGCGCAGTGCCCAACGGCCGCGTCGGCAAAAAACGGCTTTTCACTACTACAGGAGGAAGTTCAAAGCGAATTTCGCCCCTATCACGGACCGATAGTCAAAATCGTGAACAGATTTGGTACTTCGCAACCTCAGACGGTATTTTCGTATCGAGGATTGATCGACCTTTCACTGATTGATGGGGATGTGCAGCGGGCCAATCATCCGCTCTCCGACTTGAGTGGCGTATTTCCGCTAAAAAAGGGTTCACGGCATGACCTCTCGTTTGTGTCCCTGAACAAGGATGAGAACGCCGGGACTGAATACACCTACCGGCTTGAGGTCGTTGGCCAGGAAACCTTCGAGTTGGGCGACTGCAAGTACAAGGTGCTCAGGGTGAAACAGACTACGATGAGGGGCGCGGAGAAATTGGACGTTTGGACCGCGCTCTATTCCCCAGACCTCGCCGCGACCGTTGCCAGAATATATGACGAGGGCACGGCGCAAGAAGACACCGTAGCCTATGAGCGCATCCGCTTGCTTCAGCGTTAACGTTGTGGAACTGGCATTTCACTCGTGGCTTCGGCCCGCCCGATGCGCCTTAGTGGAGCGTCTGCACGGGATGTTCTGTAAACGTCTGGATCCCATCACGCTCGATCGTGGCGATGAACTCTTCATAGGCTTCGCGGTCGGTGGGGAACGAATCTTCCCAGACGGTGGAGTAACCTTCCTCGTCGATCACCTCGAGGGTCCAGTCGAGATTGGAGCCCGTCGGGCGCGAGATGCGGATATGGACGACGACATCGTCGTCGGCAAACTCGCCGGACAATTCCGAAAGCTCGAGGTCTTCTTCTGTTTGGGTCATGAGCGTTTATAACATGTCCTGAGTGCGCGAACCAATCTTGTGACGGCTCCCGGGCCTTGCCTCTCTGCTGAGGCTGCATCTGCGCAGCCGGGCGGGCGGGATCGTTTGACATCTTGATAGGCCGAAAGGCGGTTACCATACAATAGGATAGGTGCGGCCGGGGTTGCTTAGCAACCCCGGCCGTTTTTGTGCGTCGTCAGGTGGCAACAGCGAGGCGGACGGCTGATCGCCTCGGACGCCCGGCGCCGACAACTCTTTCGCCTCTGCGGCATCACTGCGTGGGCGTCGGTGACCATGGTGCGCTTCTGCGCTCGAACCACATTGCGCGCTCGCACAAGGCTGCCTCGCTACGGGTGCCGGAGCGAAACTCGCCGATAATGAACTTTGCCAGGCGATCGGCGCGGTCGTCGCTGCGCGGCATGGCCGCGGCAAGACAGGCTGTGTCCAGGACCCGTTGGAGCATGGCAATTTCCGCTGGGCTGAACGCACAATCCAGGTTCTTGGCAAGATGCCCGGAATGATGATGATGCATTTGAACCTCCCATATGCGGCGGCGGCAGCACCTACTTTGCCTTCTCGGCACCTGTCGGCGCGCGCGCACGTATCAATCGGTCGAGGTCCGCCTTATAGGGTCCGTATTTCGCGAAAATCTCGCGGGCTTCCAACGGCGGTAGGCCGGATGCGGTGATAAACTCCTCCAGATCGTATCGCGTGTTCCAGTTTTTGACGACCCGGCTGAACTGTCCTTTCGTGTCCGATGCAAACATGATGAACCTCCTGTACTGCAGGTTAGAATTCGCGACGCGAACGGTGGTTCCAATACGTCGAAAATTCCGCCTTCAGCTGCGGCTTCAAATCGCTCGCCAGTTGTGTTTAATAGCCGCGCGGCTTGTGCCGCCGGATCGATGGCGCTCATCGATCGGTTGAATTCCGGGAGAATGCCTTTGATTTCCGTTGCCATCCTCGAAATCTCACCGGCTGTGGCGGTGGAGAGGACAGCCTTTGTGACTGAATGACGGTCTAGGCGCACTTCTCCGCTCGGCTTTGGAGCGCCACCTTCGTGGCGTGCCTGCTGCACAACCCCATGGATCGGGATCGATCCACAAGGGAAACATGCAGAAAAATTAGAACGTTACGGCAAGCCTTCGCATCATGTGCGGCGGGCTGCGCTGTAGTGTGGGATTGAACATGATAATCGAAGCGACTGAAAGTGACTTTGACGCACTGCTGAGCGGCATTGCGCCGCGACGCCTGCGACTGGTGCCGGATAGCCCGATTGCGCCTGCCGACGTGCTGCAGATGCTGGCTGATCTTGCCAACGGCGTCCGTGCGCATTTCTCCCCTTCCGCCTGGATGATCATAGAGGGCGGCGAGATCGTCGGCCTTTGCTCGGTCGTTCGGATCCCGGAAGGGGGCGAACTGCACATCGGCTACGGCGTCGCGCCGACCAGGCAGGGGATGGGGGCGGCCACGCGTGCTGTGGGCTTGCTGGTGGCGGAAGCGCAGCGGGATACCCGTATTTCGGCGGTCTCAGCCGAGACCTCGATCGACAACATCGCCTCCCAACGGGTACTCGAACGCAACGGGTTCCAGCGTATCGGGGAACGTGTGGATGCACAGGATGGTCCCGTGATCTGCTGGAAGGCGGTCACGGCTTAACAGCACGTTGGATCGGCCGGGGTTGCTTTGCAGCCCCGGCCGTTTTTGCGCGCCAGGAGGGCTGCTCGCGGCGTTCGTTCCCGTCCGGTGGTTGAGTGTCCCATTGTCCCGGATAGCTTCTCGGCTGGCGCATTCGGAGAAATTTCGATGGTAGGCCAGAAATAACCACACTCGGCCCGTTGCAGTTGTGGTCCTCTCGGCAAGAGTGGCATAGAATGGCTCATTACACATCTTGAATGCGGTCTCGTTTATCCACGGAGAGGCCGCATTTTTTTGTGGGTCTTCAGGTGGGCACGCACGAGTGGTTTCAAGTGACCCGCATTGAGCCCTTGTTTCCACTCAGGTCATTGCACAAAAACCGATAATCGCTTGGCGCGACGTGCTTCAGTGGTAACTCGGATTCCGTCGGCCCGGTCTGGCGACCCAGATCTCGACCGTTTCCAATTCTTCCGTATTTACCGCTATCCGGCGCCGTTCGCGCCACAACGCGCATTCCAGCAGCGTCCGTTCGTCGATGTTGCCGATGCGAAACTCATCCATGATGAACTTGGCCAGCCGCTCGGCCCGCTCGCCGCGGCGTGGCACGCGCGCCGCAAAGCAGGTGGCGTCAAAAACCCGCTGCAGCATTTCGATATCATCCGGACTTAACTGTCTGCCCGAAGCTTGCGGGAGATCATGCATTCGAACCTCCTTCATGGACGTCCATAGCCAATTCCGAAGGGAGACAAGATACATCAGCTGGAATTGCAGGCAATATGGGAATATTCGCCTGCGGCTGCCGCACTGAGGGGCTGAAGTGAGGTGACCGGCAGCGTTTGCCGCGGTGCCGACCGGATGCGCGCACGATCGTTCAAGATCGGTGCAGGGGTCCGGTGCATGTTGGCGCATCAATCGAACGAGGAACATGACGATGGATGGGATCGACACGACCGACCGGAAGGCGATCAATTTTACCGAAAAGCTCGAAAGGATAACCGATCTGTGGCAGCCACGGGTGATTGCCGAGATGAACGATTATCAGTTCAAGCTTGTTCGTATCGAGGGCGACTTCGTCTGGCACGACCACCCGGAGACGGACGAAACGTTCATCGTGCTTGAGGGCGTCCTGCGGATCGATTTTCGCGATGGCGCCGTGCGGATCGGCCCAGGCGAGATGTTCGTGGTTCCCAAAGGGGTCGAGCACAAGCCGTTTGCCGAAAACGAGGTGCGGCTGCTGCTGATCGAGCCGCGGGGCGTGCTCAATACCGGTCATGCCGGTGGCGACCGCACTGCCGAGAACGATCGCTGGATCTGAAGCATGTCGCGCAAAAGTGTGCAGCGGTTTTGCGATAACGACATGCGCAAAAACAAGAACTTAAAGCGCGCCAAGCGAATCTGAAAGATCGCGACGCGCTTTAGATGCGGCGCATCGCACACCTGATCGTTTCGCTGTGGCGCGACAGGTGATCGCGCGGACCTTACGGAAACCCCGGAGTTTCGAGGAGCCGGTCGGGGGGCGGAGAGGCATGCGCCGGCGATGCTCCGCGGCTGCGCGCAACTGCAATGCTGGTGTAATGAAAACAGTCGAGTTTGCCGTCAATGCTCCAACGATGAGGATTGGCGTTATCCCATGTGTCTTCTCAAGATCGGTCTACTGGCGTGTCACCTGCTCGGGGTGTCATCGCAAAGCGATCACAGCCGCTTGGAAGAGAGCGCCAGTGATCGCTTTGCGCTCGAGCGGCAGCTCGTCCAGTACCGCTCGCTGCCCTGCCGTGACGGGCGCAACGGCGATCGTCATGACCATAGCTGCGATGAACTGGCGAAACCGTACTCTCGCCGAGACGAGGATTAGGCGTGGCGTGAACAGCGCGCGATGCCGCGCCCTTCGATTTCCAGCACAAGTGGTCAAACGATATGATTTTTCATCACGACAGCTTTTCATCGCCGCTGCGATACACAGCCTCCATCCTGCTGTGGCCTGCGCTCTACGTCGGTGGCCTGGCCGCGACCGGGTTGGCTTTTGCCACATCGTCGCCGGTGCTCTGGTTCAATGTCGTCTACCTCTCGGTGGTGGCGATCATTGCGCTTTTTGAACGTCTCATGCCTTACGAGCCGGCCTGGCTCGCGCCCGACGGCGAGACGCTGAACAATCTCGGTCATACATTGCTGACGAAGGGGATCGTGCAGATTGCCGCGGCCTTCGGCGCTTCGTTCCCATTATTGGTCGCCATCTTCGCGCAGCCATTCTTCGGTTCGCAGCCGCATATCTGGCCGGCGCACTGGTCGACGATCTCCCAGGTGGTGCTCGGGCTGGTGATTGCCGAGTTCGGGCTCTATGCCGCCCACCGACTGGCGCATGAGCGGCTTGGCCTCTGGCGTTTCCACGCGTTGCATCACAGCGTGACGCGGCTTTGGGTGCTCAACACCGGGCGCTTCCACGTCATCGATTCCCTGATCAAAGTGAGCCTTGGCCAGTTGCCGCTCTACCTGCTCGGGGCGCCGCTGCCGGTGTTTCTGTGGATCGGTGCCGTCACCGCCTTCACCGGCCTTCTGACCCACTGCAATGTCGAGATGCGCACCGGCCCGCTCGACTGGATCTTCTCGACGCCGAGGCTTCATCGCTGGCACCATTCCAAGGATCTGGCTGAGGGCAACAGCAACTACGGCGAAAACATCGTGCTTTGGGACCAGCTGTTCGGCACCTACTTCAATCCTGATCGGCCGTCCTCCACCGATATCGGCATTACCGGCAAGGTGTCGCGTAGCTTCGTCGGCCAGCTGGTGCAGCCCTTTTCCAAGAGCGGAGCGCGACAGATCCTGGGGCGAAAGCCGAGCGCCGACTAAAGGCGCCCGCGAGCCCAGTGATATCGCCGCGGTGCCGTTCAGGCGGGTAGGGCGCCGGCAAGATCTGCCGTGGCCGGACGACGTCCGCCGTCCGATACAGAGAAGCGCAACCGATATTCCCTGGGCGACAGGCCGAGGATCTTGCGGAAGATCTTGCGGTAGGCGTTGGTGTCGTCGTAACCGCTCTGCCAGGCGACCTGCTCGATCGACAGGTGCGAGCGCTCCAGGAGGTCGCGCGATTTGGCGATCCTCAGCCGCTGGCAGTATTCCGTCGGGTTGAAACCGGTCGCCTTCTGGAAACGCCGGAGGAAGGTGCGGTCGCCGAGGCCTGCGCGCTCGGCCATCAACTGCAGGGTCACGCCCTTGGTGTTGGCGCCGTGCAGCCAGTGCTGGATTTTCAGGATGATGCTGTCGCCGTGGTCGAGCTTCGGGGCAAAGACGCTGTAGTAACTCTGCTCGCGGGCGCCGGGATCGATGATCATGAAGCGGGCCGTTGCCAGCATCACGTTGGTTCCGAGGAACCGGTCCACGAGTTTCAGCCCCAGGTCGATCCACGCCATCATGCCGCCGGCGGTGATGATATCGCCTTCGTCGATCAGCAGCTTGTCGGTGTCGATGCGCACGTCGAGGTAGCGGTCGGCGATCAGGTCCTGGTGCGACCAATGAGTGGTGATCGTGCGACCGGCGGCAAGGCCCGATTCTGCCAGCAGATAGGCGCCGCCGCAGACCGAGCAGATGGTGGTGCCGGTGGCATGCTTTTCACGCACGAAGGCGGGCAGCTGACCCATGCGTCCGCCTACGGGCAGCTCCGCCAGCGTCGGGGGCAGGATCAGCGCGACGAGACCGGAGGAGGGCCCGGGGTGGGTGTCGAGGGTTTTTTCGACCGAGCCGTCGTCCTGAAGCTGCCAGTGGGTGACGCGGATCAGCGGCGCGCTTGCACCACCCTGTTCGGTCGCCTGCATGCCGGCCACCTGGAACATGTCGGTGAGCCCATGGACGGCGGACTTCAGCGCGCGGGGATAAACGACGATGCCGATCTCCGCCGGTTCGCTTCCGGGTGGTTTTGTCACTTCTGCCCCCATCGTTGTCAGCTTTGCCGGTCGAGAGGTTAGGCCGCTCGTTCTATCAATTCAACCAGCGCTCCGGAACGGAGAGAGCAGGTCAACCGAGATGGAAGAGGGCAGGACAATGATTGAAGCAAAAGCAGTTTCCACCGCAGTCTCCACCGGCCTTTCGCGCCGCACAGTTCTTTCGGCCGCCTTTGGCGCCGCAGCGACCGCCGCGGCCGTCCCGGCCGCCGTTCGTCCGGCGAAAGCCGAGACAACACCCGTCAGCACAAGCACGACACTGGGAGCAACCACCATGGGCAGCCGCATCATCACCCGCGATGGCGTCGAGATCTACTACAAGGACTGGGGTTCGAAGGATGGCCCGGTGGTCGTGCTCAGCCACGGCTGGCCGCTGTCGTCTGACAGTTGGGAGGCGCAGGCATTCCACCTCGCCAACAACGGCTTCCGTGTCATCACCCATGACCGTCGCGGCCATGGCCGCTCCTCCCAACCCTGGGACGGCAACGACATGGATCACTATGCCGACGATCTCGCCGACCTGATCAATGCGCTTGATCTCAAGGACATCTTCCTGGTCGGCTTTTCCACCGGCGGCGGCGAGATCACCCGCTATATCGGCCGGCATGGCACGAGCCGCGTCGCCAAGGCCGGGCTGATCTCGGCAGTGCCGCCGCTGATGGTCAAGACCGACAAGAACCCCGGCGGCCTGCCGAAAGAAGTGTTCGACGGGCTGCAGGCGGCGAGCCTGAAGGATCGCTCCAAGCTCTATCGCGATATTGCCTCCGGTCCGTTCTTCGGGTTCAATCGGCCGGGTACCGTTGCCTCGCAGGGCATGATCGACAGCTTCTGGCTGCAGGGCATGATGGGCGGGCACAAGAACACCTATGACTCGATCGTCGCCTTCTCGCAGACCGATTTTACCGAAGACCTGAAGAAGTTCGACGTGCCGACGCTGATCATCCATGGTGACGACGACCAGATCGTGCCGATCGATGCGGCCGCCCGCGCTTCGAAGACACTGGTTCCGAGCGCCACGCTGAAGGTCTACCCCGGCGCGCCGCACGGCATCACAGACACCCACAAGGATCAGCTCAACGCCGACCTGCTCGACTTCGCCCGGTCCTGACCCCTGACGCCGGCCGGTGCCGCCGAAACGCTCCACTGGCCGGTAGCTCTTCCTCGAAACCAGAAGGAACCGATCCATGACCCGCATTGACGAGAAGACCTCTAGCCTCAACCGCCGCTCCTTTCTCGCCGGTTCGGCCGCTGGCGCTGCCTTGCCGTTGCTGCCGAAGGGTGTCTACGCCGCCGACACCCACCGCTTCAGCCACGGAGCTTTCGATATTTCTGTCGTCAGCGACGGCTTCCTGACCCTGCCGGTCAGCATCGTGTTGCCGGACGCAGCGCCCGAGGAGCGCGACGGCATCATGCGCCGGCTCGGCGGCACGCCGGAGGGCGCACCGTTCCACACCAACATTCCGGTGATCCGCACCGGCAGCGACGTGATCGTCGTCGACAACGGATCTGGCGGCAATTTCCAGGCGAGCGCCGGCAAGCTTTCGGCCAATCTGGCAACGGCGGGCATCGATGCAGCCGCCGTGACCAAGGTGGTCTTCACCCACGTCCATCCCGATCATTCCGGCGGCACGGTCGGAACGGATGGCAAACTCACCTTTCCGAACGCGCAATATTTCGTCTCTGAGCGCGAATGGGCGTTCTGGACGAACCCGGATTACGAAAAGGCCATGCCGAAGGCGCTGCACGGCTTTGCGCGCGGCGCGCAGCGCGATCTCTTCGCGGTCAAGGAGCGGTTGACACTGGTAAAGCCCGGCGACGAGATCGTCAGCGGCATGCAGGTGCTCGACACGCGCGGCCACACGCCCGGCCACATCTCGCTGGAGCTTGAAGGCGGCGACGGGCTGGTCATCTCGGGCGATGCGGCGACCAGCAACATCGTCTTCTTCGAACACCCGGACTGGCATTTCGGCTTCGATACGGACCCGGATCTGGCGCTGAAGACCCGCAAGATGCTGATCGACCGGGCAGCCACAGAGAAGCTGACGCTGCTCGGCTACCACTGGAGCTATCCCGGCATCGGTCGGGCCGAGCGGAACGGTGCGGCGTATCGTTTTGTCTCGGGGTCGTAAGGAGGGCGAGGGCGGCATCACTTAGTGGCGCCGCCCTTTGTCGTCAAAGCTGAAGCTCGCTGTCCTTGATGTCGCTGATGGGCGACAGCATTTCCAGCTTCAGCGGGCGAGCCTCGCGATCGTCGGCGGTGATGCGCGGCCAGTCGGGGTTTGCGAGCGCGCCACGGCCGAGTGCGATCATGTCGGCGCCGGTCTCCAGAACCTGTTCGGCCCTGGCGAGTTCGTGCAGGCTGCCATTGGCGATAACGAACAGATCCGGCGCATGCTGGCGGGCAAGAGACACCAGCGACTTGCCGCCGTCCGAAAAGGCGGGTTGCCACGCTTCGAACTCGGTCAGGTGCACGAAGTCGGCGGGGCTGGCGGCGAGCGCCTTGAAGACCACGGCAGCACCTTCTACGCCCTCGGTCCATTTGTGCTTGTTGTCGTTGACCTTGGCCTGGGAGAGCCGGATGCCGACAGGCACTGCGTTGCCGACCGCATCGCGAACGGCGTCGAGCACTGCGAGGCTCAGACCCAGCCGCTTGCCGATGTCGCCGCCCCAGCGGTCCTGCCGCCGGTTGGTGTAGTCGGTGAAGAACTGGTCGAGCAGATAGCCGTTGGCGCCATGGATCTCGATACCGTCGAAGCCGGCGACATCGATGGCGAGCGTGGCGGCTTGCGCAAAGCCTGCTATCGCTTCGGCGATATCCGTCTCTTCCATCTCCCGCGGTACGGCGTAGAGACCCTCGCCGTGGTAGGAGACCATTTGCTGGCCCCTCGGTTGCAGGGCAGACGGTCCTACCGTGTCGCTGCGAAAGCGGTTGCCCTGGGCAAGCGCGCCGCCGTGCATGAGCTGGGCGAAGATGCGGCCGCCGGCGGCATGCACGGCGTCCACGACCGCCTTCCAGCCTTCCGCCTGCTCCGGGTCTGTAAGCCCCGGCTGGCCCTTATAGGTCTGCGCATAGGCCTTGTCGGTGTAAATGCCTTCCGTGGTCAGCAGACTGAACCCACCCCTGGCGAAGCGCTCGTAGTAGCGAACCATCCGTTCGGTCGGCACGCCCGTTGCCGTAGCGCTGATGCGGGTCATTGGCGCGACGGAAAGCCGGTTGGCGAACGAGAGCCCTTTGAGCGCCGTTTCGGCCAGAGTCGGCGAGGCGACGGTGCTGTGCACGTTCATCTCAGCGTTCCTCAGTGAGCGCGATCGCCTCGATCTCGATCATCGCCTTCGGTGAATAGAGCGAAGAGACCTCGATGATGCTGTCGGCGGGATAGGGTGCAGAGAACCACTTGCGGCGCAGTTCGACGATC
This sequence comes from Ensifer sp. GW821-FHT05G01, assembly GCF_059419585.1. Classification (NCBI taxonomy): domain Bacteria; kingdom Pseudomonadati; phylum Pseudomonadota; class Alphaproteobacteria; order Hyphomicrobiales; family Rhizobiaceae; genus Ensifer; species Ensifer sp. GW821-FHT05G01. The sequence continues at coordinate 451,285 of NZ_JBWKSC010000003.1, read as the reverse complement.
TTGCCGAAATTTTCCATCGAGCGCAGGAAGATCGTCACCTTCACCACCCTGGAAAGGCTGGAGCCGGCGGCGGTCAGCACCCGGTCGAGGTTGCGGAAGGCCTGCTCGGCCTGACGGTCGAAATCATCCTCGCCGACGATTTCGCCATCGTCGCCGATGGCCGCCTGGCCGGAGACGAAGACGAAGCCGTTGGCCTTGATCGCCTGCGACAAGAGGAAGGGGGCGTAGGGATCCGGCTTGGTGATGACCTGTTCGAGAAACATGGCAGTGTCCTTTCACGCGTGAGATTTTCTCAGCTCGGCGCTGTTGCCTTGGCTGTGGATCCCAATATGCTGGGGCGATCACGGGCTGACAAAGAGTGATTTCTCAGCCGATGGATGAATCTAGTTCACCTATGAGGATGGGATGAGGAAGTTGCCGCCGCTCGGTGCACTGAGGGTTTTCGAGGCGGCTGCCCGTCGGCTGAGCTTCAAGCATGCGGCGGAGGAGCTGAATGTTTCAGCGACCGCCGTCAGCCACCAGATCCGGCAGCTGGAGGAGATGCTTGAGGTTAAGCTCTTCGAGCGCGAGACGCGGCAGGTGCATCTCACCGCCGCAGGCAAGGCGCTGTTTCCGGTGTTGCGCGATGGTCTTGATCGTTTCGAGCAGGCGATTGCCGATGTGCGTCGGCAGCAGGCGGGCAAGGTCGCGCGTCTTACCTCCACCGTTGCCTTCGTCGCCAAGAGGCTTGCGCCGCTTGCCGGTTCGTTCCGCGAAGCCTATCCCGACTGGACACTGCGGCTCGATGCCTCCAACCGCACGCTCGACCTCGAGGCGGATGCAGATGCCGCTATCCGGCTTGGCGGCGGGCACTATCCCGGCCTCGTTACTGAGGCGTTGTTTGCCGATCGCTTCGCGCCGGTCTGCACGCCGAGCCTTGCGCCGGCAAGCTTGGCCGATCTCAAACGGGCAACGCTCATTCACTTCGATTGGGGCCCAGCGCGCCGCAACGATCACCGCGCCCCCGTCTGGCGGCAATGGCTGGAGTGTGCGGGCGCCTCCGATGTCGATGCTAGCGCACGACTTTCCTTTACCGACGAGATCCACGCTGTCCAAGCGGCGGTCGCGGGGCAGGGCATCGCCCTCCTGAGCCTGACGCTCGTGGCACAAGAGCTTGCCTCCGGCATTCTCGTCCAGCCTTTCGACCTGACGCTGGAGGGCGACCGCTACGACCTCGTCTACAGCCCGCGCATGGCCGAGCGGCCGGCAACGCAGGTGCTTAGGGATTGGGTGCTGGAGCAGTTCGAGGGCGGGAACCGTTGAAGCCCGCCTCGGACGCGGTCAAAGAGAGCGCGTGGCTGCGACAGCGCTCAGTCTCGGAGGATGGGTCGTGCGGCTGGTCGTCGCGCGAATGGTGAAGCTCAGTCGTCGAAGCCACCGAAGGCGTCGATGTTCCTCCAGCGGCGGCTGACGAGGCGCAGCGAGCGATCCGGTTCGATCACATAGGTCTCGAACACCTGACGGCCGAATTGATCGAAGAACTGGTGCGGGACGATGCTGCCGACCGGGGCTTTCTGCAGCTTGGTGCGCGGCTGGCCGCCATAGGTGATGCTGCCGGGGATGGGCTCGAGGTTCGGCGAGTAGCCATAGGTTTGGCCGCTTGCGGTGCAGCCACCGAGAAGCAAGGCAACGGTCAGGGCGGCAAGAGCGTGTTTCATGTCGACGATCCTCTGTCGTGCAGGAGGCGGAATGGATTTCTGCCCGCTGCCATACGCGACTCCCAGCAGGCGCGATCTATTCCGGCTTTCGCAGGCAATTCTCCAACACCTTTCTCTAAAGTGTAGCGCTCCAACGGGAATTTCCAAGTTGCGGGCATGCGATTGCAGGCAGTCGCAGCCATTTCAATGCGCGGAGATAGACCTAGCTGCGGGCGTCCGGTTTTTCTTCCCGCGTGAGGCCATCGCGCAGCATCTGGACCTTCTTGTTGAGATCGATCATCTCCGGCACGCTAAAGCCTGAGCGACGCAGCAACGTGTCGGTAAGGCACGCGGTCTTGGGGTGCAGTTCCTTGCCCTTTTCCGTCAGGAAGACCTCGACCAGTCGCTCGTCAGCCGTGCTTCTGCGTCTTGAAAGGAAACCTGCCGCCTCGAGCCGCTTTACGGCCGGCGTGATGGTGCTCGGCTCCAGGCCGAGCCGGTCGGCAATGGCCGATATGCTCAGGCCGTCCTGTTCCCACAGCGCACTGACGGCGAGATATTGCGTATAGGTCACGCCGAGCGCGTCGAGCATCGGCTTGTAGGTGCGGTTGATGGCGATCGCCGCCGCGTAGATCGAGAAGCACAACTGGCTGTCGAGTGGAAGTGGCGCCGGGGTGGTCATCGGTCATCTCCAGTTTTGTCCGTGGCTTTTCATGACCTTACCACGGAAATCATTATCGCGATAATAAAATGCTGGACAGTCGGTTCGATGAAGCGTAATTAATGCTTATCGCGATAATGATTGTCGCGCTAACAAATTAAGGAGTTGCGCAAATGTTGAAGAAGTCTCTGCTTGCCGCTGCCGCCTCGCTCGCACTGGTCGCCGCCGGTACCACCGCATTCGCCGCCGAGAAGGGGGCAAAGTCTGTCGTTCTGGTTCATGGCGCCTTTGCCGACGGCACCGGATGGAGGGGGGTCTACGACATCCTGAAGAAGGACGGCTACAACGTGAGCATCGTTCAAAATACGACGACGTCGCTTGCTGCCGACGTTGCTGCCACCAAGCAGGCGATCGACAAGAGCGAGGGACCGGTCGTTCTGGTCGGCCATTCCTATGGCGGCGTCGTCATCAGCGAAGCCGGCACGCATGAGAAGGTCCAGTCCCTCGTCTACATCGCCGCCTTCGCGCCGGATAAGGGCGAGTCCGTCTCAACGCTGATCGCCAATCCGCCGGCCGGCGCGCCGGTGCCGCCGATCCTGCCGCCGGTCGATGGCTTCCTGTTCCTCGACAAGGCGAAGTTCGCCGCGTCCTTCGCCGCCGACGTCGATGCCGAGACGGCTGCCTTCATGGCCGATTCCCAGGTTCCGTGGGGTGTCGAGGCGCTCTCCGGTGCCGTGACCGAGCCGGCGTGGAAGACGAAGCCGAGCTACTATCTGGTTGCGGCCCAGGATCTCATGATCCCGCCGGCTGCGCAGCAGATGATGGCAAAGCGCGCAGGCGCCACTGTCGTCGAGGTGCCCGGCAGCCATGCGATCTATGTCTCCAACCCCAAGGCCGTTGCCGATCTCATCGAGAAGGCCGCGCAACCGGCCAACTGATCGCCGGCGCATCGCTACCTAGGCGTGACGGCCCAGGGCAGGGCCGGGAGAGGGGATTTCCCGGGCTGAGATTGCTGGCAAACCTTGAAAGGGCCGGTTTGACGGGAGGCTATCCAGTTCCCCTCATTCCGGCCCTGTGCCGGAATCCAGCGGCCTGACGTCGGTCGGGTCAAAGTACCTTCAGCCCAAGGACTTGGTCTTGCTGCAGTTTCCCGTGACAGGCACGGGAATGAGGCAGGTCTTGGCGATGAAGCGCCTCGCATTTCCCGCTCATACCCAGATTTGTCGCCGCTGCGATTTCCGATCCGGCGAAACATGCGGTAGTCCTTGGCGAACTTCCACTCGGTTTGCGCGTTAGGCACTTGCGCCTCTCGGGCGCTCCGTCTCGCCGCCCAGTCCCTCTGCCCAATCCAGGTATTGCATGACCGCCGAACAGTCTCTCGCGTTTCTCGTCATCGGCGCCATGATGGCATTCTTCATCTGGGGGCGATTTCGGTACGACGTGATCGCCTGTTCGGCGCTGATGCTTGCAGTCGCGGTCGGCATCGTGCCCTACGATCACGCCTTCGACGGCTTCAGCGACGATATCGTCATCATCGTCGGCAGCGCGCTCATCGTCAGCGCCGGGGTGGCGCGCTCGGGGATCGTCGATGCGGCGATCCAGCGGTTTCTGCCCAACATCTCGTCGGTCAGGGCGCAGTTGGCGCTGCTGGTGATCGCCGTCACCATCCTTTCCGCCTTCATCAAGAACATCGGGGCGCTCGCGATCATGATCCCGGTCGCGTTCCAGTTCGCCCGCCGCTCGGGCGTCACGCCCTCGGTGTTCCTAATGCCGATGGCCTTCGGTTCCTTGATCGGCGGGCTGATGACCCAGGTCGGCACCTCGCCCAACATCGTCGTGTCGCGGGTGCGGCAGGAACTGACGGGCGAGAGTTTTACCATGTTCGACTTCACGCCCGTCGGCGCCACGCTTGCGGCCGTCGGCGTCGTCTTCCTGCTGTTTGCCTACAGGCTGGTGCCGCAGCGCACGAGCCAGCATGTCTCGGTGCAGGCGGCAATCGAGATCACCGATTACACCTCGGAAGCGGTGGTCGCGGCCGGCTCACCCGTCATCGGCAAGTCGCTAAGCCACCTCGTCAAGATCGGCGATGGCGGAGCCGTCGTCATTGCCGTGTTCCGACGCGGGCTTCATGTGGCGCCGCTGCCCGACATCAAGCTCGAGGCCGAAGACGTGCTGCTGCTCGAGGGCGGGCCGGATGCGCTCGACCGCATCGTCTCGCAGGCCAAACTGAAAATTTCCGGCGATCGTTCGCCGTCATCGAGCGAAAAGACCGGTGCCGAGATCGAGGCGGTCGAGGCGGTGATCGGCAGCGGCTCGCCGCTTGTCGGCATGTCGGCGCAGCGCCTGGCGCTGTTCAATAACCACAACATCAACCTGCTTGCCGTCAGCCGCCAGGGCGAGCGGCTGAAGCAACGGCTCGGTAGCATCCGCCTCAGGGCAGGCGATATCGTCGTGCTGCAGGGCGCGCGCCGCGAGCTGCCATCGTTCCTGCAGGATTTCGGCTGCCTGCCGCTGGCGCAGCGCGAGATCCTGCTCGGCACCATCCGTAAGGCGACGTTGCCCCTTCTCGTTCTGGCCGCTGCCATGGGCTCGACCGCGCTTGGCCTGGTGCCGATCCCGATCGCCTTCTTTGCCGCCGCCCTTGCCATGGTCATCTTCCGGATCATTCCGCTGCGTGACGTCTATCGCTCGGTCGACGGGCCGATCCTGGTGATGCTGGCGGCGCTGATCCCGGTCAGCGATTCCCTGCGCACGACAGGAGGAACCGATGTCATTGCCAGCTGGCTCGGCACGGTCGCAACCGGCCTGCCGCCCGCCGGCGCCCTGACGCTGATCCTGCTTGCGGCGATGGCCGTGACGCCGTTCCTGAACAATGCCGCGACCGTGCTTGTCATGGCGCCGATCGCCGCCAGCTTCGCGACCGCGCTCGGCTACCGGCCCGAAGCCTTCCTGATGGCCGTTGCTATCGGCGCCGGCTGCGACTTCCTCACCCCGATCGGCCATCAGTGCAACACCCTGGTGATGGGGCCAGGTGGCTACAGGTTCAGCGATTACCCGCGCCTCGGCCTGCCACTCTCGCTCGTCATTGTTGTCGTCAGCATCCCAACGCTGATGCTGGTGTGGCCGCTGCGATAGATGGAAGATGAGGGGCTTCAACCGGCGAATGTACGCCGCCGGGCCAAAGGGCGTTGCTACCCAAGAACCGTAACCAGCACCGCACCCCAGAGCGCCAGCAGCACATTGCCGATTGCATAGCCAAGGCCGTAACCCAATGTCGGGACCTTGCTTCCGGCTGCCTCCTGCACGGCGGCAAGAGCTGGTGCCGAGGTGCCGGCGCCGCAGCAGGTGCCGGCGAGCAGGCCTTCGTTCATGCGGAAGACCCAGCGGCCGAGCGCAAGTGCGGCCAGGTGTGAGATCACGCAGATCAGCGCGCTCGCGATGACGAGCGCCGGCCCCGACTGGACCAGGCCCGCCACGAAGCTCGGACCAGCCGAAATGCCGACGCAGGCGATAAAGGCGCAGAGCCCGACACTGTCGAAGAACCAGAGCGTGGCCTCCGGCACGAAGCCGAAGGTGCGCCTGATCGAGCGTAGCCAGCCGGCGACGAGGCCGGCGACCAGCACGCCGACCGCGACGCCGAGGCCGATCTCCAGCGCGCCGAGCTTGAGGGCGGGAATGCCGATGAGGCCCCCGAGGAAGATGAACACGCCGACAAAGACCATGTCGGTCGCCGTCGTCTCGCGGTCGGCATAACCAAGGAGAGCTGCCGCATCCTCCACGTGGCGCCTCGCGCCGGCAATCGACATCACGTCGCCGCGACGCACGGTCAGCCCCGGGAAAATCGGGATCGTCTGGCCGGCGCGGAGGATCCCGCGCAGGAAGACGGAACGCGCTTCCGGTCGCTGGTTGAGCTGCCACAGGCGTTGTCCTGCAACCTCCTTGTTCGTGACGACGACGTCGAGAACCTCGACCGGGATATCGAGCAACTCGCGATCGTCGATCTCGGTGCCGATCCGGCTGGCATACTCCACCAGAAACCCGCGAAGCCCGGCGACTGCAATGACGTCGCCCACCTGCAGGCGCTCCTTGGCAGCGGGGGTGATGATCTCGCTGCCCCGGCGGATCTGTTCGATATAGGCCTTCTGCCGCTCGGGAACGCGTGCCTCCGCCTCCTGGACGGTGAGGCCGACAAGATTGTCGCCGACGACGAACGCGCGTGCCTCGATCTCGCGGCGTGCGCTGTTGCCGGTGTCGCTCGGAGTGATGTTGAGTTCTGCCTCGAGTTCGGCGCAGGCGTCCTTCAGGCTGCGGCCGAACAGTCTTGGCGCCAGTTGCGACTGCACGAGGATGGCGCTGACGACACCGACGAGATAGGCGACGGCAAAGCCGGTCGCGACAGCGGACTCGAACTGGCTGGCAGCCTCTGGCGTCGGTGCGGTCTTTCGGAACGTGTCGATGGCGACACCGACGGTTGCCGATTCCGTTGTCCCGCCGGCAAGCACGCCCGCCGCCGTTCCGAGATCGAAGCCGAAGAAGATGGAAAGAACGATCGCCACGCCAAGTGCCACGACGCAAAGCGTCACGGTGACGGCGATCTGCGGCAGGGCGTCGGCGTTGAGGCTCTGGAAGAACTGTGGGCCGGTGCGGTAGCCGATGGCGAAGAGAAAGAGCAGGAAGAACGCCTGCTTCACATCGTTCGAAAGCACGGCGCCGGTCTGGCCGATCAGCACGCCGGCCAGCAGGCAGCCGGTGACGGCGCCGACCGTCACGCCGGCGATGGTGATCTTGCCGACGGCATAACCGATGCCGAGCGCCAGGAACAACGCCAGTTCCGGATGAGCCCGCAGAATGCTGAACGCCTGTTCGACCACGTGACGATCCTTCGAGATTGAGCGCCGGACGCCGGTGGGCTGCGTGCCGAATGCAGATGGGTTTTCAACGATATGCGGCGCCTGAAGCCTTCGGTCGATTTTCGGACGCGCGGGAATGCGGCTCAGGAAACGAGGCGGTCAGGCGAGGCGAGCGGGTTGAAATCGCCGGCCGCCCAGAGGCGGCCGGCGCCTTTGGTGCATCAGCTGATCGGAATGCCCTTGGAAGCGCGATAGGCCTGGACGTAACCGCGCGCCACGGAGCGGACGGCAGTGCCGATCTGGGTATAGGCATCGTCGTTGAGATTGGCGAAGGAGACGCGTGCCGACCAGTTCGGCGCATCGAAACCAGAACCGTTCAAGAGAACGATGCCGTAGTCTTCGGCGAGCCGGAAGGGGATGTCGAGCGGGTGAATGTTCTCCTTCACCCAGGCGACGACATCTTCTCCGACATACTTGCGCAGCCAGAACTCGAAGTCGATGATGCCGTAATAGTGGTCGAAATAGATGCCGGGATTCGACTCGACGCCCATGCCTTCGATCAGGTTCCAGAACCGCTTCGTGCAGATGGCGATGCAGGCCTTCTGGTAGGCCTTCTCCACATCCATCAGCTCGACGAGGCCGAAGAGCGACATCATCACCTGTTGCGGAAGCGACAGGCCGGCGGTGTGGTTCAGCGCCACGTCGCGGCTGTCGGCGACGATGCGATCGATGAACTTCACGTCGCGCGGCTTCGGCGTCATCGCCTTGTAGCGCTTTTCCAGGAGCTTCTGGATCGGCTCGCCATGCGCCTTGATCTTCTCGTCGAAGATGTTGTCCTGCGCCACCGCAATGACGCCGAGGCGCCAGCCGGTGCAGCCGAAATACTTCGAGTACGAGTAGACGCCGATCGTGTTGCGCGGCAGATGACCGAGCAGCGACTGGAAGCCTGGAACGAAGGTGCCGTAGACGTCGTCCGTGAGCACGATCAGGTCGGGACGCTTCTTGGTGACGAGGTCGACGAGGCGCTTGATCGAATCCGGATCCATGGCAACGGCGGACGGGTTTCCGGGGTTCACCAGGAACAGCGCCTTCACCTTGGGGTTTTCGAGCGCCTTGATATCCTCGTCGGTAAACTGGAAGCGATCCTCCTGCTCGGCGCTGACATTGATGGTCTTGAGGTCGTAGTCCTCCAGTTCCGGCATTTCCAGATAGGGTGTGAAGATCGGCGTGCCGAGTGCGATCGTGTCGCCGGCGTTGAGCAGGCGGGCGTTCTTCAGCGCCTTGAAGATGTAGCACATGGCGGCGGTGCCGCCTTCGACCGGGTAGAGGTCGAACGTCGCCTTGGGCCGGTGGCCGGCGCACATCGCCCACATCAGATATTCATGGGTGATGATCTCGTTGTGATGGAGCGCCCGGTCGGGCACCGGATAGTTGTCGCCGATGATGGAATCGGTGAGCTCGTGCACGAAGGCGTCCGGCTCGAAGTTGAAGGAGCGAATGGCGTATTCGACGGCGTCGGAAAGCGTCTTTGCCGGCAGTTCGCCTTCCTCCTCCTCGTCCCATTGGGCGGCCGCGTGGAGCTGTTTCTTGATCCACTTCTGGAACCGCTGATGCGCCCCATCGCGCGCCGGCATGCCTGCTACGCCCGCTTTGGGATCAAAGGAGGTGCGCTTGGCCTCTGTGATGGCGAATTGGCCAAGCAGGAAAAACGCTTCACGCGCCCTTGTGGCCGTCCAGTTCGGATTGCCGCGGCCGGCATTGAGGAATGCCGTGGCGGATTTCTGCGAGCTCGTCCTGGCAAGCTTGATCAGCTCGTCCTTGATTTCGAACGGGCTGAGATCGGATAGACTGTCGTAGAATTTTCTGTCCAACATGAATCACACTCCCTTAAACGATGTTTTCTGCTTCTTCGAACGATGCTCTCAAACTCACGGCCCGCCTGATGGCGCCAGCATGATGACGATGACGAGGCCGAATATGGTCAGCAGTGTGTTGCCGATGGCATAGGGCATGCCGTAGCCAAGGGCCGGAACCTTGCTCTTGGCCGCTTCCTGGATCATGCCGAGCGCCGCCGTGGTGGTGCGCACGCCGGCGCAGGCGCCAAACAGGATCGCGGGGTGAAAGCGGAACACGTAGTGTCCGATCAGCACCGAGGCGATCATCGGGACCGATGTCGACACGATGCCCCAGAGCAGCAGCGAAATGCCGACTTCCTGCAGTCCGGCGACGAAGCCGGGGCCGGCGCCGATGCCGACGACGGCAATGAAGATGTTCAGGCCCAGCGTGTTCATCAGCCAGAGTGCCGGAGCCGGGATGGTGCCGAAGGCAGGATAGGTGGAGCGAAGCCAGCCGAGGACGAGGCCGGCGAGAAGCGCGCCGCCCGAGGTGGACAAGCCGATCGGTATGCCGCCGATCGTGAGCGTCAGCGCGCCGACCATGGCTCCGAAGAACAGCCCCCAGCCGAGAAAGGCAATATCGGTCGTTTCGACCGGACGGTCGGCAAAGCCGAGCGCCTTGATCGCTGCCTCGACATGTCTCTTGGCGCCGCCGATGGTGACGATATCGCCGCGTTCGACCGTCGTGCCGGGCAGGACCGGGATTTCGACCAGCGAGCGCACGATCTTGCGTGCATAGACGCCGCGGGCCCAATCCTCGGTGCTGACGTCGGCGAGTGTCCGGCCGGCAAGCGCCTTGTTGGTGACGTAGACGTCGAGGACCTCGGCTTCGGCGTTCAGCAGTTCCTTGTCCTCAACCTCCAGCAGCTTGGCGTCGAGGTGTTCCACAAGGGCGGCGCGTCTGCCGGAAAAGGCGACGACATCGCCAGGCTGCAGCACGGTGTTGCCATCGGCCTCGATGATCTGGCCGCCGCGCCGCAGCCGCTCGACGAAGACGCGGATGCCGGGAAGCAGATTCCTGACCGGCGTTCCCGTCAGGCCGCTCGCCTCGTCGACGCGATAGGCCCTGAGGCCGAAATCGTGATAGGCGCGGGTGATCCCGGGTTCGCTGCTCACGGTGCCGCCACCAAGCTTGGCCTCATACTCCCTGCAGGCGGCGGGAAGATCGATGCCGAGAAGTTTGGGGCCGAGTTGCGCCAGGATGATCGCCGAGCCGATGGTGCCCCAGATATAGGTGACCGCATAGGCAATCGGGATCTGGTCGGTGTAGGTCTTGGCCTGTTCCGGGCTCATGCCCATGGCGTTGATCTGGTCGCTGGCAACGCCGATGGCCGCGGAGATTGTCTGCGAACCGGCATACATGCCCGCGCCATAGCCAAGCGGCAGGCCGGCGATCAGCGCGCACAGATAGGGCACGATCAGGCACAGCACGAGGACCGAGAGGGCAAAGAGGATCTGTTTGGGTCCGTCCGTGCTCAGGCCGCGAACGAACTGCGGGCCGACGCCGTAGCCGACGGCAAACAGGAAAATAAGGAACAAGGTCGATTTCAGGTCGCCGGAAACCTGGATGCCCAGCTGTCCGATGACGACGCCGGCCAGAAGGGTGGCGGTAACGTTTCCAAGGTTGAAGCCTGCGATCTTGATCGGGCCGATCACGAAGCCGATGCCGAGGGCAAGAAAGACGGCGACCGGTGGATATGTACGCAGCGTGTCTACGAAAAAGTCTATTGGATTCACCATCATCCCCTTCAAAAAACTCGTCGTATTCGGGAGTTACGCGGACAGGCTGGATGTTACGTCGCATAAGACTTCGAGATATGAAGTTCGGAGCGCCGCCGCCCGGAACGCGGGCGAACCCGGCGCAAGTCGTTGCACGCCGCTGGAAGGCGCGATCAGTTCTTTGAAAGCACATCACCGATTGTGCCAGTCTGCAAGTACGTAACAGTAACGGACGACGTTACCGGTTGGCCGTTCCGTCGGTGACGACTGCGCCCAGGGGCGGCGCGATGGCTCGTGCGACGAGGCATGGCAGGGGATGGGGTGCCGATGCCGTCGGCGATCGTTCAGGTCAGCAGTTCGATAAGCAACCTCGGTGAACTGGCGAGGACGGCTCCGGCGACGAAGCCGAGCGCAATCGCGCCCACCACTCCGTGCCGTTGCCAGCCATGGAATGCGCCGAAGGCGGTTCCTCCAAGGATGGTTGAAACAGCCGACGCATCGTTTCCCTCATTGCGCTTATGCAGAGTGTCCGCCAAAGGCGCGCATCTCAGCATTGATGGGATATCGGGCACGGGTCGTTGCCAACGACGTTGCTGATCATCGCGGTCGAGCGTTGGTGCACGGTCAGTCGTGGCGTCGCCGACCCTGATGCATAATAACGGAGGACGGATATTTCGGCTTGCTTACTGTAATGATATTACATAACTAAGGCGCATGAGAATATGCCGCATGTTGATAGGCCGAGGCCGATCCGTCCCGCCGGTTGTCACCTCCGTCGAAGTGTGCGACGAAGGGGGTGATGGTGCTGCGAGCGCGACAATGCGTAAGCGGCTGAAAAGGGAACACGGAGCGGACGACCCAAATGGGGCCGAAACCGTGGCTGCCCCCGCAACTGTGAGCGGAAAGCGCATTCACACCCTGTCACTGGCGTTCAGCCGGGAAGACGTGGATGCGCGAAGACCCGCGAGCCAGGAGACCTGCCATCGAACCGATCAACCACAACGGACGGGGTGTTCCGATGGACAAGAACTGGTTTTTGCGCGGCGGTCACCCGTCATCACATCGCTTTGCCATATTCTCTCCGGCCCGATCCGGCGGAGAAGAAATATGGCCAAGCCGGCATCCCGACAGCACAAGATAACGGTCTGCACCGATTGCCGGTTCACCGGCGGCCCCTGCCGCCCGGGCGCGGATCTGATCCAGCGGCTGAACCGCAGCATTGCCGCCCTCGGCGCGCCGCTCGACCGGGATTTTTCGATTGCCGGAACGGTCTGCATGGCCGCCTGCACCCGGCCTTGCACCATCGCCTTCCAGGCGACGGGCAAGGCGACCTATCTCTTCGGCGATATCTCGCCCGATGAGGATATCGACGATCTGGTTACCTTCGCCACCACCTATGCCGGGCGCAACGATGGCATGACGCGGGCGGCCGAACGGCCGCGCGGGCTGAGCGCCAAGACGCTGGCGCGCATACCGGCAGCGCTGCTCATCTCCGAAGATATCGGCGGGCATTTCCAATGAACGCCTGTCGAATGCGTACATGGGGAGGGACGAGACGATGAGCTGCACCGCGACAGGGGCCGGCCTTCGTGTCCGCGCGCTCGATTGGGGCCCACGCCCGGACCTGCGGCTTGTTCGCGAGGTCGACTTTGCCATTGCGCCCGGCAGCCGGCTTGCCATTCTCGGCCCGAACGGTGCCGGCAAGACTTCGCTGCTGCGCTGCCTCTATCGTTCCGCCCAGCCGACGGCGGGCACGATCGAAGTCGATGGCGTCGACCTCTGGTCGATGACGGCACGGGAGGCGGCGCGGATCATTGCCGTCGTCTTGCAGGAAATGCCGAGCGATTTCCCCTTCAGCGTGCGCGACGTGGTGATGATGGGCCGCATCCCCAGGCGCGAAGGCATGAGCGGCTGGACGGCCAGGGATCGCGAGACGGTGGCGCATGCGCTCGAGCATCTCGACCTTGCCCACCTGGCCGGACGGCAATTCTCGACACTTTCGGGTGGCGAGAAACAGCGGGTGCTGATTGCCCGGGCGCTGGCCCAGCAGCCGCGCATCATCATCCTTGATGAGCCGACCAACCATCTCGATATCCGCCATCAGCTCGAAATCCTCGACCTGTTGCAGACGCTGCAGCTGACCATCGTTACCACGCTGCACGACATCAACCTGGCCGCCGAATTTGCCACCGACGTGGCGATCCTGACGGAAGGCCGCATGACGGCCTTCGGGCCGCCCGAAGAGGTGCTCAACCCGCAGGCGCTTTCCGACGCCTTTGGCGTTACCGCCACCGCCCACAGTAATGCCGTCTCCAACGGCGCCCGATTTTCCTTTTCACTCGCTCGACAGGAATTGATTTCATGAAGACATTGTTCGCCGGTTCGGCGCTTCTGCTCCTCGCGCTCGCCGCGACGCCGGCGCTCGCCTATCCCGTCACCGTCAAGAGCTGCAATCGCGACGTGACCTTCGATGCGGCGCCAAAGCGTGCCGTCTCCAACGACGTCAACCTCACCGAGATGATGCTGGCCTTGAAGCTGCAGGACCGCATGGTCGGCTATACCGGCGTCTCCGGCTGGAAGACGCTGGATGAAAAGCTGCGCGAAGGTGTCCAGGCGCTGCCGGAGCTTTCGGAAAAATATCCGACCAAGGAAGTGCTGCTCAATGCCGACGCTGATTTCTACTTTGCCGGCTGGAACTACGGCATGAAGGTGGGCGGCGAGGTGACGCCGGAAACGCTGGCGCCCTTCAAGGTCAACGTCTACGAGCTGACCGAATCCTGCATCCACATCATGGCCAAGGGCAAGCCGACGATGGACGACATGTTCGTCGATCTGCTCAATCTCGGCCTGATTTTCGGCGTCGAGGACCAGGCCAAGGCGCTCGTCGACGGCTACCGCCGCGACCTCGACAAGATCACTGCGGGAGTGGGGGCGATCGAGCGCCCGACGCGCGTCTTCGTCTATGATTCCGGCGAGGAGAAGCCGTTCACGTCTGGGCGGTTCGGGATACCGACGGCGATGATCGAGGCGGCCGGCGGCGTCAACGTCATGGACGACGTCGAGAAGAGCTGGACGGAGATTTCCTGGGAGCCGGTGATCGACAAGAACCCGGAGGTGGTGGTGATCGTCAACTATGGCGAGGTCACCGCCGAGCAGAAGATCGCCTTCATGAAGAGCAACCCGGCCTTCAAGAACATCGATGCCGTCAAGAACGACCGCTTCGTGGTGCTCGATTATGTCGAGGCGACGCCGGGCCCGCGCAACATCGATGCCATCGCCCGCCTGGCAAAGGCATTTCACGGGCAGGCGATGTAATGCGCCGTCGTCTGCATGATCCCTGAAACCGGCGTCGATACAGGGCAAATCATGCAGCACGTTTAGCGTGTTATTGCATTGCCGGCGCGTCATGCCCGATGCGCCGCCCTCTGGCGTAAGCGTGCCTTGTCGCCCGCTTTCGTCCTCTCCTCTGCAATCTTGAACCTGGGACGGACAGTGAAGATCACGACCGCCTTTCTCGTGGCACTGCTGCTCTTGTGCCTGACGATCACCGCTGCCGTCTCCTTGGGCTCTGCACCGATCCCGGTTTCGACCGTCTGGTCGATCATCGCCTCGAAGCTTTCGCCTGGCAGCGTCGAGGTCGCCTGGTCGGCCGGCCGCGAGAGCATCGTCTGGGACGTGCGCCTGCCGCGTGTCGTGCTTGCCGGGCTGGTGGGGGCGGGGCTGGCGCTGACGGGCGCCGTGCTTCAGCCCGTCACCCGCAATCCGCTCGCCGATCCGCACCTGCTTGGCGTGTCCTCCGGCGGCGCGCTCGGCGCGATCATCGCGCTTCTCCACACAGGCCTCATCCTCGGCCTCGCCACGGTGCCGCTGTTTGCCTTTGCCGGCGCTCTGGTCGCGACAGCACTTGTGGCGCTGGTGACGCGGGTGCTCGGCACCAACGCCGACAGGCTGGTGCTGTCAGGCGTTGCCGTCGCCTTCACCTTGACGTCGATCGGCAACCTGATGATTTTCCTCGGCGACCCCCGGGCGGTGCACACCGTGATCTTCTGGATGCTCGGCGGCCTTGGTCTGGCGCAATGGCCGCATCTCGTCTATCCCGCCGTGGTGCTGGCGGCCTGCCTCGGCTATCTCGTGCTTCGTGCGCGCGAGATCAACGCGCTTGCCATGGGTGACGAGACGGCAACGACGCTCGGCATTCCCGTTCGCCGGTTCCGCCTTGTCCTCTTTGTCGTCACGGCGCTCCTGACCGGTGTCATGGTCGCGTTCTCCGGTGCGATCGGCTTCGTCGGCCTGATGGTGCCGCATTTCGTTCGGCTGTTTGCGGGCAGCGACAATGTCCGGGTTATCCCGCTTTCCGCCTTTGTCGGGGCGCTGGTGCTGATATGGGCCGACCTCTTTTCCCGCGTCGTCATGGCGCCCGAGGACATGCCGATCGGCGTCGTCACCGGACTTGTCGGCGGCTTGGCCTTTATTGCCATTCTGAAACAGCGCAAGGTGGTGTAAAGCTCGCGGCATGGACACGGACCGATTGCCGCCTGGTTCCAGCAATCGACCACTGCGCAACACGAGGAGCGAATGACGTATCACGCTGAGGCCTGCACCCCGGATGAAGTCCTTAAATTCTGGTTCGAGGAACTGTCGCTCGACCATTGGTTCAAGCCTTCCCGCGAGCTGGACGAGCATTGCTACCAGCGCTTCCAGTCCTCGCATCTCGCCCTTGCCAGGGAGATCGGCGACGTCTGGCGGGCGACGCCGGAAAACCGGCTGGCGGCAATCGTGCTTCTCGATCAGCTGCCGCGCAACATGTACCGGGGGACGCCGCTCGCCTTTGCGACCGACGGGCTGGCGCTCAGGGAAGCCAAGCTCGCCGTCGGCGCCGGCGCCGACATGGCGGTGAAGCCGGAATGGCGGGCATTCTTCTATATGCCCTTCGAGCATTCCGAGAACCTGACGGACCAGACCATGGCGGTGAAGCTTTTCACCGAACTTGGCGATCCCATGTATATCGACTATGCAATCCGGCACCGCGAGGTGATCGAGACTTATGGACGTTTCCCGCACCGAAACGCCTTCGTCGGGCGAACGTCGACGGCGGCGGAACTTGCTTATCTGGCGCAGCCGGGCTCGGGTTTCTGACGGTTTTACGGGGTGTGAAGGCATGTTTTACCATGCCTTTGCATCTTTCCGCCGTCTTTCGTATTCAAACCGCATTGTGACGACTGCCCGGGCGATTCCGTATCGGGATGAGGTTGGGCTTTTGAGGGTTTTGAAATTGCGTTTCGTGGGAAAGTTGCTCGCTGTTTCCGTCTGCCTGCTGTCGCTGGCCGGTGCCGGCGCTGTCGTGGCGCAAACCGCAAAGCCGGCACAGACGACGACGCAACCGGCCCAGACGCCCGCGCAAGCCCCGGCCCAGACCGGCGATCAGCCGGCGCAGGGAGGCGCCCAGCCCGCCCAGAACACGCAGCCGGCCTCCGACGGCAAAGCGCAGCCTGCGCCGAATGCGCAGCAACCCGCAGGGGGCGCGACGCAACCCGCCCAAAACGCGGCGGCACCTACGCAGAACGCAGCACAGGCGAATGACGCGACCATCGCGGCCGATGCCGGGCAGAGCCAGACCGCCGAGCAACTGGCGACGGCCGGCAAGGAACTCCAGCGGCTGAAGGACCTCGTCGGCAAGGCCAGCGACGACGACATCGCGCTTGCCGAACTCAAGGTTCAGGTCGATGCCGTCGCCAAGCAGATCATCTCGACCTCGATCGCCACCCGTCCGCGGCTGGACGAGATCAAGGCCCGGCTGACCGAACTCGGCGATCCGCCGGGCGAGGGGCAGCCGCCCGAGGCCGACATCGTCACCTCAGAGCGAAAGCGGCTGTTGGCCGAGCGCGGTGAGATCAATGCACTGACGGGGGAGGCTGAAAGCCTTTCGGTCCAGGCAACGAAATTGTCGAACGGCATCACGGCGACGCGGCGCGCGCTGTTTTCCAACACGCTGTTGAAGAACACCGATGTGTCCTTCGAAATGTTCGACGAGGCGCTGTCGGCGACGATCAACGAAACCAAGGTGCTGTCGCGCAGCACGACGAGCTGGCTGACCTTCGTCTGGAACTACAAGCGCATTCCGCTTCTGACTGCGCTCTTCCTGTCGATCTGCGCCGCACTCATCTTCCTTGTTGGCAGCAACCGGCTGTTTTCGCCCTACATCCATCATGACAAGTCCGATGAGGAGCCGAGCTATTTCCGGCGCCTGTCCGTCGCCTTCTGGTCGACGCTCATTCCGACGCTCTCGACGGCTGCCTTCGCCGTTTCGAGCTTTCTCTTCCTGCGCAGTTTCAACGTGCTGCGCTCCGATATCACGCCGATCATTGCCATCGCGCTTGCGGTAACCGTGGTCGGGTTCTTCGTCACGACGCTTGCCAATGCGGTGCTGTCGCCGAAGGATTCCCGCTGGCGGCTGGTGCGCGTGTCCGATCGCGGCGCCAACGTCCTCTTGATCACCATCTTCGCCATGGTGCTGGTCAACGGTCTCGACTACCTCTTCGGCGGCATCAGCGAGGCGCTCGGCTCGCCTGTTGTCCTGACGGTCGTCAAGAGCTTCATTGCCTCGGTCGTCATCGGGCTGATCATCATCGCATCGGCCTGGATCAAGCCGACGCTGAAGCGTGACGAGCCGTTCGACGCGCCCGGTCGCCCATGGCCGCGCATCGTCTCCATCGGTCTGATGCTGACCGGTGCGGCGCTGATCATCGCAGCCGCGACCGGCTATGTCGGTCTCTCCCGCTTCATCGCCACGCAGATCATCATCACTGGCGCCATTCTGGTGATGATGTACATCGGGTTCCTCACCGGCAAGGCGGTGTCGCGCCAGGGGGCCTTCGCCGAAACGGCAGCCGGACGTTATCTCGAGCGCCGCCACAAGCTGGAGCAGGTCGGTCTCGACCAGGTCGGGCTGGCGGCGGGCCTCAGCATTTACGCGCTGGTGGCGCTGTTCTTCATCCCGCTGATCCTCTTGCAATGGGGCTTCCAGGTCGCCGACATCGAGTCCTGGACCTATCGCGCCATCACCGAGATCAAGATCGGCACCATCACCATCTCGCTCATGGGCATCATGGCGGGCATCCTGTTCTTCGCGCTCGGCTACGTCGTCACCCGCTGGGTACAACGCTGGATCGACGGCAACATCATGGCGCGCAGCCGGGTGGATGCGGGCGTCAGAAACTCGATCCGCACCGGCATCGGCTATGTCGGGGTCGGGCTTGCGTGCCTGATCGGTCTTTCGGCGGCCGGCATCGATCTTTCCAATCTTGCGCTTGTCGCCGGTGCTCTCTCGCTCGGTGTCGGTTTCGGCCTGCAGAACATCGTGTCGAACTTCGTCTCGGGCCTGATCCTCCTGGTCGAGCGCCCGTTCAAGGTCGGCGACTGGATCGTCAGCGGCACGACCGAAGGCTTCGTCAAGCGCATCTCGGTGCGCGCCACCGAGATCGAGACCTTCCAGCACCAGTCGATCATGATGCCGAACTCGCTGCTGATCAACGCGTCGGTCGGCAACTGGACGCACCGCAATAAGCTCGGGCGTTCGGAAATCGCCGTCACCGTCACCTATGCGAGCGAGCCGCGCCGGATCATGGACCTGCTCGCCGAAATCGCCGGTGCCCACCCGATGGTGTTGAAGAACCCGTCGCCAACCGTCGGCTTTACCGCCTTTGGCGAGGACCGGATGACGTTCGAACTCCGGATCTACGTGGCTGACGTTCTGACGGGCGGTGGCGTGCGCAACGACTTGCGTGTCACCATCTACGAGCGCTTCCGTGACGAAGGCATCGGCGCGCCGTTCCCGGTCAAGATCGAAGACGTGCCTGTCGAGAACCAGACCGGGATCGAGAGCCACGAGCCGGAGACGGTCGGCGAGCCCAAGGGTGCGACCTCGGCCGATGAGAGGGCCGCCGCCTCGAAGAAAGAGGCCGCTTCAGCAGCCCCGTTGGACGAAGAAAACGAGCAGGAAGGCGGCAAGCGCCGTGCCTCCAGCCGCCGCTCAAACCCCAACCGCTGATAAACGGAGCGTTCAGCCGCTATTCAGCCTGCCCGCGATAAAAAGCATGCAATTCTTCTTTTGACGGTCTAGGCTGTCACGGGCTGAAGAGGTGGCCGGAGCCACCGTCGCGATCCGACGGGGCGGCCGGCTGTGCAAAAGGGCGGCGCCGCGGGCGTCGATGGGCGATGAAGACATTTGTGATTGCTTTGCTTTCCGGCGTGCTGGCGGCAGGGGCGGTATCTGCCGCGACTGTCACGAACAAGGATGGCGAGACTGCTGTTCTGGTTGTCGTCGAGGGCGAAAGCCGCATGGAAGTGGCGATCAGCGCCGGCGCGACCGAGATGATCTGCCCCAGCGGCTGCTTCGTCACCACGCCGAGCGGAGACCGCATCGGCCTGCAGGGCGATGAGAATGTCGAGATCGTCAACGGCTCGGCGATCGTCAAGTAAGCGCAGCTCTTCAAAACGGAATTCGAAACGGCGTCGGGATCTCCCGGCGCCGTTTTTTCGTTTTGGCCCGTCGTTGCCCGATGTGCGGATGGGGCGACCCGGGCCGCGAACAACCCTTCGACGCGCCGTAAGCAGAACGGGTTAGGGCGCGCTAATCCCATTTGGCAATTGAATGAAATGCGGCCATGGCCCGTTAATTCGGGGACGGCCCCGAGACACGGTTTCATGCCGAGCGGGTGTCGCAGGTACGGGCAGACCGCATTGACAGCGCCGCCTAGGGGCCGCACCCTGCTGAAAACAGGCCGGTGTGCGGCGGGGGCACGCGACGTTCGACGGCATGACTCCTCAAGGCGCAAGCGATTTGAGGAGAAGCCTATGCGGCAAGCTTGAGGTGGTACGGTGCCCTTGGCGCATCCTGTGATGCGCGGCGCTGGCGGGACATGCACAGGCATGTCCGGAGGGGATGACATGCAATGCCTTCGCATGGTCATGACGATCTTCCTGGTGCTGATCTCTTCGCAGGCGCTTGCCGAAAAGCGCGTGGCGCTGGTCATCGGCAATTCGGCCTATCAGCATGTGGCGCAGTTGCCGAACCCCGACAATGATGCCGGCGACATGGCGGGCAAGCTGACGGATCTCGGCTTCGAGGTCGTCGTCGGCCGCGACCTCGACCTTGCCGGAGTGCGCAGGACCATTCGCGATTTTGTCGGCAAGCTCGATGGCGCCGACCTCGCGCTGTTCTATTATGCCGGCCACGGCTTGCAGGTGAACGGCGAGAACTACATCGCCCCCGTCGACGCCAAGTTGCTCTCCTATATCGACCTCGAATTCGAGGCGGTGCCGATGAACCTGATCCTTTCGGCGATGGAGCGCGAGACCCGGGTCAACCTGGTGTTCCTCGATGCCTGCCGCGACAATCCGCTCGCCGTCAATCTCGCCCGCTCGATGGGCACGCGCTCCAGTTCGATCGGCAGGGGGCTGGCAAAGGTCGGCACCGGCATCGGCTCGCTGATCGCCTTTGCCACCCAGCCCGGCAATGTCGCGCTGGACGGCGCCGGGCGCAACTCGCCGTTCACGGCCGCCTTGCTTCGCCACCTGGGCAAGCCGGGGCGCGACATCACCCGCGAACTGATCGACGTTCGCCGCGACGTGCTGGAGGCGACGGACGGCAAGCAGGTGCCCTGGGACAATTCTTCGCTGACAGGAGAGGTGGTGTTGAACCCGTCGACGGCACAGGGGACCGCTGTATCGCCCGGCACCACCAAGGAGGGCAATGCCGCCGAGCTTGCCTATTGGGATACGATCAAGGGCTCGAGCGATCGCGATCTGTTCGACGCCTATCTGCAGCAATATCCCGCCGGCGCCTTCGTTTCGCTGGCGAAGGCAAAGATCAGGATCATCGAGCGTGCGGCAGCCGAGGAGGCGGCAAAACAGCAAGCGCCGGCCGCGGGCGGGCTTCCCGCCGAACCGGAGCAGCTGGCCGCGCTGACGCAGCCGTCGGCCAGCGAAACCTCGGTGCTGGAAACCGTCGAGCCGAACCGCGAGCTGGTGCGCTCGATCCAGAAGGAACTCAATCGGGTCGGATGCCGCGCGGGTAGCGAGGATGGTCTATGGGGGCTCGGCAGCCGCCGGGCGCTGGAGCAGTTCGCCAGGCTCAGCAAGGTTGAGCTTGCGGCACTCGAACCCTCCGATGGCGTGCTGGAACGGTTGCGGACGCAGAAGGCGCGGATATGCCCGCTCGTCTGCGCCCAGAACCAGCAGCTGAAGGGCGGCCGCTGCATTGACATCAGGCGCGAGGCGAAGCTGCCGGATCCGTCGAAGACGCGGAGCACCGGCGAAACGCCTGCAAGGAAGGCGCCTTCGAACACCATCACGGCACCCGATGACGCCAAGAAAAAGAGCTTTGCCAGCTGTCCCGCCAGCGCCCAGCTTGCAGCCCGCCAGACGCTCGGCCGAGGTTCCGGCCGCGGCCGCACGTCGATGAGCGCCACACATGCCTGTGGCCGCACGTTTGCTTGCGCCCGTGCCGCACGCGGGCAACCCTGGGACTGCAGCTGGCGGTGACCGCACCGCTCAAGCCGTCATGGTCACGAGACGACGTGATCGGCGGGTGACATTAAAGCGCGTCGCGATCTTTGAGATTCGCTTGGCGCGCTTTGAGTTCTTGTTTTTGCGCATGTCGTTATCGCAAAACCGCGGCACACTTTTGCGCGACATGCTTTGGGGCGGTTCCGCTACAGACGGAATCGCACAACGCCCTATCTCTTGGCTTGTACGCAATTCAGGACACAAAGCCGCTGCGCATTTTTGCAGGAATTGCTCTTTACGGAGGACGGTTATCGATGGCGAATGACTTTCCAGGACTGCGCCCGGGGGAGGCTGCTCCGGCCTTCTCGTTGGCCGCTGCCAACAGCGATGGCACTGTTTCGCTTGCGGACCTGCAAGGTCGGCCGTTCCTGATCGGTCTGTTTCGCGGCCTGCATTGTCCGTTCTGCCGGCGTCAACTCAGGCAGTTCTCGGCGCTCCAGCCGGTTTTGCGCGAAGCGGGCGTAGAAACGCTTGCCGTGATCAACACGCCAATAGAGCGGGCGCGTCTCTATCTCCAGTTTCAACCGACGCCGGTGACGGTGCTGTGCGATCCCGAGTGCCGCACACACCGCGACTTCGGCCTGCCGCTCGCCGGCTTTGCCCCGGCCGATAGCACTCAAGAGCCGCAATGGCCCTTACACACCAGTTTCGAGCAGTTTGCCGCGGCCCGCATCAATCCGGGCGGCGAGTTGGCGGAGCCGGCGCAGCCGATGAAGGCCAATGAGCTCCTCAATGCCAAGGATGGCTTCGAACTGCATGACATCGACCGATCCATCTCCGAGAGCTTCGGCACCCAGCTCGTCGGCCATTTCCTTGTCGATCGATCGGGCTGCATCGCCTGGGTCGAGGTTGAGGCGCGCGACGGCCCTGATGGCCTCGGGACCTTTCCGACGGCCGAGCGGATCATCGCTGCCGCAAGAGAGGTCGCGATTTCTGCCGCCAAATAGCGGCTGCGACGACGGAGACGAAGCAGCATTTCGGGGCTTGATTTTACTGCGGCAATCGCAACGATCACCGCGATGTCAAACGGCCGGTCGCCGCCAGAGGATGCACCCCATGAAACTGCAGCTGATCCGCAATGCAACGCTGAAGCTCGACTATGCCGGTCGCACCGTGCTGATCGATCCCTATTTCGCGCCGAAACACAGCCTGCCTTCCTTTGCCAACCGGTCCGAAAATCCCGTGGTCGAGCTGCCGGTGTCGATCGACGAGATCCTCGACGGTGTCGAGCTGGTGATCGTTTCGCACCTGCATTCGGACCATTTCGACGATGTCGCCAAGGCGTGCCTGGCGAAAGACCTGCCGATCTTCTGTCAGCCTGATGACGAAGGGGAGATCCGCGCAGCTGGCTTTGCCGCCGTGACGCCGCTTGCCGATCGAGCAACCTGGCAAGGACTGACGCTGACGCGGCGCGAAGGCAGCCACGGCCTTGGTCCCGTTGTGGAGCTGATGGGCTCGGTGATGGGCTTCACGCTCGAGGCCGAGGGCGAGCCATCGATCTACTGGGCCGGCGACACCGTGCTCTATCCGCCGGTCTCGGATGTGATCGCCGGGACGCGGCCCGACATCATCATCACTCATTCCTGCGGCGCACGTTGGGACGGCGACCTGATTGTCATGGACGCCGATGAAACCGTTTCCGTTTGCGCAGCATCCGCAGATGCGGTGGTCGTTGCCACCCACATGGAAGCGCTCGACCATGCGACGATCAGCAGGCAGGACTTGCGCGAGGCCGCCGAGGCGCGCGGCATTTCCGCGACAAAGCTGCGGATCCCTAGAGATGGCGAGGTGCTGGTGCTGGACAGGACCGGGCGCTGATCCGGCTCACCGAAAACGTAGGCCGCAACCGATCGGTTTGAACCATAGCGGGCGGTCGCGGACGATGTGACCAGCGGCACGAATTTCTGTGACGGGCGTCATGGAGGTCAGGGAGCGAAAAGATGACAGACAATACCACCGGTTCCTGCCTGTGCGGCAGCGTCACTTTCGAGGTTTCCGGCGCGCTCGAGAGCTTCTTCCTTTGCCACTGCTCGCGTTGCCGCAAGGATACAGGGTCCGCCTTTGCGGCCAACCTGTTTTCGACAACGGCCGAGCTGCGATGGCTGTCGGGAGAAGACCTCATCAAGACATACCGGCTTCCGGCCACCCGCCATCAAAAGAGTTTCTGCAGCGCATGCGGCTCGGCCGTTCCGAGCATCCAGATGGAAGGAACCTTGCTCGTGGTGCCCGCAGGAAGCATGGACAGCGCGATCGCGGTCCGGCCCGACGCACATATCTGCTTCGACAGCCGGGCTGCCTGGGAGGATCAGCTAGAGCAGGCCCCCAGGATCGCCGGACTGCCGGGCTGAACGGTCGCACCACCGTTCGACAGGCGATGCGCAGCAGAGAGTGTCCCATTGTCATCGTGCCACTCGCCGCCAAAAGCTCCGCATTGCGACGGACGAGGACCGGCTGCACTGCGGCCGGTCGCGTCGTCACACAGCATTTCCAGGAAGAGCGCGAAGCGATTTTCCGCGAGCTTGAAGGCTGGATGCTCTAGTACTGATCGCGGCGGCGCACCCATTCCATCGGGTAGTTCAAGCCGTCCTCGTCGCGGCCCTTGGGCACGAGGTCGAGGAAATGGTAGGCGGCGTTCAGCATCTCGATGCCACGCGAATAGCAGGAATAGGTGTGGAACACCTCGTCCTCGTCGCTCCTGTAGAATACGCTGACGCCCACCTGTTCCGGGACGGTGCTCGGCTGGAGCTTGTAGTTGTAGTAGGCCTCGCCCTTGGCGAGCTGCTCGGGCGTGCGGGATACCTGATAGTCGAAGTTGAAGTCGCTGCCAAAGGACGACACCCAGGGGAAACTCCAGCCCAGCCGCTTCCTATAGGCCTCGATCCTTGCGAGCGGGGCGCGCGAAACGGCCGTGAACGTCACGTCGCGGTGATTGAGATGCACCGGGATGCCGTTGAAATTGTCGGCCCAGAACGAGCAGTGCTTGCACCCTTCCTGCCAGTCCGGAGCGAGCATGAAGTGGTAGACGATCAGCTGCGAGCGCCCGTCGAACAGATCGGCAAGCGACAGGGTGCCGGCCGGCCCCTCGAACAGGTAGGATTTTTCCACGCGCTCCCATGGCATTTCCATGCGGCGGCGCGTCAGCGCCTCCCGTTGCCGGCCGAATTCCTTTTCGGCGGTTAGCAGCTCGAGGCGCGCCTTCAGCCACGCTTCGGGTGAAACGATTTCATTCTGCATGGGGTGTCTCCTTCGTGTTGAGATGTGTGCGGGGTCGCAACGGTCACCCGTCGTTATTGCCGGAGAGGGCCTCGCCATTCGGCGATCAGCCTCAGCCAGGGCGCAAGATGGAAGGCGCTCATGAGGGCGTACATGGCGGCCATGCCCGTGAGCGGCGAGGCAGCCGCAGTGGTGCAGAGCATGCCGGGCTCGCCGTCTGACAGAAAGCCGGTGACGAGCGCCATGGCGGCAAAGGTGGGGCTGGCGAACAATGAAAGCCGATCCGCCAGGGCAGGCAGGATCGTGCCTCTGCGTCCATCGATCGATCCGGTTCTGCGCGTCGTCATTTTCGGTTATCCATTCGTTGACGGGTTTGCACGGACAGTTAGCGCCGGGTGCGCGCAGGGCGGGAGTTACAAGTTTGGCGGGATTGCGATGGATTCGCTGATCACGGCAGCGGCAAGGGCGCTGGCAAAGGGCGATACGCTCGGCGCGCTGAAGCGCGTGGCGCTGCGGGACGACCCGCCGGCGCTGGCGTTGCGCGGAATCGCTATGGCGCAACTCGGCGATTACGCTCGCGCGAAAAGCCTGCTGAAGGGGGCCGCGCGCGCCTTCGGCCCACGCGAGGCGGTCGCGCGGGCGCGCTGTGTCGTCGCCGAAGCCGAGATTGCCCTGGTGTCGCGCGATCTCGGCTTTCCGGAAAAGGCGCTGGAAGCCGCCCGCGCCACGCTCGAAGCGCATGGAGATCCGATCAATGCGGCGCATGCGCACCATCTTCAGGCCCGGCGCCTCGTGCTGATCGGCCGCCTCGACGAGGCCGAGCGGGCACTTGCCGGTGTCGATCCAGCGTCGTTTTTGCCCGCGCACCGTGCCGCACATGCGCTGATCGTGGCCGGTATCGCCATGCGCCGCCTGCGCACGGGTCTTGCGCGCGAGGCGCTGGCCGGCGCCCGCCAGGCGGCGCGCGATGCCCAAATTCCCGCGCTCGATGCCGAAGTCGATGCGGCATCGGCCTTTCTGGAAACGCCGGCGGCGCGCCTGGTTTCCCGAGGCGAGGAACGCGTGTTGTTACTTTCGGACGTCGAGGAATTGCTGGCGTCAGGCGCCCTGGTCATCGATGCGTGCCGCCACAGCGTCAGGGCAGGTGAAAGGGTGGCTTCGCTGGCGACCCGGCCGGTGCTGTTTGCTCTGGCGAGGACGCTCGGCGAGGCCTGGCCGGATGATGTGTCGAGAGGCCAGCTTCTCGCGCGCGCCTTCGGGGCGCGACATGCCGACGAGACGCACCGCGCGCGGTTGCGGGTCGAGCTCGGGCGGCTACGGGGGGCGCTGAACGGCCTGGCCGAGGTTTACGCGACGGACAGTGGCTTTGTCCTGGTGCCGGTCGGCGCTGCCCGGATCGCGGTGATGACGCCGCCGGTCGAGGGGCAGCACGGCGCCGTGCTGGCCCTGCTTGCCGATGGCGAAGCCTGGGCGAGCTCGGCACTGGCGATCGCGCTTGGCGTCAGCCCACGCACGGTGCTCAGGGCGCTGGACGCGCTTGCAGCAGACGGCAAGGTGCAGCCGGTCGGGCAGGGGCGGGCGCGCCGGTGGATGACGCCGCCAATGCCGGGTTTCCCGACAGTGTTGTTACTCCCAGGTCCCCTGCCGAGTGATTAAAGTGCATGGCTTGTGGTGGGGCAACATCGACGCGCTTAAGATCACTACCGTCGTTCCCGTCGATGCCGCTGAGCCGTCCCGATCGTCAGCAAGATGCATGAGGATGAAGCGATGAAGCGAACTGCCGCCGAAATTATCCGTGAATACGGACCCTTTCCCGATGCAGACCAAGTGCATGGCGTCACCTTCGATGGCCGCCACGTCTGGTTTGCCACCGGCGACAGGTTGAATGCCCTCGACCCGGAAAGCGGCGAGACGGTGCGCTCCATCGACGTTGCCGCCCATGCGGGCACGGCCTTCGACGGCGAGTACCTCTACCAGATCGCCGAGGATCGCATCCGCAAGATCGATCCGAAGACCGGCCAAATCGTTGCGACGATCCCGGCGCCGGGAAAGGGCGGAGATTCCGGCCTTGCCTGGGCCGAGGGCACGCTCTGGGTGGGGCAGCATCGTGGCCGGAAAATCCATCAGATAGACCCCGAGACCGGCGCCATCCTGCGCACGATCGAATCCAACCGCGTCGTCACCGGCGTCACCTGGGTCGACGGCGACCTGTGGCATGGCACCTGGGAAGGTGACGAAAGTGATGTCAGGCGCATCGATCCGCAAACAGGCGAGGTGCTGGAGAGGCTCGACATGCCGGTAGGCATGGGCGTGTCCGGGCTCGAGGCCGATGGCGGCGACCGCTTCTTCTGCGGCGGTGGCGGCAGCGGCAAGGTCAGAGTGGTTCGCCGGCCACGACGGAATGCCTGAGCCTTGCAGCGCCGGCAGCCGGGCGGTGCGATGGCCAAACGCCTCCGCCGATCCGCGCTGCCAGCCTTGCAGACGCCACTTGTAATGGCTTGTCGTTCTATCCATCTGCAATGCAGGGGTGAAATCTGAGGATGAGCTTCCCCTTGAGGGCGACGGCGAGCGGCTGACGCGCCACACCAGGTTGGGGCATGGGCGGAGGTGGAATGGACAGGGCGTTGCGATCGGTCATGTACAGTCTGTGGATCGTCTGCCTCGTCGGGATGGCGACCGCCATCGGGATCTTTTCGGGCTGGGAGGCTAGAGCGCTTCATCTTTAAACGGAAGCATTCTGCCGGAAGGAATTTCGGCCAGAACCAAGTCGGCTGGCGAAGAGCGCAGCAGAAGCTGCGGTCGAGACGGACGCCGCCGGTAATGGCCGAAATTCATCCGGCCCTTCGGGTTGGCTGAAAACGGCCGTCCACTGTGTCGGATGGCTTGACCGATGGGTCCGCATCGCTCTGCGCCATCCTTCGTGTGGAACTGCCGTTTTGAGCCAACAGAATCGCTTCCGTTTAAAGATGAAACGCTCTAACGGTTGGATGGGCGCAGCCACAGGGGCATCGTCGGCTATGGCAGCGGCGCGCTGCTCTCACAGGCGCCGTCCGTGTTTTTCGACCTTCTGTTCATCCTGGCGGACTGAGGCGCAAGGCCCGCGCCTCAAGAAAAGGTCACGGGATCGCGAAAATGCTGATCTCGTTGGTGATGCCGCGCAGCGTGACGTTGTGGGTCATCGGGTTGAGGCCGCGGTCGCTCAGCAGGCCGGCGGCGGCCGGATGCTTGAGCACCGCGCTGGTGGCGAAGATTTCGTGGGCGGTGGCCAGGTGCTGCACCCGCGAGGCGATGTTGACCGTCTGGCCGAAATAGTCCTGCCGCTCGTTAAGGCTGACGGCGATGCAGGGGCCCTCGTGGATGCCGATCTTCAGCAACAGGTCTTCGCTGCTGCGCTCGTTGTTGAGCTGGCGCATGGCGTCGCGCATCCGCACGGCCGCCGCGATGGCTCGGTCGGGTGTCGGGAAGGTCGCCATCACGGCGTCGCCGATAGTCTTGACGACGGCGCCGGCTTCCGCGGCCACGATCTCGTTCAGAACGCTGAAATGGGTCTTGACCAGGTCGAAGGCGGCGAGGTCGCCGACGCGCTCGTAAAGCTCTGTCGAGCCGCGCAGATCGGTGAAGAGAAACGTCAGGCTGGTGATTTTCAGGCGCTGGTCGACGTCGATCGTATCGGTGCGGTAGATGTCGCGGAACGTCTGGTTGGAGAGCAGCCGCTTGGCGGTCAGGAAGGGGCGTCGGCGCCCGAGCAGCGCGTGCAGCGCTTCGCCGGCGATGCACACGCTCGGCAGGGTGCGGACCTCCGAATGGTTTTCCACCTGGATGCGCAGTGGCCCCGGCTGCAGGCTGATGGTCTCGCTGTGCCGGTGCGTGCGGTCGAACACCAGCGACAAATTGCGTCTTTCCTTCGTCGGCTCTCCGGAGACGTCGAGGAACTGCGCGGCGTGGGTTACCGGCTCGAAGATGATGACGAACTCGGCCGGAAGCTGCAGCGCGATAACGGCCTTTTCGCCAGGCGGCAGTTCCAGCGTCTCGAGCACGAAGTCCTCGACCATTTCATCGTAGTGATCGTCGGGCAGGTCGACGCCGGAGCCCCAGTAGATCTGGCGGAAATATTCGGCGGCGGACAACTCGTGCGGATTGTGAGCCTCGATGTGGCGGACGCGCGGGCTGACCGTGAACGTCACCTCGATCATCTCGTCCAGCGTCGGCTCGTAGCCGGCGGCGCAGAGCGCACAGGTATAGGCCTCGCTCTGCACGGTTTTCAGCGACGTGTTGGCGTCGAGCACGCCACCGCAGCCCGGACACAGCACATTCCAGGACAGTTCGAACAGGCCGAGACGGGAGGCATGCAGGAAACCGGCGATGGTCTTTTCCTCGTCGAGCCGGTGCTCGGCGGCAAAGGCGAGCGCATTGATACGTCCGAGCTTGCGGTCGGGCGCCTCGCGCACGTGCCACTCGAGGGCATCGACGAAGCTGGGTATCGCCGACTGGCGAAGCACATCGAAAAGGGCCTGGGTTTCGCTCATGCCGGCATCATATACCGAAACGGGCGCTCGGGTCATGGAATTGTCCTGCTGCCCGAATGTTGGCCTGAGCGCTGCGATCGGCGATCCACGCGATCCCATCGGCGGCCACCCGATGCAACAAGGCCCGACGTCTCAGACGCCGGGCCTTGTTGTGCTTGCTGTTCAGCTTGTCAGCCGATCAGTTGCCCATGCCGGCCTTCAGGCTCTCCTCGATCTTGGAGAGGTTGAACGAGCCGGGGGTCTGGCTGGGCGGGAATTCCTTCATCGTCAGGAGGAAGTTCGACGCCAGCGCCTGGATCGGCACGACCACGAAGGCGCGGTCGAGGAACCAGTCGTTGTAGACATTGGCGTTGTGCTGCGCCCGTTCGAACGGGTCGCGGCGCAGGTTGAACAACAGTGGTGTGCGCAGCTCGATGAACGGTTCGCGCCAGACACCGAAGGCCTCGCCGCGGTTTTCCAGGAATACGACCTTCCAGTCGTCGTAGCGTGCGGCCACGACCTGGCCATCATCGTTGACGTACCAGAACTCGTGGCGCGGCGACTCGCCTGCTTTGCCCGAGAGATAATCGAGCTGGTTGTAGCCGTCGATGTAGTTCTTGTACTGGCGTCCGTTGAGTTCGACGGTGTTCTTCAGCTTTTCCTTGATCTCCGGTTCGCCGGCGATTGCGGCGAAGGTGGGCAGCCAGTCTTCATGCGAGACGATGCCGTTTAGCGTCTTGCCGGCGGGGAAATGCCCGGGCCAGCGAGCGAAGGTCGGCACGCGATAGGCGCCTTCCCAGTTGGAGTTCTTCTCGCTGCGGAACGGCGTCGTGCCGGCATCCGGCCAGGTGTTGTAGTGCGGGCCGTTGTCGGTGGAATACATCACCACCGTATCGTCGGCGATCCCCAGGTCATCGAGCAGCTTCAGGAGTTCGCCGACATGCATGTCGTGCTCGACCATGCCGTCGTGATACTCGTCGCCGCTCGGGCCGGAAATGCCGGTATGCTCAGCCTTGACATGGGTGCGGAAGTGCATGCGCGTGCCGTTCCACCAGACGAAAAAGGGCTTTCCGGCCTGGTTCTGCCGGGTGATGAAGTCCTTGGCGGCGGCAAGGCTCTCGTCGTCGATCGTTTCCATGCGTTTCTTGGTCAGCGGGCCGGTATTCTCGATCTTCTGGGTGCCATCAGCATTGGCCCAGGTATGCAGGACGCCGCGTGGTCCGAACTGCTCACCGAACGTCTTGCCGTTGGCAAGCACCCGGTCCTTCGGGTAGTCGCGGTTTTCCGGCTCTTCCTCGGCGTTGAGGTGGTAGAGGTTGCCGAGGAATTCGTCGAAGCCGTGCATGGTCGGCAGGTGCTCGTCGCGGTCGCCCTGGTGGTTCTTGCCGAACTGACCGGTGGCGTAGCCCTGGCTCTTGAGAACCGTGGCCATGGTGACGTCCGTCTTCTGCCAGCCCTGCGGCGCGCCGGGCAGGCCGACCTTGGTCATGCCGGTGCGCACGGGTACGTTGCCGCCGATGAAGGCCGCGCGCCCCGCCGTGCAGCTCTGCTGCGCGTAATAATCGGTGAAGGCCAGGCCTTCCTTGGCGATGCGGTCGATATTCGGCGTTTCATAGCCCATCATGCCGCGGTTGTTGTGGCTGATGTTCCAGGTGCCGATGTCGTCGCCCCAGATCACGAGAATGTTGGGCTTGGCTGCGGACCCCGAGGTGCTCGCCTGGGCGTGTGCCGGTTTGACGCCGGTGGTCGAAACCATTGCGGTGGCGGCTGCCGCAAGGGCAGTGCCGCCCAAAAGCACGCTGCGTCGGCTGAGGCCGTTTTTCTGAAGCTCGGGACTGCTCTCGATGTCTTCCTGCGGTGTGGATGCAATATCATCGTTCACTGGGCTTCTCCTCTTGGAATGACGTCGGTGAGGCGCTCGGCACTTGCGGCCGTTCTGCTCGCCTGATCATGCGAGTTGCGGAAAATGTGTGCCGGACCCCAGACGCGGAAAGCCGCGCGAGGACGGCATTGTGATGCCACCTGATATCGCCGGACATTCTCGTGCATTTGTTGAGGAAGAATAGTTGGACCAAGGGCCAACTAGGCAAATGCCGGTCGGTCGCCTTGAGGAGGCCAGTGCGGCAGCGCTGCGTGTGTCGCCGATGCTGACGACCAAGCCCAATTGTGGTAGGAAGTCTCTATTCTAATTGAGATATTTGACATACAACTCCATAGTGTCCTCTATGGACAAGGCAGCAACGAAGAGTTTGCCTCTCGCGCCTGCAGATATGACCGCATTCATTGAGAATTCGCCCGACGCTGAAACCGTTCCTCTGCATTGAAGAAGGTGCCTGAACAGCATGGGACTTCGATTTCGATGCCGACTGGTGGTCGCGACGCTTGTGTTTCTCGTCTTTGCGTCGACGTCGGCGGCAGCGGTGTCGACCCAACGCATCTTGATCGTCTACGAGAATGACAGCACCTTGTTCGCGGCGGTGGAGGTTGCGGCCGGACTGCGTGCGCAACTCGCATCGGGCGAACCCGGGCATATCGAGATCTACAGCGAATATCTGGACATTGTTCGCTTTCCTTCGGCCGATCGCCTCAAGCACCTTTCCGAAGATCTGGAGGCGAAATATCGCGACGTGCCTCTCGATGTCGTCATCGCGGTTGGGCCGGGGGCGCTGCGCTTCCTCATGGATCGGCGCGACCGGTTGGCAAACGGTGTGCCCATCGTCTTTGGTGCCGTCAGGGATACGTCGGTGATCGAGCCGTTGCCGGCCAATGTGAAGGGCGTCCTCAGTCGGTTCGATGTCGGCAAGACGCTGCAACTGGCAAGGCAGCTTCAACCGCAGGCGAAGAAGGCGGTTATCGTATCCGGTTCCTCCGGCTTCGATCGGAACTGGGAGGCCACAGCCCGGGCAGCGCTTGGCGATCACCATGCGGGTTTCGACGTCTCGTATGTGTCCGGCCTGTCGCTCGACGGCTTCAAGCAGACCGCAGCCGCGCTGCCGGCCGATGCGGTGATGCTGATACTGTCCATCTTCGAGGATTCGGAGGGAGAAAAGTTCGTCCCGCGTGAAGCTGTTGCTGCGATTGCCAAAGTGTCTGGCGTGCCTGTCTACACGGTCTACAGTTCCTATTTCGGCTCAAACGTTCTGGCAGGCCATGTCGGAACCTTCGATATGATCGGAAGACAGATGGCGGACCTGGCACTCCAGGTGCTGGACGGAGACGCCGCATCGGCCCAAACCACCTTTGCGCGCGAGGCGAACCTGGTGGATTGGCGAGAAATCCAGCGCTGGGGCATCGATCGCGCCATGATCCCTGAGGGAACGCAGATCCTCAACTACGAGCCAACCGCCTGGGAGCGTTACCGGCTGCAGATCCTGATCGCGCTAACGGTGATCGCCGCGCAGACCATGACCATCGGTGCATTGCTCGTTCAGGACAGGCGCCGACGCAGGCTGGAGGAGGCCCTGTCCACCGAGCGGCTCGAACTCGCGCATCTGTCGCGCCGATCGCAGCTCGGCGAACTCTCCGGCGCTCTCGCCCATGAGCTGGCACAGCCGCTCACCTCCATTCTCGCCAATGCCGAGGCCGGCCAGCGGCTCGCCATGGCAGACGCCTTCGATCGCACCGAGGTCAAGGAAATCTTTGATGACATCATTGCCGACGACAAGCGTGCCGCTTCGGTCATCGCGCAATTGCGCAGCATGATGCTGAAGGGCGATGCTTCGCTGGAGGTTCTCGACCTCAACGAGGCCGTGCGCACGACGGTGACGCTGGCGAGCGCCGAGCTCATGGCCCGACGCACCGAGGTGACCGTGATCGAAAGCCCTGGCGAAGAACGTGTGAAGGCAAATCTGGTGCAGCTGCAGCAGGTGATCCTCAACCTGCTCCTGAACGCAGCCGACGCCATGGAGACGATGCCGTCCAAGCAGCGAAAGGTTGAAATCAGCGTGCGCCGGCGCGAAGATGGCACCCGTGAACTGGCTGTCTCCGACAGGGGACCGGGCGTTCCGCCGGAGATGCGCAACGAGGTGTTCAAGCCGTTCGTCAGCACCAAGAAGACCGGGCTCGGTCTTGGGCTTGCGATCTGCCGGTCGATCATCGAGGCGCAAGGTGGGAAACTGTTCTTCGACGACAGCGTTGAGCGCGGCGCGCGCGCCGTGATCGCCTTGCCTGCGGCTTAGAGGTGGACAATGGGCCAGAGCGCCGGAAGCATTTTTCTGCTGGATGACGACGAACTTGTGCTGCGGGCGCTGAAAAGGCTGCTGGGCGCGTCGGGCTATGGCGTCCAAGCGTTTCTGAGTGCCGAAGCAATGCTGGCCTCGAGCGACCTCGATGCTGCGGACTGCTTCATCCTTGATCTTGGCCTGCCCGGCATCGACGGGCTCGCCGCACAACAAGCTCTGACCTCGGGGGGAGGCCGCCGCTCCATCATCTTTCTCACCGGGCGAGGCGATATCCCCGCAAGCGTGAAGGCGATGAAGGCCGGCGCAGTGGACTTCCTGACGAAGCCGGTCGATGCGCAGGCCTTGCTTGCTGCCGTGGAGGTCGCGCTGTCGCGCACACGGGCGGAGCAGGAACAGGAGTATAGGCGCACGTCGGTTCGCCGGCGCCTTGAAAGCCTGACGCCGCGGGAAGCCCAGGTTCTCGATCTCGTCGTCGCCGGCAGGCTCAACAAGCAGATCGCCGCCGATCTCGGTACGGTGGAAAAGACGATCAAGGTCCACCGGGGCCGGATGATGACGAAGATGGGCGTGCGGACCGTCGCCGATCTCGTCCGGCTCGTCGCACTTGCAGACGCAGCGCTCGGGGCATTGGACCCAGGTCCAACTACGACAACGCGGGGTGATGCTGTAAGAATGCTGGATGAGTGAGGAAAGGTCCGCCATTGCGATCGTGGACGACGACGACCTGGTTCGTCGCGCACTTTGTCGCCTTGTCGTCTCCCTGTCCTACAGGGCTATCGCCTTCGCGTCGGGAGAGGCATTCCTGAAGGCGCTTGATAGCGACACGCCGTTCTGCGCGCTGGTCGATCTCCATATGCCTGAGATGAACGGCCTGGAGGTGCTGGTCGAGTTGCGCGCGCGGCGGGCACCGCTCGCGGCGGTGATCATAACCGGTTCGCAAGACGAGAGTGCGCGCGAACGCTGTCTGAACGCAGGCGCTGCCGCATTCCTGAAGAAGCCCTTGTCGCGGGATGCGCTTTCGGCCGTCATCGGCGGCTTGCCGTAAGCGGCCTTGCCGATCCGCAGACCTTCAGAGCCGATGTCGTCTCACGCGGGCTTCGTTCCCTCCCGGCAGTCGTCATTTCACGGCTGTCTTATTAACAGCCGGGAAAGTCTTTCTCCTCTAGCATGGTTTCGGGGACACTCTTTACTTAAAGGCGATCAATGTCATTTTTCGGCGTTTCCGGAATGTACTATTCCGGCGAATCCCTTGCTGAGCACCGCATCGTGCTTGCCGAGGACTCCAACCTGTTTTCGTCGATGGTCTCGAAGCGGCTGAAAGAGCTGTTCGACATCGACGTGATCGTCTGCCGCGATTATGACGACCTGCAGTTTGCTGTCGAAAATGCGACATTCCCGGCCTCGCTCGCCATTTCCAACATCAACCTGCCCGGTGCCGAGAATGGCGAGGCGCTCAACTACCTCATCGAGATGAGCGTGCCGACGGTCATCTTCACCGGCTCCTTCCAGGAGTCGACGCGCGAGAAGATCCTGGCGATGGAAATCGTCGACTACGTCATCAAGGACAGCGTCTTTGCCGTCGACATGCTGGCGGAATCGGTCTGCCGGTTTCTCACCAACCACAAGCACCATGTGCTGATCGTCGACGACAGTCCGACGGCACGCGCGCTGCTGACGACGCAGCTGAAGCGCTACAACTTCCGCACCAGCTCGGCGGAAAACGGCGCGGTGGCGCTCGAGATCCTGAAAAACAATCCCGACATCGGCCTTGTCATCACCGACTACAATATGCCCGATATCGATGGCTTCGAACTGACACGGCGCATTCGCAGCGCCTACGGCCCGCACCAGCTGCGCATCATCGGTGTTTCGTCCTCGACCAACCGGCTCCTGTCGGCGCGTTTCCTGAAAGCC
Organism: Ensifer sp. GW821-FHT05G01; assembly: GCF_059419585.1. Classification (NCBI taxonomy): domain Bacteria; kingdom Pseudomonadati; phylum Pseudomonadota; class Alphaproteobacteria; order Hyphomicrobiales; family Rhizobiaceae; genus Ensifer; species Ensifer sp. GW821-FHT05G01. The sequence continues at coordinate 416,105 of NZ_JBWKSC010000003.1, read as the reverse complement.
GGCGGCAACGACTTTGTCGTGCGCCCGTTCGTCAACGAGGAGTTCTACTGCCGCGTCAACCAGAACCTCGATACGCTGACGAAGATCAAGACCTTGAGCGAAAAGGTAAAAGTCCCGGCGTAAGCCGCAGGGCGGATGCCGCCGGACGGCCCGCCTTTCTTCGTTTCTCGCTTGACCATCGCCTTCTGTTGACGGCGGTGGTGTTCTTCCGTCGGCAAGACAAGCCGGCGCCTTTGCAGATTTCTTGCGCTTGCGACCCCTAAAATTGCCCGGGTTGCGAGAAAAGACTCCTTACGGTTGCTCCATTAACGAAATTGCAATCAGGACCGTCTTCAATCGGCCGCAATAAAAAAGTGGGGACCCGGTACCGCCTGGTCGTGCCAAGACGAAACGTTGGGCGCGATCCGTATCGGGTATAACAGTATATTGGGAGCCAGCGTCGCCCTTTTGGGGCAAGCACGCCTGCGGCTCGAAATCGGGATTTGCAGGGACGTGAGATTGCGCCGCACGCCAGGTCGGATGAATTCTGTGCAGAAGCACAGCGACAAGCGCATGCTGCTGATCGAAGATTCCCGCATGTTCGCCACTGCGCTGAAATATGGCCTCGAGACGGTGCATGGAATCCGCGTGACGCACTGCGCCTCGCTGGAGGCGCTACGCCAGGAAATGGCCGCAGCGCCGGACAGCTTCTCGCTCGCTGTGCTCGACCTCAACCTTCCCGATGCGCCCAATTGCGAGGCGCTCGATTTCATCCTCGAAAACAATGTGCCGGCGGTGGTCTTCACTGCGGCGTTCAACGACAGCACGCGCGACCAGATCCTCGGACGCGGTGCTCTCGACTGCGTCATCAAGAACCAGCCGGAATCGATCAATCTCTTGATTGGCGCTGTCGACCGTGCCCTGACCAATGGCAAGACAACGGTGCTGCTTGCCGATTCCGACGCGGTTTCGCGTGAAGAGCTGGCCGGCATTCTGCGCCGGCAACGGATTTCGGTCTGTGAGGTCGCTTCGGCAGCCGACGCGCTGCAGGTGCTCGACTCGGGCGAGGCGATCGATGTGGTCGTCACAGACCTCGATCTTTGCGACATGACCGGCGCGGCGCTGCTTGCCGAAGTGCGTCAGCGCCAGGGCGACGAGGCGCTGCCGGTGATCGCGCTTTCCGACAGTGGCGACCGGCGTATCGGCGCAAAGTTCCTTGAGGCTGGCGGTACGGACTTCATCCAGAAACCGTTCCTTGAGGCTGAATTCAACGGCCGGATCGCCTACGCCGCCGGCATCCAGAAGCGGCTACAGACCCTGCAACGCCAGGCGGCAAGCGACTACCTGACCGATATCTACAACCGCCGCCATTTCTTCCTGACCGGCCCGCGCCTGGTCGAGCAGTGCCTGCGGCGCGGCGAGACGACTGCGATCGCCATCCTCGACATCGATCATTTCAAGCGGCTGAACGACACTTACGGTCACGAGATCGGCGATGTCGTCCTCAAGCATGTGGCCAAGCGGCTGACGACGCTGGTCGGCGACGAACATCTGCTCGCCCGCCTCGGCGGCGAGGAATTCGGTATCCTGTTCAACGGCTTCGACGTCCAGCGCGCCTTCGCCTTCTGCGAGAAGCTGCGCATCGAACTGGCAAAATCACGCATCGTTGCTGATGACGAGGAACTGTCGATCACCGTATCGATCGGTCTGGCGACCATCGAGGCGCCCGAATCCTTCGAGAACTATCTGCATGCCGCCGACCAGTTTCTCTACATGGCCAAGCACGCGGGCCGAAACCGGGTGATCTCCGAACTGGCCCTGCTCGACGCGCTGGCGTCGTAACGGGCCGAGACCTGCCATTCTCGGCTGGTCCAGCGGGGTAGGACCGTTTCGCACCGCGAAGCGTTGCCTGCCGATGCGGCGGCGATAAATCCCGATGCATTGTCGGCTGTGGCTGCTGCGAAACGTCCTTCGGTTATCTGGATAGGATCCAGACTGACAAGGAGGAGCCCGCAGATGACCAATGTTGTCTCAAATCTCTGGTTCGAGAAGGACGCGCTCAAGGCCGTCGAGTTCTATATCTCGCTCGTTCCCGGCTCGGCGATCACCCGCACGACCGTGATGCCGGCGGAGTCGCCGGCGGGTCCGGCCGGCAGCGTCAAGGTGATCGAGTTCACACTGGGCAAGCAGGAATTCCTGGCGCTCGAGGCCGGGCCGCTCGACCCGTTTAACCATTCGTTCTCGATCATGATCCAGTGCGACACCCAGGAGGAGATCGATCGTCTCTGGAGCGCTTTGCTCGAAAACGGCGGAGAGGTCGAGCAATGCGGCTGGATCCGGGATCGCTGGGGGCTGTGCTGGCAGATCGTACCGAGGGTGCTCGGCGATATGGTCGCTCATTCCGATCGCGACCGCGCCAAACGGGCGACCGAGGCGATGCTCGGCATGATCAAGCTGGATATCGCCGGGTTGGAGCGCGCCTTCCACGCCCGGGTCTGAGCAGGGCCGTCGCGCGCCAGTGCCGGCGGCTTGCGGCAGCGGGGGGGCTGGCCGATGCTATTTCCGCGCCTGCGGATAGATCGTCTCGCCGCGCTTCAGCATCTCGACGAAGGTTTCGATCTTCTTGCGGCGGCCGGCCTCGGTCTTCATGTTGTGGGTGCGGAAGGCGAGCGCGAATCGGTTCTGGGCGCTGAGCTTTGCAAGCATTTCCTTCGCCTCCGGCTCCGCATCGATCGCCGCCTGCAGGTCGTCGGGGATCTTCATGTCCTTGCCGCTGCCATAGGCGCGGTCCCAGCGGCCATCGGCCTTGGCCGCCTCAACCTCTTTCAGGCCGTGCGGGGTCATGCGTCCCTCGGCAATCAGCCGGGCGACGTTGTCGACGTTGATCTGGCTCCAGATGCTCTTCCTGCCGCGTGGGGTGTAGCGCTGCAGGAAGCTTTTGTCGTCGAGGCCCCTGCGCACGCCGTCAATCCAGCCCCAGCACAGGATCACGTCGATCGCTTCCTTCGGCGTGATCGATTTCAGCCCGGAGCTGACCTTGTGGATCTTGATCCAGACCTCGGTTTCGCTCGCGTGGTTGGCGCCAAGCCAGGCGTAGAACCGCTCCTTGTCCTCGAATTCGCGGACTTTTTCAGGGTCGATGATCACGGGTGCCATAGGGCGGCTTGCTCCTGGTCGTGGCGTGTCTGGGACCAACGGGACGCTGCTGCGCTGATGATTCCCCAGGGTTGTAACATCAAGGCTAAATCGCGCGCGGGCAAGCTAACCGCGGCGAACTATTCTGCAAGGTGCAAACACGGAACAGGCGACGGAACTCAGCGTGGAGATGGTTGCCAAGGCTGAAGCTTGGGCTTTCTTCCCGTCATCCTCCGGCCCGAACCACGGCGCGGAAAGGTGTCTGTCGCGGCCGTTGACCGTAGCTTTTGACAGCAAAAAGGGCGGTTAATCCCGCCCTTTGTTTTTTCTCCGTCGCTTGTTCCTACCGCGCCATTTGCAGCGTCAGCTTGCGGTCGGCGCGCTCCTGCTGCGGTGAGCGGTTGTAGAGTTCGCGATAACACTTGGAGAAGTGCGACGCGGAGACGAAACCGCAAGCGACGGCGACCTCGACGACCGGCATCGACGACTGGATAAGCAGGTGGCGGGCGCGGTCGAGGCGGATCTCCAGATAGTAGCGGGCAGGGGACCGGCCCATTTCCTGGCGGAACAGCCGTTCGATCTGCCGGCGCGACAGGTCGGCGCCTTCGGCGATCTCCAAAAGCGACAGCGGTTCGGCAAGGTTGCCTTCCATCAGTTCGATGATCGACAGCACCTTGGCGTTCTGGACGCCGAGACGGGCGCGCAGCGGCAGCCGCTGGCGATCGTGGGGTCCGCGCACGCGGTCGGTCAGCGCCTGTTCGCAGACGCGGTTGACGAGGTTCTCGCCGAAATCCTGGTCGATCAGGTTCAGCATCATGTCGAGCGAGGCGGTGCCGCCGGCGCAGGTGTAGATGTTGCTGTCGATCTCGTAGAGGTCGGCATAGACATCGACCTGCGGAAAATTCTCTGAGAATCCCGGCAGGTTTTCCCAGTGGATGGCGCAGCGCTTGCCCGTCAAAAGGCCAGCAGACGCCAGCACATGGGCGCCCGTACAGAGGCTGCCGACGGCGACGCCGCGGTTGTAGACTTCGCGCAGCCAAGCATTGACCGACTTGTTGTTGAAATCCTCGACGTAGATGCCGGAACAGACCAGCACCATCGACGGACGGTTCTCACCGCCCAGGAACTTGCGTTCGTCGGCGAGAGACGAGTTGACCTCAAGGGCGATACCACTCGAGGAGAGAACCTTCTCGCCGTCGGTCGAGGTGAGGCGCCACGTATAGGCCTCGTAACCGAGCATGCGATTGGCGATGCGGAGCGTTTCGATGGCAGCCGAAAACGGCAGCATGGAAAAGTTCGGAACCAGGAAGAAGACGATGGAACGCTTTTTGGTCAAGGGCTTGTTCATGAGGCTTCCCATGCTTGGCGATGCCGTATATTCGTCGCTTGGAAGATACTCTTCGGCTTGTCTGTTTGCGACATTGACATGGAAAGCAGCGACCGCAAAGACATTTCGCATTGCGACATGGGGCGGGAAAAGGCGGCCGCGCAGGGCTTTCAGGCTTTTGTAAGGAAAGCGACAGATTTCGCAGCGCGATTGACGCTATCTGACAAGAACTGCCAGAGATACGCAATAATCATAAAGCTCTCGTCACGGTTGTGTTTGCCGATTGCGACTTTTACGGCGGATGAGGCGGGTGTCGGTATGAGACAAGTCGACCTGTCTGTCGACAGGAGGCGCGGGAAACGTATCAAGCACTCTGACGGAGGGTGATACGCCTCCGGCGGCGCGGGCGTTCCCTGCTCTGTTCAACGCCCGCCGGCGGATGCCCGGCGCAAGCTCAAAAAGACGGGTCAGTTGCTGCTCGCCGTCCGAGGCTGATGGCTTTCCTGCAAATCGTCCTCGCCAGCGTAAAAAACGAGCCTCACGCAGCGCGATAGGCCCGCAACCAAGCAACGACGCCATCCTTGGCAGCCTTCGGAGACGCTTCAGGGGCATCGCCGAATGGCGGCCGCCGGCGTGCCGGCACCGCGCCGTGTGCCTTTTACGTGGGAAAACAAATCGACGCGGCAGCCTCCAGCCTCGCATGGCGGAGAACCATCCGTGCAACGAAAAAGGGCGCCGCCATCAGAGCGACACCCTTCATTGTATTCGACTGCTTTGATCGCCCAGAGGGCAAGCCGTCACGTCATTGTTCGGACTTATGCACAGCATCGTCCATCGACGGGAAGCCGATGTCCTTCAGCGTGTCATAGGACAGGTTTTCCAGTGCGCGTTCCTGGCGATGACGCTTCCACGCTGCCCAGGCACGAACCTGCAGATTGAAGAGACCCGGAAGGGACGAGTGGGAGGATGCCCGTTCCGAGGCCGATGAAAACTGAGAATTGGACATTTCATGGCTCCTTCTGAGTGTCTCAGCAGGTCGCGACCATGACGGTACTTGTGCCGCAACCTGACTTATCATTCCAGCGAATATGTTTGATGCTTTTCATCAAACTTGGTGATCTATGAGCGAGTCCGTAAACATCACGTCGTCGCGAACTCGCCTCGGCAGTTTGGCCAGTTCGCGCTGGGCTTCCACCCGATATCGAGCGATCTGCCTTTGCTGTCGATGCCTGACAACACCGTCGAGGACGGCTATGACCTGGGTAAGGGCGTTGAGGACCATGTCTTTGCTCCTGCTGTACTGTTTTTGTACCACTGCCTGCGACGTGGCGCTGTTACTGCGGGAACTCTTCGAGGCGGCGATAATAAGTGCTGCGGACATGGGCTTCTCCTTCCTTTGGCGTCCTTGCAACTTGACTATCGGTCTTTGCTGATGTTCAATCAAACGAAATGATGTGAACCTTTCTTTCAGTTTTATTGAATGAGGATGCCGCCATGAACATGATGATGCGCCACGCGCTTCCGCTCCTTGAAATGGATGTGCTGAAGACTTTCGTCGCCATCGCCGAAACGGGCAACTTCACCACTGCGGCCGAAACGGTCTACCGCACGCCGTCGGCGGTCTCGATGCAGATCAAGAAGCTCGAGGAGCTGCTTGGCTGTACGCTGTTCCTGCGCGACGCGCGCTCGGTGTCTTTGACGCCGAAAGGCGAGATGCTCCTGGGCTTCGCCCGCCGCCTGCTGGCACTCAACAATGAAACCGTGTCGCGCTTCCTGTTGCCGGATATGAACGGCGTTGTGCGCGTCGGGGCGCCTGAGGATGTCGGCGAGCGCATCCTGCCCGAGGTGCTGAAGCGCTTTGCCGAATCCTATCCGAACGTAACCGTCGACGTCTCGATCGGCATGAGCACCGCCATGCGCAAGCGTGTCGACGAGCATCGCCTCGACATTGCCATCTTCAACAGCCTGACCGATGTCGCGCCGAAGAATGCCGAGATCCTGATGCAGGAGAAGCTGGTCTGGGCCGGCGTCAAGTGTGGAAATGCCCACCTGAAGGACCCGCTGCCAGTGTCGATGTGGGAAGATGGCTGTGTGTGGCGCGCCGATGCGGTGGAAAAGCTGTCGCGTGCAGGCCGCAAGTTTCGCATCGCGTTCCTGAGCGCCTACACGACTGGCCAGCGTGCCGCCGTGCTCGCCGGCCTCGCGATCGCGCCGCTGCCGCGTTATCTCGTCCACGGCGAGATGGTGCAGCTTGGCGAGCGCGACGGTCTGCCGGACCTCGGCCACTACGATATCGGTTTGCAGGTGATCGATAGCGCCTCAGCGCCGGTGCTCGCGGTGGCCGATCACGTTCGCGACGCTTTCGCCGAACTGAGGATGCAGGCGGGCGAGGTGCGGCTTGCGTCAGCCGTGGCCTGAGCCAGAGGGGGGCTTCCGTCACGTCGTCATGCGTTGATCGACGCGCAAGGGGGATGTTTGATGGCCCGCGATGACCAGCCGCGACTTATTCTCGATCCGATCGATCGGCTCTCGGAGATCATCTTCGGGCTGCTGATGGTGCTGTCCTTCACCGGCACCATGAGTGCGGCTGTGGGCGGCGGCGAGAAGGTCAATGCCGTGCTGATCGCCGCCTTCGGCTGCAATCTCGCCTGGGGCATCGTCGATGGCGTCATGCATGTGCTGACGACGGCGGTGGAGCGGGTGAAGCGTCAGGGCTTCATCGAGACGCTGCAGCGCGAACCTTTGCCGCGGGCACGCGACGTGTTTTACGACAACCTGCCCGATGACGTTCGCTCGGTCGCGTCGCAAGCCGAGATGGATGCGCTGTTGCTTCGGGTCCGTGCCTTGCCGGCCGCAGCCCGCCAGAGGGTCGTCACGGGTGGTGACCTCAAGGCAGCGTTCGCCATCTTTGCGCTTGTCGCCATCTCGACGCTGCCGCCGAGCATTCCCTTCCTGTTCATCGATCAGATCGACGTGGCCATGCGGGTGTCGAACGCCATCGCGCTCGTCATGCTCTTTGTCATCGGTGCCCGGCTGGGGCAGTACATGGGCCGCAGCCCCTGGCCAATGGCGTTTGCGATGACGGCGATCGGCGGCGTGCTTGTCGCCGTGACGATCGCGCTGGGTGGCTAGGCTGGCATGTGATTGTTGATATCTTGAGTCATTTCTAAGTTCTATATTATTGAAATCATGTCATTTGTCGGATGGCGCAGTTCGCCGAAACTTCCGCGGTGCCGATAGCAGTCCCTTGGTTGTTTTCCATAGGTAGAAGCTTATAATAAGCCATGGCTTATGAAGGCAGGGTGCTTGTCGCGCTCGCCGATCCCACCCGGCGGGCGATCATCGAAAAACTCGCGACCGGCGGCTGCTCGGTTGCAGAGATCGCCCGGTCCTTGCCAGTGTCCCAGCCGGCGATATCTCAGCACCTGAAGGTGCTGAAGCAGGCAGGCCTCGTTCGCGACACACCGTCAGGCGCGCGCCGCATCTATTCGATCGACCGGGACGGCTTGGGTCCGCTGCGCCAATGGCTCGATCGCTTCTGGGGCGATCAGCTCGCGGCGTTCAAGGCGCTGGCCGACCTCGATGGAGCCATCTGAGCGTCGGCATGGCGCGAGACGCAGCCGGTGAGACAAACGGGAGACCGTGACATGCACCACATCGAACCTGCGCCGGTGCGCAAATCCGTGACCGTCGGCGTGCCGCCGCAGCGCGCCTTCGAGATCTTCGTTTCACATATGGGCGAGTGGTGGCTGAAGAGCCACAGCCTGACGGCAAGCGGACAGACGACCGTCGTGGTCGAGCCGTTTTCAGGAGGTCGCTGGTACGAGATCGGCAATTCCGGCGAAGAGAAGGAATGGGGGCGGGTGCTGGCCTGCGAGCCGCCGAAGCGCATTGTCTTCGCCTGGCAACTCAATGCCGAATGGGTCTTCGATCCGAATTTCCGGACCGAGGTGGAAGTGATCTTCGAACCCGCGACCGACGGCGGCACGGTGGTGCGGCTCGAACATCGCGACCTGGCGAACTATGGCGCCAAGGCGAACGAGGCGCGCGCGTCGCTCGATTCCGAAGGTGGCTGGGCAGGGTTGCTGGGAGCGTTTGCGGCGCAGGCTGCGTGAGGCGCCGTGGTTCCATGGCCTTTGTGGAAGCAGCCAGTATCCCGCTGCCGCGACCTCTCCTCGCAGGCGGGGAGAGGTCGGGAGGCTAAAAGGGGCGTCGGTTTCTGGCAGTGTCGTTACGGAGCTGCGGCGCGGGGCGTCCTACTCCCGGCTGCGTCGGCGCCTTCTGCCGCCACCTTCGCCATCGTCCGCCGCCACCTTCGGCTCCGGCCAGGTGACGACCTGAGACAGTTTCGGGAAGGCGTCGACCTTGTTCGGCATCGCCATGGCGTTGATGAAATGCTCCTGAAATTTTGATTCAAGAGCCGTCTCTATCTTCTCGATTTTGCTGACGGTTTGCTCGATCTCGCGGCGGTGGCCGCGGTTCAGGAGCGCCATCAGCGCGCCGGTGCCGGCGGCGTTGCCGACGGCCTTCACTTCCTCGAGGTCGCAGTCCGGGATCAGGCCCAGCACCATGGCGTATTTCGGATCGATGAAGGAGCCGAAGGCGCCGGCAAAGCGGATGGTGTCGACATGATCGATATCGAGCTTTTCCATGAGCAGCTTGATCCCGGCATAAAGGGCAGCCTTCGCGAGCTGGATGGCGCGGATGTCGTTCTGCGTCACGGTGATGCGCTGTTGGCCTTCATGCAGCAGGTAGGAGAAGGTGCGGCCGTTCGGGATGATGCGCGGGCTTTTTGCTGCCATGGCGCCATCAACGACGCCGTCCTGCGAGATGATGCCGGAGAGATACATCTCGGCGACGATCTCGATGATCGCCGATCCGCAGATGCCGGTGACGCCGACTGCAGCCGCCGCCTCGGCAAAACCGTCCTCGTCAGACCATTTCTCGACGCCGATAACGCGGAAGCGCGGCTCAAGCGTCTCGGGATCGATGCGCACGCGCTCGATCGCGCCGGGTGCCGCACGCTGGCCGGAGGAGATTTCGGCGCCCTCGAAGGCGGGGCCTGTTGGAGAGGAGGCGGCAACGACGCGGTCCTTGTTGCCGAGCACGATCTCGGCATTGGTGCCGACATCGACGAGCAGCATCATCTTGTCCTGACGGTACGGGCCTTCCGACAGCGTGGCGCCGGCAGCATCGGCACCCACATGGCCGGCAATGCAGGGCAGCATGTAGAGGCGCGCGCCGCGATTGACGTCGATGTCGATCTCGTGGGCCCAATATTGCAGCGCGCCAGAGACGGCGAGCGCAAACGGCGCCTGGCCGAGTTCGGTCGGGTCGATGCCGAGGAACAGGTGGTGCATGATCGGGTTGCCGACGAACACCATGTCGAGAATGTCGTGGCGGTCGACCTCGCCCTCGGCGCAGACCTTGCCGATCAGGCTGTTGACCGCCTCGCGCACCGCCTTGGTCATGGCCTCGCGGCCATCCGGGTTCATCATCACGTAGGAAACGCGGCTCATCAGATCCTCGCCGAAGCGGATCTGCGGGTTCGAGGTCCCCGACGAGCCGACGATACGGCCCGACAGCAGCGAAACGAGATGCATGGCGATGGTCGTCGAGCCGATGTCGCAGGCGATGCCATAGGCCTCGTTCTTCAGTCCCGGCCACAGGCCGACGATGAAGGGCCGCGAGGAATCCATGTCGCGGTGGATGGCGGCGGTGACCGCCCAGTTGCCCTTACGCAGGATGCCCTGCACCTGCGGGATCAGGTGCGGCGCGATCAGCAGGTCCTTCCAGCCCCAGTCCTTCTCCAGCATCACCTTGAGGCGGTCGAGATCGCCGAGCGGCTTGTGCATGTCGGGTTCGTCGACCTCGACGTAGCAGAGCTGGACGGCGGCGTTGCGCTCGATCACGCGGTCGCTCGCCGCCTTGCGCACCACCTGCGCGTTGATGACGGTATCCTGCGGCACGTCGATGACGAGATCGCCGAGGATCTGGGCGGAGCAGGAGAGGCGGCGCCCGTCAGGCAGTTCGCGCACCGAGGCGTAGCGCTGCTCCTTCGGGCCGAGAGGCGAAATATGATCGTTGGAAGAGACGATCTTGTGCTTGGCGAAATTGCCTTCCTGCACCTCGATCTGACAGCGCCCGCAGGTGGCGCGGCCACCGCACACGCTTTCGACATAGACCCCGAGCGAGCGGGCGGCATCGAGCACCGGCGTGCCGACCGGGAAGCGGCCACGCTTGCCCGAGGGCATGAAGAGAACGAGGGGATCCTTATGCGCGGCTTCGGTCATGTTGGTCTCGATCTCGGAAGTGCCTTCGATGCGCATTCTGTTCTGTCTTTCCTGAAGCCCGCTTCGACTGGTGAGGCGAAGCACGGGTAAACGGCTTCAGACTGCACCGGAATGCAGCCTGATAGTTGTCAGATCCCGACATGGAAAGATCTGCGAGCATCATTTCGTCAGGGGCGCGCTGTCGCGGCCGTATCCGTTCACGACGACTTGCGCGACAGCCGCCTTGCATTGCCGCGCACCCGCTTGCCATAGGGCTTGAGCGCGGCAGAGGCAATCGCCGTTCCACCCAGGCCAAAGGATGCATTGCCGCCGGTCATCAGCCGCATCGTATTGTCGAAGGCGGCGCGCCAGAGCGCCATGTTCACGGCAATCGCGCTCTCGGCGGTGGCGGCGATCTTCTCCGACACCATGCGGGTAATCTCGGTCGAATCTTGGCTCTTGCCGGTCATTGCCGCCATCTGCATTTCGTGCAGTCGAAGCGCGATCACGAAGGGGGCTTCGAACCAGAGCGTAAAGGTGTCCAGGTGAAGTCGGCGCGTTGTCATCGTTGATCCCTACTCTTGTGCCGCGATAGCGGCGGTCGGATGCCTGACTATGATGCCGTGGTCAGATTTGCCGCCGCGATTGCCCAGGCAAGCGCGGCTGCCAGTGAGATAGAGCTTGCCCAGGAAAAGATCTTTATGACCCACCCCTGGGAACCGAAGTCGATCCTCTTCGTGAATGCTGCCATCAATATGACGGCGAGCACGGCGAGGTTTACAATCAGGACCGCCAGAACATGGATCCTGAGGTCAGCGTAGAACCTTTCGAACCCGGCCGCATCCTCAACTAACGCATATCTTGCGATGAGGACCAAGGGAACAATCAGGGCGAAGAGGCGCAGGTCGCTTCTCGTGACCAGATTGTTCCTTGGCTCGCAGTTCGACGCAGGGCGAAAACCTATTCGCTTGCTGCTGCCCCGCCGGTGCGCGCGGCGCGCCCGCCGCGACGGCCGCCGGAGGCTGCCGGAGCCGCTGCCGCCGCCACGGCATGGCCGCCTTCTGCCGGCTTGTGGTCGCGATAGGTCCTGATCCAGTTGGTGCAGTTGGCGTCGGTGCCGTTCAGAACGTTTGCGGCGCGAACGGCTTCCATTTCCTGCGGACGGCAGGGGTTCATGATCGCGGACGTCATGCCGGCGCCGATGACCATGGGGATGAAGCCGGCGTTGATGCCGTGGCGATGCGGCAGGCCGAAGGAGATGTTGGAGAGGCCGCAGGTGGTGTTGACCTTCAGCTCCTCGCGCAGACGGCGCAGAAGCGCAAACACCTGCCGGCCAGCGTCGCCCAGCGCACCGATCGGCATCACCAGCGGATCGACGACGATGTCGTGCGGCTTGATGCCGTAATCCATGGCGCGCTCGACGATTTTCTTGGCAACGGCGAAGCGCACGTCCGGATCCATCGAAATGCCGGTCTCGTCGTTGGAGATCGCGACGACAGGCACATCGTATTTCTTGCAGAGCGGCAGGATCGCCTCGAGTTTTTCCTCTTCGCCGGTGACGGAATTGACCAGTGGCCGACCCTTGGCCACCTTCAACGCCGCCTCGATCGCGGCCGACACCGAGCTGTCGATCGACAGCGGCACGTCGACGAGGCCCTGGACGATTTCCAGCGTCTTGACCAGCAGCGGCGGTTCGGTCTCGTTCGGGTTGACCGCGGTGACGCCGGCATTGACGTCGAGCATCGTTGCGCCGGCGGCGACCTGTTCCAGCGCGTCCTTGATGACGGTGTCGAAATTGCCCTCGATCATCTCCGCGGCCAGCTTCTTGCGTCCGGTCGGGTTGATGCGCTCGCCGATGACGCAGAAGGGCTGGTCGAAGCCGATGATGATTTCGCGGGTGGCGGAAGCGACGATGGTACGGGTCATGTAAGATCCTTTGATCCTGTGGCGTCGGGTTTCGTTGTCTCACCCGTGATCGATGAAAGCGGCCGGGTCTGCCGGCGCCGGTGTGTCTTCAATTGTTTCAGTGGGGGTGGTGGGCTGCAGCGCCTGCCATCTCCTGCTGGTTTTCTTCCTTGCCTTCGCGAATGTGCTCCAGCCGTTCGGCCACCAGCGCATCGGCCGGCAGCGTTTCGCGTTTCCAGGGCTGGCGACCCTTCAATACGCCTGATTCATGCACGATCTCTGCGACATATTCTTCCTGGCGATAGGCCATGACGTGGACGCCGGAGACGCCTTCGATCTCCTTGACCTCGTTGATGATGTCGATGCAGAGCTGCTTGCCTTCCTTCTTCTGGTCCTGCGCGCCTTCGAGCCGCGCGATGATGCTGTCGGGAATGTGGATTCCCGGCACGTTGGAGCGGATCCAGCGAGCGGTCTTGGCCGACGCCATCGGTCCGACACCGACGAGGATGAAGCATTTTTCGTCGAGGCCGAGGTCGCGCACCTTCTTCATGTATTCGCGAAACATCGGCACGTCGAAGCAGTACTGGCTCTGCACGAACTGCGCGCCGGCCTCGATCTTCTTGGCGAGACGGTAGGGGCGGAAGTCGTAGGGCGGGGCAAAGGGGTTGATGGCGGCGCCGAGAAACACCTGTGGCGGCGTCGTCAACTTGCGGCCCGACAGGAACTTGGAATTGTCGCGCATGATGCGCACGGTTTCGAGCAGCGACATGCAATCGAGGTCGAAGACCGGCTTGGCGCCCGGCTGGTCGCCGGCCTGCACGCCGTCTCCGGTCAGGCACATGACGTTCTGCACGCCCATGGCGGACGCACCGAGCACGTCGCCCTGGATGGCAATGCGGTTCTTGTCGCGGCAGGCGATCTGCATGATCGGGGCGTAGCCCATGCGTGTCAGCAGTGCGCAGATGCCAACGGACGACATGTGGCAGTTGGCGCCGGAGGCATCGACGGCGTTGATGCCGTCGACCCAACCGTCAAAGATCGCCGCGCGCTCGTAGACATCCTGCGGGTTGGCGCTGTCGGGCGGGTTGAGCTCGGCGGTCACGGCGAACTCTCCGCGGCGCAGCACGCGCTCGAGCCGCCCGCGAGAGGAGTGGCCGGGCAGCGGGTCGAGCGGGGCGCCTGGATCGTGTGGATTGTAATCGGGGCTCATGCCTGCTTCTCTTTCGCCTGTGCTTCACGCCGGGCAGCCGCTTCGGCCGTCACCCGCAGCCAGGAGGAGGTTTCGCGCAGCGACTGGTTGACCGGCTTCTGCACGTTCAGGATCGCATCACCCTTCGTCATGTTCTGCGAGCCTTTCCACGCCTGCACCCATACGCAGGGCATGTCCGGCTCGACCTCGCAGTTGCCGTTGGCGCGCACACCGCCGCAGGGGCCGTTGCGCAACTGCTTCGGACAGTTCATCGGGCAGGACATGCCGGTCGACGACAATGCGCACTGGCCGCACATGCGACAGTCGAACAGGAAACCTTTGACGTGGCGTTCGACGAAGGTCACCGGCCGCTCGACGCGTCCGTAGCCGATCGCGTTCCAGAGCGGATGCAGAAGCAGGAACAGGTCGGCGAAACGGTTGTAGAACCATTCGAGGAAGCGCGAGTTGCGCACGGCCCAGAGGCGAACCGTGTATTTGTGGCGCGAGCGACGGCTCGGCGAGACGCCTGATGGCGTAAAGGCGCCGGTCGCAGCCTTGGCGGCGGCCGCTGCATTGCCCTTGACGATCTTCGCCTCCGCCGCGTTTGCAACCTTCGGCTCAGCCATTGTCGCGGCCCCCGGATTTGACGAGCGCGACCAGGCGTTCACGATCAAAGGCCGCTTCGAGTTCGGCGGCGGCGCGATCGGCTTCCGCCTCCAGGTCGTCGGAGACAGGCTCGGGCTCGGCCTTACGCCATTCCGCAAGGTAGTCGTCGGTTTCGGCGGCACCCGTGCGCATGGCGCACATGTCGATCGCCTCGGTGAAGCGCAGCGAAAGCTCGCGCTTGGCGGTCGTGCGGCCCTTCTTGATGATGACCTGGGCCGGGATGTCGCGCCAGTAGACGATTATGCGATCTGCCATCGGGTGTCGTTCTCCTCTTCCTGCGACAATGCTTATGTCCGGGCGTCGTGGCTCATCTCGCCACGACGTTGGATATGTCCAAAAACGACGCCGGCGCAGAACGTCGCAAGCCCCTGGCACTCTACGCGTTGCGGCGATGCGGACAAGCCCGCGCTTCGGGATATCCATCGCCTGGGGAGTACCAGAAATTTCAGGGTCTTAAGGGCCAGCGGGCGGCCAGATGCGGCAAGCGACCAGCGGTCGATTGCGGGTGTTTTTCCTACCAGATGTCGCGCCGAATTCCGGTCCATAGCCAGGTCCAGATCGGTGGATGATACCATTGTTGCGACGGGCCTGCGACATCGAGTGGCCGCAACCGGCCCTTGAGGGCGTCGTCGAGGGCGGCGATTGCGATGTCGGTCGAAGCGGCCGTCTGCAGCAGCGGATAGGTGTGCATGGTATCGCGGGGATCAGGCGTCTGGCGCGACTGGTAGAGGATGCTGCCGGTGTCGACGCCTTCGTCCACCAGATGCACGGTCGCGCCGAAATTGCCGACGTCGTGACTGACGCGGGCCCAATAGCCGCCCATCAGGCCGCGATAGCGCGGATTGATGCCGGCATGGAAATTGATCACAGGGCAGGGGATCTGCGCCAGGGCCGCCGGCTTCAGCATGCGGCAACTGATGAGAAAGACGACCCCTGGCGCGAGCTGCCGGATATGGGCGACCGCCTCGTTGTCATTGATCGAAAGGATCTGCCGCACTGGCACACGCGGGTCGGGTGTTGCCGATGCGCCGTAGAGCCGCAGGATTTCGTGCGCCCGCTTCCGGGTAAAGCGCTTGCCGAAACGCGAGGCAACCATGGTCGCCAGTTGTCCGAGGGCCATCGGCCAGCCGAGCTTTCGTGCCCGCCGGCGCAGGAATAGTCCCTTGGATTCCGGCTGTTCCTGGAGAACGACGATATCGTCAAAACGCGCGGCGAGCGCATTGATCATGACCCACGGATTTTCACCGCCTGCCGTCATGATAACGACGCGGCCCGGCTGTTTGCCGGTTGTGTTCGTTTCGTGTTGTGCGTCCGCCATGCCGGTCCCTGATGCGTTGCTCGCAACAGGTATGGCGGCTGCCCCGTTACCGGCGGCTTAAGGACGGGCCCATCGGAGGCGATACAGGTTTTGGCCTGCAGGCCGGCGATGTGCTGTGGTGTTGATCCTAGCGGAAGTCCGCGGCCGTCAGGACATAGATCGTCCGGCGCCCGTGGGCGTAGGCTGCTTTTGCGACGTCGTAGATCTTGGTGCGTGCGGCGTCGAACGCGTTCAGGCAGGCCGCCTCGGTCGTTCGGGTCGGTGCGCCGTGGGCGAGTGCTTCCGCCTCGACGTAGAAGGGCACCTCGAGCATGCCATCGTGGCCGAGGAAGCGAACGGCTTTTCTTGTATCGTCGAAACTTCGGCTTTGGTTTGGGAAGCTCAGCGTCATGGGATGGTCCTTTCAGGCTATAGACCGCCGCGGCAAGCGGTCGGCCGGGTGGTGAGTGCGGATAGGCGTTCGGCTTCGTGATGTGCCGTCACAGGATCCGGCCAAAAAGGATCGTGGCAATGACGACAGCGATGGCGACCGCAACGGCGATCCAGGCAAACAGACCACGATAGTCGAAGAGGTAGATCTGAGCCGGTATGTGGTACTTCATGATCGCCTCCTGTGGCTGAACCCGTCGCATGGCCTGCACATTGGTCCTTACAGGATATGCGTTCGCCTGAACGTCCGTTCGGCGAGGGCTGGCCCATCTTTGCCGGTGCCGACGATCATTTCGAGATTGCCCTCATCCGTCACCCGCTCATGGATTTCGCGGCTGCTCTGCACGCGATACTGGAGCGCATTGTCGCGGATCGGCAGGGTCGCGGTAATGCGGTAGGTTTCGCCGGTCATCGATTCCCGCGTCAACGCCCCCTTGGAGCGCACGAGCTGCCCAACGTGAAAACGGTGGATCGGCGGTGCGTCGGCCGGGCCGCGGATGATGCGTTTCGTGAAAGAGAGCGTATTCATAGTAGTCTCGATCCTCCTCAAGCGTTCGTAAGAGCAACCGGCAGGAACAGCCGTCGCGCACTTTCGCGCTGGCTGCCGACGGATGAATGATGCTCGTTGCAATGGAGCGGACGAACAAACGGATCGAAAGAGATCTGCCTCGTCACGAAGCGCTTGCCGCAAGCACTGAAACCGAGCTTGCTGTCTGTCGAGAATTTAGGGGATTGGGGCGGTTCGACGTTCTGATACCGCGAAAGCCACATTCGGCCAAATCAACTTGGTTCTACCATAGCGCGTCGATTGAGTTTCAATTGAGGCGGTCGTGCATGCTGGCCGAAGTGCGCTCTGCTATTCGTCCGGCTTGATCGATATCCCTCTGGAGTTGCAGCTTTCTCCGCCGAGGGATCAGCTGTTCTCTGTGGCTTGGAATGCGACGAAGACCGGATCGACGTGGCGATGAACCACCAGAAGCTCCCGAGCGAACGGTGGGGGCCACCTGGCCAGGGCGAGGGTGGTTCAGAACCGGGGACATTCCGCCAAGTTGATTCCGGAGCATCTTGGCCGCGGCCGGTGATTCCACTTGAAAGCAGGATGCTCTAAGCTCAAACATGAGTTGCGGCAAGTTCCGGGTGGTCACGTTTGCCGTGCCGACGTCGTCGCATCCGCACGGTGTCTCAAAAAAATCGGGGGTGGTCCATTGATTGATTCAAAGCCTGGTATCGTGGATCAGGTCCTCGCCGATTTGATCAGTGACCAAATTGAGAAACGTCAAGCAACCGAGCTTCGAGCCGTGCTCTCAACAGGTAACGAGATCACCATGCATGGGAAATTCACCATCGGCCGTGATTTCATCATTTACAGAACAGCCAAGGACGACAACGGCCGGTGGGCGATGACGCCGTTCTCCCATATCGTGCAATTGATCGTTTGACCCGGTAATTCCGCCGCCCCTCGCAAGCAAGAAATGTGGTACACTTTCTTCCATTGCTATGCGGCGACCGGATACCTGAAAATGCTCCTGAACCGCACGGACCGCGAGGCCATAAGGAAGGCGCCCGCGCGTCTCCTTGCCAGAAAAGTTCGACCTGACAACGGCGACGAATGCTGCAACCTGCATTCACAGTGCTCCGAATATGGAGGAAGGCGCCATGTCAACTCGTCTCGTTTTCTCTCTGCTCATCGTCACCATGACTATCCTACTGGTCTGGGCATTCAGGCCTGCGACGATCATGTTCACAGGGGCCGCGCCGACAACGCAGTCTGACAGCCTGACCCAGTGAACATCATAGAACGTTGCCGACCTGCGGGCTCGTCTGGTTCTGCCCGTCTCTGCACAGGTGCGGGCTTGCTTTCAGCCCGTCAAGTTGGTGCCGTCATGGAACCGCCACTGAAGCTACGCGTTCCTGTGCGTTAGACTTCGGGCACTACCGGCATTCCGCTGGCATCCCCGATGGGAAAAAATCATGAAAACGCTTCTAATCGCATTGGGCGTAGCCGCTGCTACGTCATGGTCGGCTTATGCCGCCGAACCGGCCAAGATGGTCGACACGAAGGTGGGCAAGGTCATGACCACGGGAAACGGCATGACCCTCTACACGTTCGACAAGGACACCAAGGGCAAGTCGAACTGCGACACCGATTGCCTGAAGATGTGGCCGGCGTTCCATGCCGCCGCGAAATCGAAGGCTGAAGGCGAGTGGTCGCTGGTCAAGGACGCGGCCGGCAAGGAGATGTGGGCCTACGACGGCAAGCCGCTTTATACGTATGCCGAAGATAAGAAGGCCGGAGACGTCAAGGGTGACGGCGTCAACGGTGTCTGGCGCCGCGCTAAGTAAATTGCCGACACTTAAAGCCCGATTGACGAAGGGCGGCCACAGGGCCGCCCTTCGTTGCTTGATGCCTGCTTGAGATTCAGGCTTTGGCCGGCTCTATAGGGTCAAGCCAGCTTTTTGGGCTAAGCCGCTTTTTCTGCATTCTGGTTGACGACCTTGGTGGCGATCGCGGTCAGAGCAATGTCCGTTGCCTGTTCTTCGTCGAGCGTCGTCTGAAGAAGCTTGGCGGCATCTTTCATGCCCAGTTCCAGCGCCCAGGTGCGCAATGTGCCATAGCGTGACATTTCGTAATGCTCGACAGCCTGTGCGGCAGCAAGCAATCCGGCGTCGAGCGCGGGCGAGCCTTCGTACTCGTCCATGACCGAGGCGCCTTCCTTGGTGATGCCCATGATGGCGTCACATGTCTTCTTTTCTGGCTTCTTGCCGATGATCTTGAAGACCTCTTCCAGCCGCTCGACGTGAACCTTGGTCTCTGTGAGATGTTTGATGAATGCATCCTTGAGCGGCTTGCTCTTGGCGGCATCCCGCATCTTCGGCAGCGTGTCGATGATCTTGCTCTCGGCGAAGTAGACGTCCTTCAATGTGTTGTGAAAAAGCACGTCCAGTGTTTTGATTTCCTTGGCCATGATGGCTCCTGTGGTTAGAGGGTTCTCTGCCATGCTCCAGGCGACGTGCCTGGTCGTGCTGGCTGCCCGTGAGGGGCGGCCAGGTAATTTGAGGTCAGATGGTTGGAGGACGGCGCTAGCTGCGTGGGGCTAGACGGCTAGCGAGTGTCTCGATGATGAGGAGCACCCGTTTTTACCGTTTGGCCGGGATCGCGGCCCTCGCGGGTTCTTGCTGTACGGATGTCGACGATCGAATGGCTCTTGGCTGCGGATGGAATGCGCCGCGTCTCGTGCCAAAGGGCACATTCGAGAAGAGACGATTCATCGGTGTTGCCGAACCGGAGTTCATCCATGATGAACCTCGCCAGGCGATCGGCCCGTATGCCGCGTTCCTGGAGTCGTGTCTTCAAACAGGTCGCTTCGAAAACCCGCCGCACCACTGAAAGTTCGCTGGGGCTGAGATGGTGGCCCGTCAGGCTGGGTAGTGTGTGCATCGCATTCTCCCGTTTGGAACATAGGAGGCTGATGGCCGCCCCGTTGACGTTCAAGGGGCGGTCCGGCGGGAGATCTCGGGGACGCTTGAGACTGCGCCGCCTTCATCATCCCATCGATCGATCGCTTCGGCTTTCGTCTGCGCCGGCGTCTGATGCTCTCCGTTCGAGGCGCTGCCACGCTCGACAAGCGCTGCAGCGAGCATTTCGCGGCTATTGATGCCGTTTTCGAGCGCTGCCATCAGGAAGCGCGTCGCGGCGTTCCTTCCGCTTGGATCTGCCTTGGCCGTGGTTCCATAGAAGCCGGCGGCCGTGAGCACCTCGACCAACAGGTTGAGGTCGTCTGCATCAAGATAATATTTGGGATGGCTGGAAGACATGACGTCCTCCTTTTGTTGGGGCACAGGCACATAGACCCGTTCGCGACAGCGCCCGCTTCAATCGCTGTCGACCAAATACCCTGCGCGCAATATCGCACGGAGGCAACCGACATCAGTCAAGCGCGGATCATAAGCGCGTTATCATCGAGTGTCGTGCCGTTACCAGCTTTCGGGCGTCCATAGCGTTAGCGAGATCGAGCCTGCGGGGGCCGGCTTTCGCGAAGATTTCACGCGCCGCGAGCGGCGCCAGGCTGTAGGCCAGAATGAACTCTTCCAGATCGTAGACGGCATCCCAGCCGCGCAGCAGTGCCTCTTTTTCATACTTGATATGTCTGGTCATTGAACGCTCCCGCGTGTCGAATCTCGGCGCAAAGACGGCCATTTGTCAGGCGGCAGAGGAAGCGTCAGAAAGGTATATGTCCTTTCTAAACGGACTGGGCAGAACTTGGTTCCCAAAAAATATCGAATGGTGAAACTCATGGACGCGAAGTTCAATTCTCCAAAAATTCTTATTGTCTTGGGAATGTTGTCGTAAATTTTGTTCTGAAGTTGATATTCAGCGTTGCGTAATATCGGGAATGATCTTTATCCGTATTGTTCATTCGGGGGATGGTGCTCGAAATTACATAAAAATATGTTCATTCATTGCGTTATCATGACGCTCTTTTCTTTCGGCATCGGTGTTTTGCGCCGTTTCCGGTCGTGGTCTGCTGTCGTGGGCTCCAGACCGTCGGCGTCGTATGCGCGTTGAACCATTTGGCTTTCAGTGATCGGATGCACCGGCACGCTTGCTATGATGTCCGCCAGTGCAAAGCCGAATTCGGCCCTTGCGTTTTCAGGATGTGATTTCGCGGTGCACAATGCCTAGTGGTATTGATTAGCATGTGCTAACGTCCTGGCGCCATGAGGGCAAATAGGAGGCGAACATGGATCTGACACGACGCGCCGTCGCGATGGGAGCAATGGGTTTACTTGCCAGCGCTTCATTTTCACCAGCGAATGCCTTTGAATCACCGCTTATCGATCCGATCGAAGCTGCCGACGAATTCTGGCTCGCGGTCGAAGCCTACATCTATGGATACCCCCTGGTGACGATGGAAATAACACGCCGCGTCGTCACCAATGTCGAAAAGCCCGTGGGTAGCAAAGGCCCGATGGGCCACATCATCAAGCTTCGCGAATATCCGAACGCGTCCTTCAAGGACGTCACCGCGCCGAATGCCGACACGCTCTATACGACCGCGTTCGTCAATGTCGAAGAGGAGCCGTGGGTACTCTCGATCCCGGACATGAAGGATCGTTACTTTCTGTTTCCGATGCTCGACGGATGGACGACGGTGTTCCAGGTGCCGGGAAAACGAACGACAGGCGGCGACGCGCAATCCTACGCCATCACCGGCCCCGGCTGGCAGGGTCAACTGCCCGACGGCGTCACCGAGTACAGGTCGGCAACGAACCTGATCTGGATTCTCGGCCGCATCTATTGCGACGGTACACCGGAAGACTACAAGGCCGTTCACGCATTGCAGGACCAGTGCAAGCTCGTGCCGCTCAGCGCTTACGGCAAGGACTGGACGCCACCGCCCGGCAAGGTCGACCCCGGTATCGACATGAAGACCGCCGTGCGCGAGCAGGTCAACGGTATGGATGCGGTCGAGTATTTCACCCTTCTGAGCGAACTGATGAAGGCCAATCCGCCGACAGCCGCGGACGCCGGGACGGTCGCGAAGTTCGCGCAGATCGGTATCGTTCCGGGCCAAGCCTTCGACAAGGACAAGCTGGATGCGGCATTCGTCAAGCGCATTCCCGAGTTCGCTTTCCACCGCATCATGCTGCACTTCAAGTTCAGCGATGGCGATATCAAGGACATCAACGGTTGGGGCTACACGACCGCGACCGGCATTTACGGGACCAACTATCTCCAGCGCGCGCTGATAACCGCCATCGGCCTTGGCGCCAATCGTCCGCAAGACGCGGTCTATCCGACGTCACTGAAGTCGAAGGATGGCCTCATCGCTCGCAGCTATCACGGGTCGAACAACTACGTCGTCAACTTTCCCAAGGGGCAGTTGCCGCCTGTACGAGGGTTCTGGTCGATTACGATGTACAACGATCAGTATTTCTTCGTGGAAAACCCGATCAACCGCTACTCGATCAGCGCGCGGCAGAACCCCAAGGTAAATCCGGACGGATCGACGGATATCTACATCCAGCACGAAACCCCCGGTGCGGACAAGGAAGCCAACTGGCTGCCTGCGCCGAAGGACAAATTCATCCTGATGATGCGGCTCTACTGGCCCGACGACAGTCCGCCATCCATCCTGGATGGTTCCTGGGTCATCCCGGCGGTCAAGAAGGCCGGATAGCCGCCCGTAAACACAATGCTGTCCGCAGTTCTTCGACCGCGATGGAGAGTTCCCTCGCGGTCGACGTCGCCACGATGCTGTTGGCCCGCCACTGGCGCATCTCCGATCGGCATCTCGCGATCAAGCTCTTTTCGAGCCCTCTCTTCGGCGGGATGAAATGGCGCCGTTGACCGCAGTCCGCGCCGAACCGACGTCTTTCGCCATCCTTCACCAATGGATATGGTTGCCTCATAGCCGAGGATATCAACCGTCATGAGACTTGCTCACATCAACCTGGTCGCCCGAGATGCGGGCGCGCTCGCGGGATTCTACATCGATGTCCTGAAGTGCGAACCCCTGCGTGAACCCAGGATGCTGTCAGGTGAAAAAGTCTCTCGAGGCAATGGCCTTTCGAACTGCGAGATATACGCGATATGGCTCAAATTCCCCGAACTCGAACGCCCTTTCCTGGAGATACATGAGCACAAGGTCACGCATGACCGGGATCAGCCAAGGGTGAACGAACCTGGTTTTGGGCACCTGTCATTTCAGATGGATGATATCAGCGCCGCGCTCTCGGACATCATCCAAGCCGGCGGAGTGCAGATCGGTGAAATCACCGACTTCGGGACGCCGGAAAAGCCATTTCTGATCGCTTATGCACGGGACCCCGAGGGAAACGTGCTTGAGCTTGAGCAGGTATCAACCAGGGTGGCGTCTCTTTAGGGCATCTTCAGTTATTTGTGTCACCAGTCGGTTGCCCGTTTCAAAAGGCCGGAGAACCGATGATGAGCGTCGTGACGCTAGGAGACGTTGACCGCCAGATCGGCCGCGGATTTAAACTCCTGCGTTTTGCGCCCGCTATCGAGGCGGCCTTCCTTCGTGACTACGCCGCAAGCCGGGGCAGGCTCGCCGTTGTCTGGGCGGTTATCGGGACATTGATCTACGACAGCGTGTATTTCGGCGACGCGACGATGATGCCGGATGTGTTCTGGCAGCTCGTGCTTGTTCGGTTCGGCATCTTCACGCCCTTCGCCCTGATCAGCGTACTGGCGCTCAGGCGCTGGCCGAGTGCCCGCAACTACGATCTGTTGTCCATCTCCGTCGCCGTGCTCGGGGTTTCCCTGCCGATGTCGGTCGCGGTCTTCAGCAGCAGTCCCTACCTGTTCGTCTATCAGAACGGCAATGTCGCCGCATTCCTGTTCTTCGTCATTGCTCTACGTCCAAGGTTTGCCACCATCGTGCTCGGTCTGGCGCTCATGTGCGCCGTACAATTCACGACCACCAAGTTGAACGGCTCCTTCGACGACGTGACCTATACCGGCATCATCACCTTCTACGTGACGCTGACGATCTTTCTGGCGATGAGCGCCTACTTCATGGAGCACAAGGACCGGCTGAATTTCCTCCATCAGCTGCGCGGTAGCCTGCTGCACGCTGAACTGGAGCGCAAATCCGAGCGCGACGAGCTGACCGGTCTCTTCAACCGCCATTCGCTGGCGCGGGTTCGCCAGACGATCTGGAGCGGGGAAGATGCCGCGGCCACGATCGCCGTCATCATGCTGGATATCGATCGCTTCAAACTGTTCAACGATGTTCACGGCCATATCGAAGGCGACGATTGCCTGCGTGCCGTCTGCCGCTGCATCCTGCGCGAGGTTGCTGGCGCGGGCGAAACCTTCCGCTTTGGCGGCGAAGAGATCCTGGTGCTGATGACCGATGTCGAACGGGAGCAGGCAAGCGACGTGGCCGAGAGGATCAGGGCGGCGATCGAGGCGCTTGGGATCCGCAACCGTGGCTTTGCCGATGGGCAGGTCGTCACTGCGAGCCTTGGTGTTGCCTTGGGCAAGCCGA
Source organism: Ensifer sp. GW821-FHT05G01 (assembly GCF_059419585.1). NCBI lineage: Bacteria > Pseudomonadati > Pseudomonadota > Alphaproteobacteria > Hyphomicrobiales > Rhizobiaceae > Ensifer > Ensifer sp. GW821-FHT05G01. The sequence goes on along the minus strand of NZ_JBWKSC010000003.1, from coordinate 391,870 downwards.
TTGAAGCCTCTCTGGAAGACCTGCTTCGCGCGGCGGACGCCGCGCTCTATGAAGCCAAGCGGGGTGGGCGCAACACCGTCTCGATCTTTGACGGCACGTGGCGCGGGCCGACCGGATCAGGCTCTGCGGACGACACGGTGCAGGCTTCGATCCTGCTCGCGAGCTGACGCCAGCTCTTTGTGTCTCGGCCACATCGCGGCGTTGGTCGGTTGCCGGATCACGCGCTCCGGAGCGATGCCGTCAGATCGCCGTAGCCGGTAAAGCGGTATTCGTATTCGAGGCCAAGATAGTCGGCTGCCTCCTTCGCCTTTGCCTGCAGCGCTTCGTCCTCCTGCTGCGAGAGGTAGACGAGCTTGCGGTAGTGGCCGAAATACATGTCCCTGAGTTCCGGGTGCCGTTTGAGCCCGAGCGGCTCGACGACGAAGGCCTCGAACTGGCGGGCGAGGAAGTCGGTGAGGAAGAACGCCGTCAGATCATCGTCCCAGCGGCTGGCAAAGTCATCGTTGCCGGCAAAGAAGGAATAGCAGTGCGGGCCGGGGATGCGTTCGACGCCTTCCTCCTCGCAGAGCCGGTCGAGGTGGCCGCCGGTGCCGCAATCGGCATAGGCGACGAAGATGCGCTGAAAGCCCTCCTGCCGCGCCCTGACGATCGCCTCCCTGACGCCCGGGGTGATCTTGTCGGGTGTGTTGTGCCAGATGGCGGGAAGACAGGCGAGGTCGACATGGTCGAGCTGGTTTGCCTGACAGATGGCGAGAATTTCGCGCGCGATTGCGCCGCAACCGATGACGTGAACTTTTTCCGGTTGTGTGCGTTCTATTGTGCGCGATACTTTTTCCATCTCGATTCCACTTGCCCACCATTATGAAGGAAGCTTGTCATGAAAAAACAAACTGTTGCGACCGTCAGTGTCATCCTGATCGCTCTGGCGACGCTCAGCGCCTGCGGCAACACAATCCGTGGCATCGGTCAGGATACCGCAAACACCGTCAACGCGACACAGTCGGCCGGCAAGAAGGTGGCCAACGCCGCCAACTGATGTCCGTAGCCTGCCGCGCGGCGATCTTGCCAGCGCTTTGATTCCCGGTGCTCCGCGTCCTCTTTGACGTGGAACGGCCGCCGATGTTCAGATCGCGCCGGTCGCCCCGCGGCGGATGCCCCCGTCGCAAAGGCCTACCGTTTTCATGACCGTCAATGAAAAAGCCGGCCGCAAGCGTCACTGCTGCGGCCGGCTTTCGTGTTCGTGAAGAGGCCTCAGCCGGCAGCGAGCAGGTTGTGCTTGCGCTTCATGAAGTCCTTGGCGGTCTCGACCGCCACGGCCGCGTCGCGGCAATAGGCGTCGGCGCCGACAGCCTTGCCGAATTCCTCGTTGAGCGGCGCGCCGCCGACGAGAACGACGTAGTCGTCACGCAGTCCCTTTTCCTTCAGCGTATCGATCACGACCTTCATGTAGGGCATGGTCGTGGTCAGGAGCGCGGACATGCCGAGGATGTCGGGCTGCTCGCGCTCGATCGCTTCCAGGTAGTTTTCGACCGGGTTGTTGATGCCGAGGTCGACGACGTCGAAGCCGGCGCCTTCCATCATCATGCCGACGAGGTTCTTGCCGATGTCGTGAATGTCGCCCTTGACGGTGCCGATCACCATCTTGCCGAGCTTCGGCGCGCCGGTTTCGGCGAGAAGCGGCCGCAGGATGAACATGCCGGCTTTCATCGCATTGGCCGACAGCAGAACTTCCGGCACGAACAGGATGCCGTCGCGGAAGTCGACGCCGACGATGCGCATGCCTTCGACCAGTGCCTGCGTCAGGACGTCGTAGGGCGTCCAACCACGCTTGAGCAGGATGTTGGTTGCGTCCTCGATCTCCTCCTTGAGGCCGTCATAGAGGTCGTCATGCATCTGCTGCACAAGTTCCTCGTCGGAAAGGTCCTCGAGAATGATTTCATCGTCTGCCATAGTAGGGTTCCTCGGTTCCTGGCACGGCCGGGCTAAAATCCGGACACGTTCATCAATCAATAGCGGTCGACGTGTAAAAATCTGTTTTCGAAAGCGACGTCGCATATGACAAAAAGCGACGGCAGGGCAGCTTCTTTCGAGGCCTGTATATTCTTAACAAAAACAATATATTCGCGCCATGCGGTTTTTGGTCGGCCATGACGCAGATCGCAGTGTTCGAGTTGCGCCACTCGTTGGCGCATTGAGACCCGTACAGTAACTGCGGCTTGGTAGCATTAGGGCCAATCGGTGCTTGAAGGCGCAAGATATCGAAATGCGCGGGAGAGGAATGAGTAAATGAGCGACGTGACAGATCAGGACGCGGTTGAGGGTGGCGGTCGCCGCTCGCGAGGCGAGGGGCGGGGAGCGGCGGCACGGCGTGCCTCGCGCACCGGCGGCGGCGCAGGGCCGTCGCTGCCCTATATCCAGCGCAAGATTCGCGAATACGAGGTCCTGGACGAGGAAGGCCTCCAGCTTATCGAGCGCAATGCCGATACGATTCTCGAGGAAATCGGCATCGAGTTCCGTGACGACGCCGAGGCGCTCGAGCTTTGGAAGCAGGCGGGCGCCGACGTGCGCGGCCAGCGCGTTCACTTTCCGAAGGGTCTTTGCCGCGAGCTTCTGAAAACGGCACCGTCGGAATTTACCTGGCACGCCCGCAACCCGGCCCGCAGCGCCCAGGTTGGCGGCAAGGCGACGATCTTCGCGCCGGTCTATGGCCCGCCCTTCGTGCGCGACCTCGAAGGCGTCAGGCGTTACGCGACCATCGAGGACTTCCGCAATTTCGTGAAGCTCGCCTACATGGCGCCGTCGATACATTCGTCTGGCGGCACGGTTTGCGAACCGGTCGACATTCCGGTGAACAAGCGTCACCTCGACATGGTCTACAGCCACATCAAGTATTCCGACAAGCCGTTCATGGGCTCGGTGACGGCGCCCGAGCGGGCCGAGGACACGATCGCCATGGCGAAAATCGTCTTCGGCGACGAGTTCGTCGAAAACAATTGCGTCACCCTGAACCTGATCAATGCCAACTCGCCGATGGTCTTTGACGAGACCATGGTGGGGGCGCTCAAGGTCTACGCCCGTCACAACCAGGCCTGCGTGCTTTCGCCGTTCATCCTGTCGGGCGCCATGAGCCCGGTCACGGTTGCCGGCACGCTGACGCAGATCCTGGCCGAAGTTCTGGCCGGCGCCTCGTTCACCCAGCTGATCCGCAAGGGCGCGCCGGTGCTGTTTGGCACCTTTGCCGCTTCGATCTCGATGCAGTCGGGCGCGCCGACCTTCGGCACGCCGGAGCCATCGCTGGTCTCCTATGGCGCGGCACAGCTCGCCCGTCGCCTGAAGCTGCCTTTCCGCACCGGTGGTTCGCTCTGCGGCTCAAAGGTGCCGGACGCTCAGGCAGCGCACGAATCGGCCAACACGCTGAACATGACACTGCTTGCCGGCACCAACTTCGTGCTGCATGCGGCCGGTTGGCTGGAAGGCGGTCTGGTCTCGTCCTACGAGAAGTTCATGATCGACCAGGACCAGCTTGGCATGATGCAGAAGATGGCCGAAGGCGTGGATCTCTCGGAAAACGCCCAGGCACTGGACGCCATCCGCGAAGTCGGCCCCGGCAGCCACTATCTCGGCTGCGCCCACACCCAGGCCAACTTCCAGACGGCCTTCTACCGGTCGCCGCTTGCCGACAACAACTCCTACGAACAGTGGGAAGTGGAAGGCGAAAAGCGCATCGAGCAGCGCGCCAATGCGCTTTGCCGCAGCTGGCTCGAACACTATGAGGCGCCGTACCTCGATCCCGCGATCGACGATGCGCTCAAGGCTTTCATCGATCAGCGCAAGGATTCGATGCCCGACGCTTTCACCTGAAAGGGTCCCGAGCGAGCCAGGGAGCAAGGCGGCGCGGCGCAGGTGGCTGACATGATCCAGAAGGAGGTCTGGCGCCCGCATTACGATCTACAGGGGCCGAAACCGAAATGACGGCGCCTTCCGCATCCGCGGACACTCATCTTGAAACCGTCCGTGCGGCTCTCCGGCCGCACGGACTTTTTTTGCGCGGTACGCTGAACTTTGTGCCCGGCGATGCAGCACCATTGCTGGCGGATGGCCGCCCGGCGGCAAGCGTGGCGCTGATCGGCAATATCGGCGGCTCGCTGTGGGCGCCGTTCGTGCGCTGGCGCGAGGAGGCGCCTGATCGTGGCGGGACCGATCCGCTCGACACTTGGTCGAAGACGGTGATCGGCGAGATCGCCGGGGTCTACGGGGCGACCGCCTATTTCCCGTCGGATCCGCCCTGGCAACCGTTCCAGCAATGGGCGATGCGCGCGGAAGGGCTGAAGGCGTCTCCATCAGGCATTCTCATCCACCCGCGCTACGGGCTCTGGCACGGCTATCGCGGAGCATTGGCCTTCGACAGGTCTCTACCCGCCGGCGGCGATTGGTCCGCGGGGCATCCTTGCGACAGCTGCGTGGAAAAGCCGTGCGTTCCCGCCTGTCCCGCCGGCGCGCTCGAAGGCCTGCAGTTCGATGTCGGCCGCTGTCGCAGCTATCTCCGGACAGAGGCGGGCAGGGAGGGCTGTCTTGTGCACGGATGTCTTTCCCGTGATGCTTGTCCCGTTGGGCGGGACTATCGCTATCCGCCCGATCAGCTACACTTTCACATGGCCGCACTCGGCCTCTGAGCGACCGGATTGCGCCGCCTTGCATGATGCGGTCAAAAACCGCAGACAGTTTTCCGCATCTTGCTCCAAACGCGCAAAGATGGTGCAAATCTCCAAAATGACTAAAATTGGAGTTGTCGTGGAAAGATAATATTATCGAATTTATACCGATCTGGACGGCGTGGCGTTGGAGTTCATCGTATGAGAGGCAGCCCAGTCGTATCCGTGAGCAACTATCCCCCGCAGCTGTCGCGCGAGGAAGTGGAAGCGCAGATCTCACGACTTAACAGCATTCACGCCGCCAACAGCCAGATCTTGGAGGACGCCTTTAAGCGCCTGCTGGCAATTGGTGCCGGCCACGCGGCTGTGATCGTCGCCTGCATTGCGGGTTTCGATGCGCTGGTGGATCGCTCGTTGTTCGGCGGCGACATGCTTCCCAACGCGATCGACATTCTCAGGAAATTCGCTCTCGCCGTCAGCGCCCTCGGCCTGTTCCTCACCATCTGGGCAATCGGCAACAATTTCGGCGAGGTGCAGAAGGAAGCAAAGCGCCATGCGGTCAAGCTTGCGACGACCCTGCGGGAAAAGCGGCAACTCGTCTCGCTGTCGCAGGATGTGCTGAACCGCGATCCGAAATCCTATCTGCTTGCGGGCGTCGGCGGATTTGCCTGCCTCTCCATGATCTGTGGTCTTGCGGCGGCGGCCGGGTGTTATGGACTTGTCATTGCAATGGGGCTGCTTGCCGGCGGTTGACGCTAACTCTGATTTCTTCAGACCATGTCGTGCAGGTGGGGCGGTTAAATTACTTGTCTAGCTTCCAGGCGCATATCCTGACCGTTTCGCTTGTCCAGCATGCCCCGTCGCGCACCAATTTGCCGAGCGGGTTGTGGGCGCGCGTGGAGCTTGGGCGCGCATTCCAATGGGCCTCGGCCACGTTGGTGCCGTCCTCGCTCGACATGAAGACATAGGTGAAATAATCCCCGCCATGCAGTACGAAATCACCCCCGCCGATCGGGCGGAACTCGCAGGTCCCTGCAATATATTTGACGCCTTTGACCTGCAGCAGGCATCTCGCCGGGATGCTCACTTCTTCAGTTGCAGCGGTGCTCACCTCTTTGGCCGCCGAGGTGGCGGCTGAACCTACAGCAATGGCGCAGAGCGCTGCGCGTGCGATGCTGGTGAACTTCATCGTGGCCCTACAGTCTGAGGTTGAGCGGTGTTCAGTTGACACGATTCGAAGTGAGATGTCCTCAGAATAGGTTGCGGGACCCCTTCCATGATCCTGCGCCAGAACCGCCGCAATCTCGGTGATGCTTGACGTCTGATTCGATTGGACCTTTTGTCATGCCGCTTTTCCCAAAACCTTTTCTCGTCGGCGCCGTTCTTTCCGCCGGCCTTGCCGGCCCGGCGCTCGGCGCCTGCCGTGATGTCAGCCATCTCGGGCAGGACTATATCGCCTGCACCGTCGACCCGGCGGAAAATGACATTCGCCTCTACAACAAGGATCAGGCGGGCGTTCCCTTCCGCTCGTTCCGGGCGTTGTCGCTGGAGCTGCGCCATCGCGAAGAATACATGCTGTTTGCCATGAACGGCGGCATGTATCACGACGACCTGTCGCCGGTGGGCCTCCATATCGAGGAGGGGCGCGAGCAGGCGCCGCTCAACACCAACACCGGTTGGGGCAATTTCCATCTTCTGCCGAACGGCGTCTTCTATGTCGATGACGGCAAGGCCGGCGTGATGGCGGCAGACGCCTATCGCGATGCCAGGATTACCCCGCGGTTTGCCACCCAGTCCGGCCCGATGCTGGTGATCGACGGGGCGCTGCATCCGCGCTTCCTGCCCGATAGCACCAGCCTGAAAACCCGCAACGGTGTCGGCGTGACGGCAACGGGCGAGGTGGTGTTCGCCGTGTCGAAGCGGCCGGTGCGGTTTCACGACTTCGCCACGCTCTTCCGCGACGCGCTCGATTGCCCCAACGCGCTCTTTCTCGACGGCACGATCTCGAGCCTCTATGCGCCCGATATCAACCGGCACGACCGGCTGTTCCCGATGGGGCCGATGATTGCCGTCGTCGGAAAATTCCCGCGCTAGCTTTTTCCACGGGTCCGCGACGATTTTTTTCGTCGGCGGCCCAAGGAATTGTCGCCGTGCAACGTCTAAGGTCTGAAACAGGTGGGAGCGGGCACGCCATTGGACGCTGAACTCGTCGAAAAAGCAGTGTCTGGAGACAGACGGGCGTTCGGCCAGCTGGTCGAGCGGAACTATGATTTTGTCCATGCCGTCGCCTGGCGCTGGTCGGGCAATGCGGCGGATGCGGAAGATATCGCCCAGGATGTCTGTGTGCGGCTCGGCTCTGCCATTCGCGGCTTTCGCGGCACCAGCCGCTTTCGCACCTGGCTCTACACGCTGACGATCAACGCGGCGCGCGACCATAAGCGACGCCAGATGCGTGACAGCAACAGGATGCAGTCCTATGCCAGCGAGCAGGCGGTTCTTGGCGGCGGCGAAACGGACGAGGACGAGCGCCAGGAGGCGCTGTGGACGGCGGTAAGGGCGCTGCCGGAAAAACAATGCGACGCGGTGCTGCTCGTCTATGCCGAGGGGATGAGCCATGCCGCTGCCGCCGACGTGCTCGGATGCTCGGAAGCGACCGTGTCCTGGCATGTGCATGAGGCGCGCAAGCGGCTGAAGACAGTGCTTGGCAAGGAGGCCGTGTGATCATGACCGACGAATTCGACAAGCTCTCCGGGCTGACCCCGCCAAAGGCTTCGAACGAGGCACGCGCCCGCGCGCTTGCCGCCGCCATGCAGGCATTCGACGAGACGCAAGAAAATTCGACCGCCACCCAAGGATCGGTGCCGCCGGTTCGTCAAAGCTCCATCTTCAATCGGATATGGAGCCCCATCATGAACAGGAAACTGCTTGCCGGATCGGCACTCGCCACGCTGCTCGTCGTGCCCGCCGCCGCCTTTCTGACGCTGGAACTAACGCGCAACGGTGCGGCCATCGGCGAGAGCGTGCAGGAGATCGCACTCAAGGATGAGGGCAAGCGCCAGGCGCAGCCTGAAGCATCGGCTGCGCGGGTCGATTCCGAGGGGGCTGCGCGCAAGCGCGAAGTGGTGCCGGCGCCGACGCCCAAGCCCGCTTTCCCAGAGGCGCTAGTGGACACGAAGAAGCCGGCGCCATCGCAGTTCGCGCCGGATGCGCTGTCCGCGGGCCAGCAGGAAGCGAAGGTCGAGGAACGACAGTCCGCTGCCACCTCCGGCGAGCAATCCCCCGCGTTTGATGCCGACGAAATCGCTTCGCTGTTGAACCGCCCAGAGACAGGCGGAGGTGCCAAACGCACCGTCGTCCAAAGCAGCCCGGCGCCCACTGCTGCGGCCGAGGCAGATGCCATGGCCAACCAGACGATGAGCGACAGCGCCGCACAGCTTTCGGCGGAAGGCGGCGCGCAGGGCCGGCTGACCTATCTGCCGGCGCCGGTCGTTTCGCCTGAGATGCAGCCGGTACAGCCGGAAAACCGCGAGCGCTTCGCCAAGGCTGACAGCAATCCGGTGAAGAGCGTTGCCACCGATCCGGTCTCGACCTTTTCGGTCGATGTCGACACGGCGTCTTACGCCTTCGCTCGTCGTTCGCTGATGGAAGGCCAGATGCCGGATCGCGATGCCGTGCGCGTCGAGGAGATGGTCAACTACTTCCCCTATGACTGGCCGCGTCCGACATCTGCCGCCGAGCCGTTCAAGGCGACGGTGACGGTCATGCCGACACCCTGGAACGGCGGCACCCGGCTGATGCATGTAGCGGTCAAGGGCTACGACGTGGTGCCATCAGATGCGCCGAAGGCGAACCTGGTGTTCCTGATCGACGTTTCCGGCTCGATGGACGAGCCGGACAAGCTGCCGCTGTTAAAGGCCGCCTTCCGGCTGCTCGTCGAGAGGCTGAAGCCGCAGGATACGGTGTCGATCGTCACCTATGCCGGCAATGCCGGCACGGTGCTGGAGCCGACCACGGTCAAGGACAAGGCTAGGATACTCCAGGCAATCGACACGCTGCAGCCGGGGGGCTCGACAGCCGGGGCCGAGGGCATCGATGCGGCTTACAGGCTGGCGGAAAACGCCTTCGTCAAGGGCGGCGTCAACCGGGTGATGCTGGCGACCGACGGCGACTTCAATGTCGGCCCGGCCAGCGACGACGAACTCAAGGCGATGATCGAGGCGAAACGCAAGAGCGGCATCTTCCTCTCGGTGCTTGGCTTCGGCCGCGGCAACTACAACGATGCGCTGATGCAGACGATCGCGCAGAACGGCAACGGCACGGCCGCCTATATCGATACGCTCGCCGAAGCGCAGAAGACGCTGGTGGAGGAGGCGGGCTCGTCGCTCTTCCCGATCGCCAAGGACGTCAAGCTGCAGGTGGAGTTCAACCCGGCGGCAATCGCCGAATACCGGCTGATCGGCTACGAGACCCGCGCGCTGAAGCGCGAGGATTTCAACAACGACAAGGTCGATGCGGGCGACATCGGCTCGGGTCACAGCGTTACGGCGATCTACGAGGTGACGCCGAAGGGCAGCCCGGCGGTGCTGAACGACGACCTGCGCTACAAGGCGGCCGAGAAGCCCGCGGCGGATGCCTCGGCCAATGCCGGCGAACTGGCTTTCCTGAATATCCGCTACAAGAAGCCGGATAGCGACCGTAGCGAACTGATCACCACACCGGTGACCGAGGCGAATGCCGTGCCTTCGCTCGGCGAGGCACCGAACGATGTGCGCTTCTCGGTGGCGGTGGCCGCCTTCGGGCAGAAGCTTTCGGGCGTGACGGCGGTTGAGGATTATTCCTATGACGCAGTCATCGAGCTGGCGGCAGCATCGAAGGGGGCGGATCCGTTCGGCTATCGCGGCGAGTTCGTCAATCTGGTTCGGCTCGCCAAGGGGCTTTCCGGCGGTGGCAGCTCGGCCAATTGAGGGCTAGGGAGTGCCATGCCCGGTAGAGGGGTATCGATCTGAACGTACGGCGCCGCCTGTCCGCCGTCCGGAACTTTCTCCCCGAAAACCGGGGAAAAGGAGTTTGGTGCTTCGCTGCTCGACAGCGATATGTAGCTTTGCCGCCACGATGAAAGTCGACGCGGCAAAGCCGGCAATGCTGGACTCAACGCCAAGATGTCTGCATCAGGCGGGCATCCGCTGCCTAGCGGTAGCCGAGCCCCATCACATAGTGGCGCAGCAATGTTTCCTCTTTCTCCGTATCCTCCAGGAGGTTTTCGAGGGCGTCTCGTGCGTTAAGAATGCCGATGGGTTGCCTGCCTTCGTCTACGATCGGAACGTTCTTGATGCCGGACGCGTGCATCTGAAGCCAGAGTCCATGGATGTCATCTCCCATCCGACACTCCAACACGTCTTGCTTCATCACGGAAGCGGCAGTCGCGGAACCCTCCAGCCGTTCCGACAAAACGAGAAGCTCAACAATATCCGTCTTCGTCAGCACACCGGCGAGGCTTCCGGAGCTGTCTCGCAGCACGACGATGTCCGTCCCCGCGTGCAAAAGGCGTGCGACGTCGAGAATTGTCGTATCTTCGGGCACGAGGATGAGGCGGGCACGGGCTTTCTCAAAGAGCTCACGAACGAAAGGCATCGGATCTTCCTTCTGGATCGAGGCGGCGCAACGATCCAAAGTTGCGCATACAGTTGCGGCAAGATCAATGCTTGACGCCCTTTACGATGCCGAGGGCGAGTTTCGGTTCAACATTGCGATCGGAGGAATTTGTTGTCCGGTGGTGCAATCTCAGCCAGCTCGAGCTCTTTCGAGAATTGAAAGGTGCGGCACGAACTGCAAGGCGCGGCCTGCCCACCTATGTGAGGCGTATGCTCACGCTTTGGGAAACGCGCGCTCCAAGCCGCCGGATTTCGTCAATCCGGTTCTGAATGCCTGGTAGGCCGGGTGCTGGCTGGAGCGGGCGGCTTCCATGAGGCGCATCTGCAGCCGAGCCGGCGCCTCGCTGCCGAGCCAATGCCCGAGTTTTTCGAGCTTCAGCGAGTTGAGAAAGCGGGCTTCGGATGCGATGTCGAGGCAGCGATAGAGGCCTTCCATCATCCGCTCGTCCTGCTCGAGGTTTTCCATCAACAATCTGATAAAGGCCTGATCTGCCTCGCCAAATACCGAGAGTTTGTCGGCAACGGTGTCCCTGTCGGGAAAGGAAGCGGGTCCGGCATTCATGTCAGTCTCTCCAGGCGAATCTCGTCTCCCTCGGGATAGGACAGGCCGGCCGCGTGCGCAAGCATTGGTGAATATTTGAATTAAACGTACTGTCTAGAATTGACAAAAAGTCTAGAATCGATCATGCCTGTCGCATGAACATAGAGCCCGCCATCGCCTTCAACATTGCCATGCACGCGCCTTCTGGCGCGGCCATCAGCGCCTTGCTTTATCCGCATGCCGAGGTCGTGCTGCATGACCTCAAGAGCGGCACCGTCGCTGCCATCTGGAACGCTTCGTCGGGGCGTGCCGTCGGCGAGGACTCGCTGATCGAGGAGGAGTTCGGCACAGTTTCCGGTACGGAGAGCGTGCTTGGGCCCTATGAGAAGACCGGCGCCGATGGCCGGCGCATCAAGTCGGTCTCGGCGGTGCTGCGAGATGCCAAGGGTGACGCGGCGGGCCTGCTTTGCATCAATCTCGACGTTTCGATGATCGACAGTGCCGTGAAGCTGCTTTCCGCCTTTGCCGGCGCCGAGCAGCCGCGGCCGCAGGCGCTGTTTTCGCGCGACTGGCGCGAGGAGATCAATGCCTCGCTGCACGACTGGCTGAAGGAGCAGGGGCTCGCACTCTCTGCGCTGAAGCGGTCGGATCGCGTAGCACTTGTGGCCGCACTCGAAGAGCGCGGCCTGTTCAAGACCCGCAACGCCGTAGACCACCTCGCCAGCCTGATCGGCACCTCGCGCGCCTCGATCTATAATTATCTCACTGCCGCCCGCAGCGACCCTTCCTGATCACGACGAAGACAATCATGTCGCTCGCCCGCGCGGCGCGGCGACCGGAGGACACGATATGACTACCTTGCCAGACTTCCGCCTCGAAACGCATTTCTCCCGTTGGGAGTTCAAGGCGCGCCATCATATGACCGCCAGCGACGCCGAAACCATCGGCATGGGCGAATTGCTGGCGCTCGCCGACGATACGGACCGGGAAGCCTGGGACAAGCTGACGCTCGGCTATACCGAAACCTATGGTGCGCCGGCGTTGCGCTTAGCGATTGCATCGACCTATCAGGGGCTTTCGGCTGCGGATATCCTCTGCTTTGCCGGGGCGGAGGAGGGGCTTTACTGCGCCATGCTTGCGCTGCTCGGTCCTGAGGACCATGCCATTGTCACCGTGCCCAACTACCAATCGATGGAAACGCTGCCGGTCACGATAGCGGCCTCGGTCACCGGCGTGCCGCTGCGCCCGGAAAACAACTGGCGCCTGGACCTTGCGGACGTTCATGCGGCGCTGAAGCCGAACACAAAGCTGATTGCCGTCAACTTCCCCAACAACCCGACCGGCTCGATCGCCGATCAACAGACATTCAAGGCGCTCGCAGAACTCTGCGCCGAACGTGGCATCCACCTTTTCAGCGATGAGGTCTATCGCGGGCTTGAGCGCGACCCGGCGCTGCGATTGCCGCAGGCGGCAGAACTGTTCGAGCGCGGTATATCGCTCAACGTCATGTCCAAGGCCTATGGCCTGCCGGGCCTGCGCATCGGCTGGATCGCCTGCCGCGATCATCATCTGCTCGAGCGCATGGAGAAGATGAAGCACTATCTGTCGATCTGCAATTCGCGACCTTCGGAAGTGCTGGCGACCATCGCGCTCAAGGCGCGCGAGCATTTGCTTGATCGCAATCGCGCGCTTTGCGCCGAAAACCTTCAAAAGCTCGGCGCCTTCTTTGCCGAGTTCCCCAATCTCTACGAATGGCGGGAGCCGGATGGCGGCTGCGTCGGCTTTGCCCGCTATCTCGGACCCGATGGCGTCGAGAACCATTGCCGTCGCCTGGTAGAGGAGGCGGGCGTCTTGCTGTTGCCTTCGAGCCTGTTCGTCTCTGATCTGCTGCCGGTTGCCCAGGATCGCTTTCGTGTCGGTTTCGGCCGCAAGGATATCGAGGTCGGGCTCGCGGCATGGCGCCAGCATCTGCAGAGCGGCGGTGCAATGAAGAGAAGCGCCTGATTTTCGCCGGCGCCGTCACTCCTGTGATGGCGTCGATCGACCTTGCTTTGGAGCAAGCGCCTGCGCGTGTTGGGTCAGAGCACCGAAAATGAAAACGCTCCGGATCGGATGATGCCGGAGCGTTTTCTTGTCTGAGCGGAGGCCTTCTCAGCCGCGGCGGCTGCGCCGTTCGCGGGCGGGCGCCGATGGGCCTTCGTTGGCGGTCTTGTTGCGCAACGGGCCGATCCTTTCGATGATGATATCGAGCGTCGGGCGTTCGCGCTGCGAATGTTCGTCAAGCGCCACGCGCATGGCGGCGAGGTGGCCGCAGGTGGTGCCGCAGCAGCCGCCGATGATTTTGGCGCCGGCGTCGGCTGCCAGCCGTGCATATTCGGCCATCAGCGGCGGTGTGCCGGAATAGTGGATCTCGGAGCCGCGGAACTCCGGAATGCCGCAATTGCCCTTGACGATGACGGTTGCCTCAGGATTTGCCTCGGTCATGTCGAGCAGCGAAGAGAGGATGTCCGACGCGCCGACGCCGCAGTTGGCACCGACGGCGACCGGGCCATTGCCCAAATCCTTGGCGACATCATGGATGTCCTTGGGGTGCAGGCCCATCATGGTCTTGCCGGCGGTGTCGAACGAACCGGTATAGACATAGGGCAGGCCGACCTTGGCGGCGGCTTCGGCGGCGGCGCGGATCTCGTCCGGGGAGGACATGGTCTCGATCCAGGCGACTTCGGCGCCACCGGCCTTCAGGCCTTCGATCTGCTCGACAAAGGCAGCGACCGCATCCTCGTAGGACAGCGCGCCGAGCGGGATCAGCAGTTCGCCGGTCGGGCCGACCGAGCCGGCGGTAATGACCTTGCGCGGCGCCTTGTCGGCGACGGCGCGGGCGATCTCGGCTGCGCGCCTGTTGAGATCGTGAACCCGATCCTGGGCGTGGTGCAACTTCAGACGGTGGCGGGTGCCGCCGAAGGAATTGGTGAGGATGATGTCGGCGCCGGCGTCGACGAAATCCTGGTGCAGCTTGGTGATGTTCTCCGGCCGGGTCTCGTTCCAGATCTCGGGCGCTTCGCCGGCTTCGAGGCCCATCGCAAACAGCGAGGTCCCGGTGGCGCCATCGGCAAGAAGGACGCCCTTTTCGGCGATGAGATCGGACAGAACATTGGCGGCAAGGGTCATCGGCTTTTCCCGGCTAGAATGAATGCAATGAGATATAAAGATATCTTTATGTCTTTGCAAGCATCCTGCGGTCGGCCGGCGACTATTGTTGGCGGCGCAGGCCCATGCGCCCGGCAAGGCCCAGGCCGAAGATCGCGAGCGCGGTCAGCAGCCACATCGGGTCGGCGCGGTTGAGGAAGAAGCTTTCGAGCATGGCGTTGTAAGTCATGAAGATCACGACCATCACGCAGAAGTCGGCAAAGGCGCGTCCCTCCGGGCGGCGCGAGGCGCGGATATAATCGAAAAGCGGTTTGACGAAGAGTAGCAGGCTGATCGCGATGCCGCCCGGCAGGCCGAATGTCAGTGCCGCGTCGAGATAGCTGTTGTGGCCGGCGACAATGCCGCGCACGTCCCAATTCGCTTCGAAATTCGCCTCGAGCCCCATGATGACGGGCGAGAGCCAGAAGCTGGAGTAGCCTTGGCCGAACCAGGGGTGCCCGGCGATGCTGTCGCTGGCGAACTTCCAGATATCGTCGCGGCCGGTGAAGGTGGGGTCGTCGATGATGGCCTTGGTGGCTGCGAGCAGGGTGTCGGAATAGATCGTGCCGAGCGTCAGGCCGAAGATCACGACCGACATGACGAGATGGGCAAAGATCATCAGGCCCGGGCTGCGAACGGCGCGTCCGGCAAGCACCAGCGCGATGGCGATCGGCAGGAAGCCGATGGTGGTTTTCGAGCCGGTATGCAGCACGAAGTTGACCGAAAGGAGCGTGATCGCCCAGCCGCGAAGCGGGGCGCCGGCGCGCAGGCAATAGATGCCGAACATGCACAGGATGGAAAAGACCGGCGCCGAAACGTTCTTGTGCAAGAGATGGCCGCGCCAGAAGCCCGCATGCCAGGGTTCGCCGCCGGCGGCCGAGTGAACGGCGAGGTCCGGCGCCACGACGAGTGCCGCATAGTCGATCAGGATGAGCAGCAGGATCGCATTTGCGCCGGCGTGAACGAAATCCTCTTCGCTGCGCGGCAATACCAGCACACCCGCCACCATGATCATCGCCACGAGGCTGAGCGTCAGGCCACGGGCAGATGCTGCCGGATCGTAGGACTGCAGACATGAGAAGTAGGCGATAGCGAAGATTGCCACCCAGGCCGGCGAGACGAGCCGCGCCAGCACCCGCTTGTCGACCACGAGCAACATCGCAAAGAGATAGACCGCGCCGAGCACGATGTAGCCGACCTGGTTGATGATGTTGCCGTCGTTGGCGGCGTTCGGGTCCGTCTCCATCGCGCCCTGAAAGGGCATGAGCGTGAAGACCATGAGAAAGAGCCCGAAACCGGACAGGAGCGACGCCAGATGCCGTGTCAGCAGTGCAAGCCCCGCGTCGTCGCTCAACCCCGCCGGCACAAGGTGCCGTCGTGAAGGAGAGTTTGCCGTGGCTGGGGTCGCTTGCATGGGGGCGCCGGGATTACTGGGGCAAGGACGCCGCCAACAGGGCGCCACCTTCTGTTTTGCAGTCTACGTCTGCAGCCGCGCCGAGCGGGCCCAAGACTTGCCATCAAGCATGGCGCAATTGGGTTAAGGTCGGGTGAAACGACGCATCGGCTCATTCCGGGACCGTATCCTCAGGGCCGACCTCTTTTTGCCTCGCCCGGACCCGTCAGGCTTCCGCGTTGCGCCCAACGCTCATTACCGGATTTTAAGCCTTCCCGGGCGAAACTGCGGCAGGACTGTCCTTGCGGAGCCTGCATCCTTCGAAGCAGAAAATCCAAGCTTGCGGCGCAACGAGATGAAATGGCGGCGCAAGCCGTCAGGGATGGAGCATTCTCCCCAATGGCGAAGAAATCCAAGCTTCTGGCACTTGAATCCCTGCGCGGATTCGCGGCCCTTGCCGTTGCCGTGCACCATTTCCGCTATGGCAGCATGCTCAGCGAAAACGCCTTCATCCGGCATGGCTACCTGATGGTGGACTTCTTCTTCGTGCTCAGTGGTTTCGTTATTGCGCTCAACTATGCCAACCGACTGTCGACCCCCGCCGAGGTTGCAAGCTTTCAGCGCCGGCGGTTCTGGCGGCTCTATCCGCTTCACCTGTTCACGCTGCTGATCTTCCTCGGCATCGAGTGCCTCAAATACGTTTTTGAACAGAGAACCGGGATCGTTTCCAACAACCCCGCCTTCGTCGTCTCCGACGCGAGCGCCTTCCTTGCCAATCTTTTTCTGCTGCAGGGCGTGGTCCTGAACGAACTCGGGTTCAACATTCCGAGCTGGTCCATCTCGGTCGAATTCTGGACCTATCTGATCTTCGCCCTGACCATGGGGCTGTTGCGGCTGGAAATGCGCTGGTGCCTTGTTCTGGCGGGTGGGGCGGCCATCGTCCTGCTGGCCCTGGAAGGCGGGCGGCTTGAGACAGATCCGATCTTTGCGATCATCCGCTGCGTATTTTCCTTTTTCCTGGGGGCATGGGCCGCCTCGCTCCACGTCCGGGTTCCCCGAAAGGCGGCCACGCCGATGGCAGCCGGCGCGCTGGCGCTCGTAATTCTGGCAATCTGGGGTCTTGGTGGCACCCGTGCGGAGATCCTCCTGCCTCCGCTTTTCGCGCTGACGATCGTGGCCGTTGCGAGCCTTGAGGCGGATACGTCCCTGCGACGCTTTCTCGAGTGGCCGTTCTTCGTGTGGCTGGGCACCGTCAGCTACAGCGTCTACCTGACCCATTCCATCGTCGGTTGGGTGGTGACCCAGGTTCTGCGCTTCGGCCTGAAGGTGCCGACCCATGTCGCCGCCGATGGCGACACGGTGCTGGCGCTCGGCCAGGGTTTCGCGACTTTGGTCACGCTTGCAGCAACGGCCGCCGTGCTCGTCGCCTCGTATCTGACCTATCGTTTCATCGAGAAACCGTTTCTGTCCGGCTGGCCTTTCGGGGCGAGGGCGGTCGCGTCGCGCAACGGTTAGAAGGGGTCGATCTCGGGCGGAAGCCTGCCGTCGAATGGAGCCATTGTGGCCAAATCCGGGCGGGTGCTCACGACGAAAGGCCGCAGCCCATAGGCGATTGCGGCCTGCTGGCGATCGCTGTAAAAGGGCGCACTTATGTAGTCGCCAGCCTGCCCGCGGATCTCGCGCGCTGATCGATAGCCTCAAACGAGAAGAACATCATGCATTTTACACTCCGGACACTCGCGTCGGCCGCGGTTTCACTCGGTCTGCTGCTTGGCGGTGCGTCCTCCGCTTTTGCCGGAAAGGCCCATTTCGTTCTCGACGCGCAGACGGGCACGGTCCTTGAGGCCGAAAATGCCGACGAGCTGAATTACCCCGCGTCCTTGACCAAGATGATGACGATCTATCTGGCATTCGAAGCCCTTCGTGACGGCAGGCTGACCTGGGACCAGCGGTTGACCATGTCGGAAAATGCCAACAGCAAGGAGCCCTTCAAGCTCGCCGTCGGCGTCGGACGCACCGTGTCCGTGCGCGAAGCCGTGATGGGCATGATCGTGCTGTCGGCCAATGATGCATCCATTGCCATCGGCGAGCAGCTGGCCGGTACGGAAACGGCGTTCGCCAAGGTGATGACCGAGAAGGCACACCAGCTCGGCATGGCTCGCACCGTGTTCAAGAACGCCAATGGTCTGCCTGATCCGGAGCAGGTGACGACCGCGCGTGACATGGCGACGCTCGGCATCGCCCTGATGCGTGATTTCCCGGAAGAGTTTGCGCTGTTTTCGAACCGCAGGATCGAGTTCAGGGGCATGAAGCTTCGCGGCCACAACGGCGTGATGAACCGCTATGAGGGTGCCGACGGCATCAAGACCGGTTACACCAAGGCATCAGGCTATAACCTGGTGACCTCGGCAACCCGCGACGGCAAGCGCCTCGTCGGCGTCGTCATGGGCGGCGAAACCGCTGAGAAGCGCGACAACCAGATGATCGGCCTGCTCGACAAGTATTTTCCTGCCACGACCGATTCGCTCTCCTCCGCAAGCACCGTCGAGCCGGCTGCAGCCGAAACGACGAAGACCAACTGAAGGCGGAGGGATGCCGCTCGCTTCACCGGCTGAGCGCGGCATCGCGTTCAGCGCTCCTCAGGGCTTGATTTGAACTTGGATTGCTGTTTGCCGGTGACAGTTGCGCCGCCGGTATCGGTGGCTGCCGCATGGCGTTTGGATCGCAGCGTGCCCGCCCGCGGAGGACGCAATCCATGTTATCGGTTCATTTGCTGCGATCGCCACCGCTTGTGACCAGCTTGCCGGTAGGGCGCTATAAACCGCATAGCGCGTGAGCGTTCCGTCGATTTCGTCCCGGTTTGACAAAGCCTGCCGGGGTCGCGACATTTCGCTTTCTCAAGTCTTCGGAAGAGTGCGTCGTAATTTGTCTTCAGCCATCTTCGCAACGTATCGATCGGCCCTTCTGTCCCAGCCCTTGTCGGCCGTCTGGCGCGGGCATGGCTCGGCAATATTCCTGGAGTTTGGACGTCTCATCCCCCGAACAAGACATGATGGAACCCCGGGAAATCCGCAGGGCGCCTACACCGTCATGATCGAGTGGAGTTGGCGGATTGAAGACGAAGGGTCCATCCTGTGCGGAAGTTGGAGCGACGAAGAAAATTGGGGCGACGTCTTTACGGCTCTGATTGGTCGAGAGGTGCGCGACATCACAATTTTCGGGCGACTTCCGGAGCTCTCGATTGCACTTGCAGGTGGGTATTACGTTGCTTCCTTCATGACGGCAGACGGTCAGCCCGCCTGGACCATTTTTGACAATTCCATAGAGCGGCCCAAACCCGGCTACATCTCCGTGCGCGAAGGATCGGTTTTAGCAGACACGGACGTGTGACGACTGCTGACCGGAAGATCGAAGGGGCGCCGCAGCCTATTCCCGTAGAGGGTGGTGCCGGCGCCCGTTCTTTTCAACCGCGGGTGTGCCTCAAGCGGCTCTCTTGTCCTCGTGGCTGGTGGGCGTCACCATCGCCGAAATGATCGTCGGCAGGTCGAGTGCGCCGACCGGGCGGCCGTTCTCGTCGACGACATGGGCTGCGTTGACGTGGGCACCGGTCATGGCGCGCGCTGCCGATTCCAGCACCATGCCCATTGCCAGCGGCAGGCCCTCCGGATTGCCCGTAAGCGGCCGCATGATCGTCTCGACATTGATGACGCGTCCGCGGTTCACTTCCTTGACGAAGGCGGTGATGTAGTCGTCGGCGGGTGAGAGCACGATCTGCTGGCCGGTTCCCTGCTGCACCACGCGGCCGTCGCGCAGGATGGCGATCTTGTCGCCGAGCCGGAGCGCCTCGTCGAGGTCGTGGGTGATGAAGACGACCGTTTTCTTAAGCTCCTTCTGCAGGTCGAGAAGCACCGTCTGCATGTCGACGCGGATGAGCGGATCGAGCGCCGAATAGGCTTCGTCCATCAGGAGAATGTCGGCGTCGTTGGTCAGCGCCCGGGCGAGGCCCACGCGCTGCTGCATGCCACCGGACAGCTGGTTCGGATAATGGTTTTCGAAGCCCTGGAGACCGACGCGCTCGATCCAGCCGCGCGCGCGCTTTTCGCTTTCCGCCTTGCCGACGCCCTGGATCTCGAGACCATAGACGGTGTTGTCGAGAACGGTGCGGTGCGGCAGCAGCGCGAACTTCTGGAACACCATCGCCGTCTTGTGGCGGCGGAATTCGCGCAGGTCGTTGTCGCTCATCTTGCAGACGTCGACGCCGTCATAGAGCACTTCGCCCGCAGTCGGGTCGATCAGCCGGTTGATGTGGCGGATCAGCGTCGACTTGCCGGAGCCCGAAAGCCCCATGACCACCATCACGCCGCCGGCCGGCATCGAGATGTTGATGTCCTGCAGGCCGAGAACGTGGCCGTGTTTCTCGTTGAGTTCCGCCTTGCCCAGGCCCCGCTTGACCGCATCGACATAGTCGCCGCCATTGGGGCCGAAGATCTTGTAGAGGTTCTTCACCTCGATCGCGTGACTAGCCATGGATAACCTCCGAATGCTTCTGCAGCCGCCTGCCGAAGGCCTGGCTGGTACGGTCGAAAATGATGGCGATACCGACAAGGGCGAAGCCGTTGAGGAAACCGACGGTGAAAAACTGGTTGGCGATCGCCTGCAGCACGTTCTTGCCGAGGCCACCGACGCCGATCATCGACGCGACGACGACCATCGCCAGCGACATCATGATGGTCTGGTTGATGCCGGCCATGATCGTGGGCAGCGCCAGCGGCATCTGCACGTTCTTCAGCTTCTGCCAGGCGGACGAGCCGAAGGCGTCGGCGGCTTCCAGCACTTCCTGGTCGACAAGACGAATGCCGAGATTGGTGAGCCGGATCATCGGCGGTACAGCGTAGATGACGACGGCGATCAGGCCCGGAACCTTGCCGATGCCGAAAATCATCACAACCGGGATGAGGTAGACGAAGCTCGGCATCGTCTGCATCACGTCGAGCACAGGATTGACGATCGCCTGCACCCGGTCGGAGCGGGCCATCAGAATGCCGATCGGAATGCCGATCAGGATCGAGATCAGCGTACAGACGGTGACCATCGCCAGCGTGATCATCGTGTCGTTCCACAGGCCGACCAGGCCGATAGCGATCATCGACAGCGCCGTTCCGATGGTGATGTTGATGTTGCGGCTGCCGTAATAGACCACAGCTACCATGACGATCAGCACGAGGATCCAGGGCGACGCCACGAACGCGCCTTCGAGGTAGTTCAAAAACCATTGTAGCGGCTGCACGACCGTATCGATGGCGTCGCCATAGGAGCGAACGAACCCTTTGAAACCATCGTCGATGGTTTTGCGGGCGAGCCGGATCGTTCCGTCGTCAATGGCAGGGAACTTGCAAAGCAACGCTGGCAAGACACTGCAGATGGATGCCATATTTTTCCCCTTCTTGGCCGGAAGTCTTATGACGCCGACTGCGTCAGTGGACCGGTCGTTGCCGATCCTTGCGCAGACTTAACGGGTGACCTCTTCGGGTCCCGGCGTGAGGAATGTGACAGCGGAACGTGACGCCCGCTTACCTGAATGCGACGCGAACGGCTCCCGTTCGTCGTCGGGAGCATCGAGCGCCATGCAGTCTGCCTTTCCCGAAGGCGAAGGCGCAGATACAGGCGACCGCATTTCACGCGGGCGCCTGCAACATCAGCTGAAATCAGAGCGCAGCCTTTACCTTTTCGGCAACGTCGGGTGCGACCCACTGGGTCCACATATCAGGGAACTCTTCGAGGAAGTGCTTTGCAGCATCCTCGTTCGTGCCCTGGTTCTCGTCCATCCAGGCAAGAACCTTGTTGACCGTGCCGTTGTCCCACTTGCGTGCCTTGACGTAATCCATGGCAACGCCCGCCTTGTCGGCGAAGGACTTGGTCACGACCGTGAAGACGTCGGAGACCGGGTAGGAATTGACCTTCGGGCTCGGGCAATCTGGAACGGCCGAGCAGGCGTCCCATTCCTTCTTGTCGTGATCGACGCCGAAGGAGAGGCGGGTCATCTCGTACTTGCCGAGAATGGCGGTCGGTGCCCAGTAATATCCGAGCCAGCCGGTCTTCTTGGCGAAGGCGTTGGCGATCGAACCGTCGAGACCGGCGGCCGAGCCGGTGTCGACCAGCTGGAACCCGAGCTTTTCAGCATCGATTGCCTTAAAGAGGTTGGCGGTCGAGACCTGGCAGTTCCAGCCCGACGGGCAATTGTGCACGGCGGCCTTCGAGGCGTCTTCCGGCGCCGGGAAAAGCTCGGGATGTTTCAGTGCGTCCTGCACGGTCTTGATGTCGGGGTTGGCATCGGCGAGGAATTTCGGGATCCACCAGCCTTCGACGCCGCCTTCGCTCAGGATCTTGGCAGCTTCGATCAGCCGGCCTTCCTTGATCGCCGCGTCGAGCGGCGTGCGAACGGCGTTGACCCACAGTTCCGGCGCCATATCCGGCTGGGCCTTTTCGTTCATGGAGGCGAAGGTCGGCATCGTGTCGCCGGTGACCAGCGTTACGGTGCAACCGTAGCCGTTTTCGAGGATGAACTTGTCCACGTGAGCGGCGACGCCCGCAGACGCCCAGTTCATCTCGGCAATGCTGACTTCTCCGCATTCCGCGGCTTGCGCGGAACCCGCCAAGGCATACAGGCCGGCGGCGAGGATGGTGGAAGCGAGGAGTTTCTTCATGTTGCAAGACCTCCCAGTCTTTAACTGCAGCCAACGATCAAACGGGCATCGTGGGGACGCCCTCGCATCCCGTTCACCCGAACCAAATGAGCAGCCTGGGGTTCGGCAAAAGACAAGCCAAGGGTAGCCCCCGCTGCGACGGTCATGGGAATTTTTGTGTCCTTGCCGCGGAACCCTGTCGCCGGCCGGATTTCCTCTATACCGATCTGCAAGCCTAAGTATTCTCGTTGGGAAATCAACCTCTTGAATCGGAAAACGGCCGGGTCCGCGTGCCCGCGGCGTCTGTCTGCGACATGATCGAAGAGGAATTTTTTGGCTTCAGGGCGCCCAAATTTAAGCATTTGCGACAATTAGTGCCGCAAAATATAGCGGTCGCCGCGATGCCCATTTTTGATCTGTTGCAATCAGGACTTTTCCTGTCGCGAATGCGTCACCGGTATTTTCTGCCGATGTCGCGAAAAAAGTTCAAAAAAGGCCGCGATTCATCTTTCGTTAAATCCTCAATAACCATCCGGTAACGATGTCCGGCTAATTGTTGTTGCGCGGCGGGAAACGGCCGCCGGCCCGGATCAAGGTAGTGCGTCCCGGGTGTGAAGCGAGCCTTCGGTGTGTATTGCCGGAGTGACCAGCGTTTTTTGGAAGCCGCATCCCTCGAAGGAGGTTGATGCGGTTTTCGCGTTTTCGGGCATGTCGCGCAAAAGTGCGTCGCGGTTTTGTGAGATCGACATGCACAAACCGGGAGCCTCGGGTTTCCCGGTCATTCGGCCAAAAAAAACCGTCTCCACAGGGGAGACGGCTGGAGGAGAAGGCGTTAGCTGCTGGAGTGCAAAGCCATTGCCAAAAGCGCGCCCGATCAACGGGCCGCAAAGTCAACCGACGTTGGACGTGCGGATAAACCCAAGTGGTCCAAAGGGAGCATCGAGCACGACGTTGCGAACGCGCGACTGGCTGACGGGTGCCTTGGAGTTCCAGGCAATCTGAACGAAATTCGGTTTGCTGAAGATGTACAGCATGGACATGGACCTTGAGAGGCCGGACGTGTTGTTATCCGGGTGTGTTTCGGTGGCGCTGATATAGGCTCGCGCCGCGCGAAATTGAATACCAAACTCGTCACAGGATGTCGCATTTACGCTAGTTTCGGAGAGAAACTCGACAAGCTTGATAAGCGACCGAAACAGACTGTTATCGACGCGCCGCAAATGCGGCGAAATCGTGTCAAAGCAGGCCTTTGCCGATGGTCAATTCGGTGTTACCGGTGGCGCCATGACACGCAAGATCATGCTTCAGGGAACCGGCTCGGATGTCGGAAAATCGGTATTGGTGGCGGGCCTCTGCAGGCTCGCCTCCAATCGCGGGTTGAAGGTCATGCCGTTCAAACCGCAGAATATGTCGAACAATGCAGCAGTGTCCGATGACGGCGGCGAAATCGGCCGGGCGCAATGGCTGCAGGCGCTGGCGGCGCGCGTGCCTTCGTCGGTGCACATGAACCCGGTGCTGTTGAAGCCGCAGTCGGATGTCGGCAGCCAGATCGTCGTGCAGGGCAAGGTCGCGGGGCAGGCGAAGGGCCGGGAGTATCAGGCGCTGAAGCCGAAGTTGCTTGGCGCGGTGATGGAAAGCTTCGAGCAGATTTCAGCCGGCGCCGATCTCGTCGTGGTCGAGGGAGCGGGCTCGCCTGCCGAAATCAATCTGAGGGCCGGCGACATCGCCAATATGGGATTTGCGACGCGCGCCGACGTGCCGGTCGTGCTGGTCGGGGATATCGACCGTGGCGGCGTCATCGCCTCGTTGGTCGGCACCCATGCGATCCTGCCTGACGAGGACCGGCGCATGGTGAGCGGTTATCTGATCAACAAGTTTCGCGGCGACGTCACGCTGTTCGACGATGGCATCGCCGCTGTCGGCCGCTACACCGGCTGGCCCTGTTTCGGCGTCGTGCCGTGGCTGAAGGCGGCCGGGCGGCTGCCCGCCGAGGATTCGGTGGTTCTTGAAAGGCTGGCACGTGGCGGGGGGCGGGCGCTCAAGATCGCCGTTCCTGTGTTGTCGCGGATTGCCAACTTCGACGATCTCGATCCGCTCGCTGCCGAGCCGGAGGTCGATCTCGTGTTCGTCAGGCCGGGAAGCCCCATTCCGGCCGATGCCGGGCTGGTCGTTATTCCCGGCTCGAAATCGACGATCAGCGACCTCAAGGATTTCAGGGCCGAGGGGTGGGACCAGGATCTCAAGCGCCACGTGCGACGCGGCGGCCGCGTGATCGGCATCTGTGGCGGCTACCAGATGCTGGGTGCGCGCGTCACCGATCCGCTCGGCATAGAGGGCAGCGACCGCGAGGTCGCCGGGCTCGGGCTGCTCGACGTCGAAACTGAGATGGCGCCGGAAAAGACGCTCCGCAACAGCCGCGCCTGGTCGCTGGAACACGACGTTGCGCTGGAAGGCTACGAGATCCATCTCGGCCGGACGACAGGCGCAGACTGCGACCGCCCATCGGTGCGCATCGACAGCCGCCCGGACGGTGCGCTGTCTGCCGACGGCCGGGTGATGGGCACCTACCTGCACGGCCTGTTTGCGAGCGACGCCTATCGCGCGGCGCTTCTGAAGAGTTTCGGCATCGAAGGTGGAGCGACCAACTATCGCCAGTCGGTCGATGCGGCGCTCGACGATGTCGCCGGCGAGCTTGAAGCCGTGCTCGACGGGCGTTGGCTGGATGGGCTTCTGGGGCGGTAGCGGTTGTTTCTTCGTTCGTCGCTCCGACAAGGCGGCGCACCGTTTATGCCCAACCTCACTTTTGCGTCCTGTCGCCTCACGCTATTCTGACCACCCCGCGGGAGGTTTACAGCATGGCGAAGCTTGTGTTTGGAATGAACCAGTCCCTGGACGGCTATGTCGATTACCAGGGGTTCGCGCCTGGCCCCGTGCTCTTTCGGCACTGGATAGACCACGTGCGTGGCCTGACCGGCAGCGTTTACGGTCGCCGCATGTACGAGATCATGCGCTACTGGGACGAAGACCATCCTGAGTGGGACACGGAGCGGCAGGCATTCGCGGCGGCGTGGCGGCGCCAGCCGAAGTGGGTCGTGTCGCGCTCACTGAAGTCTGTCGGCCCCAACGCCACGCTTGTCGAAGGTGACATTGAGGCGGTGATCGGTGGCCTGAAAGCCCGGCTCACTGGAGAGATTGCCGTCTCCGGACCGGATCTGGCGCGAAGCCTGACCGAACTCGGCCTTATCGATGAGTATCGGCTCTACTTCCACCCGGTCGTGCTTGGCAGCGGCACGCCATTCTTCGCGGGCCCGCGGCCGCCTCTGCGCCTCGTTTCCACCGATCACGTTGGCGAAGACGTGATGAGGTTGACATATATTCCTGCTTGATCGCTGCGTTTCGACAGATGGACTGCGCCGTTTGGGGCCCGATATGGCCGCCAACAATCATCCGCAGGCGCTTGCGATCGATCTGGCTTCGGTCAACGGGCGATGGCAGTGCGTGTCCTGAAGTTTGGCACGCCGGCAAATGCGCAGGGATGCCACAAGGGGCACTTGTGTCGATATTGAGCTGCTAGGGGACCTGCGAGAACGTGAAGGCCCTGTCGCCGTGATACCATATGAACTCGTTTTCCTTGGCGCGAAGTCCTCCGGGATTTCGCAGCACTGTCCCGCACAGGTTCGTTGTCTTGAGCCACAGGAAGCAAACCTCGTCCCGGTCAAATTTGACCTCGACGTTCGTCATGCGACCGGCGCCGATGGAGGCCCAGTCTCCCGTCAGAGTGGCCATGCCCGCGATCGAAATCACAGCCTCGTGTTCCTCGCCCGAATCCAGCATGCGTCCATGCAGCCGATGCCCGAGGAGAAGTGAGCGGGCTTCGTCGGCTTCCAGTCTGTTGGCGGCGATGAAGTCGGTGTTCATCAAGGTCTCGGGCAGGCCCGCCAGCCGCAGTCCCCGATAGAAGCGCGCGCTGTCCTCCTGCGTTGCCAGGTCCAGCGGCGGGCTGGTTGCGATGCTGGCCGCAGTGCCGCCGCGTGCAAGGCGAAGCCCGTTGAAACGGGTTATGGCCGCCTCCGCTTCCGCGCGGCGACCGAGGTGCCCGGAAGCGGAGGCAAGAAGAAGGAATGAGCCGTCATCCTGAGGGTTGAGTTCGATGCTGCGCTTCGTTGCTGCCGCTGCCGCCTCGAAATCCTCGAGGCCGAATTGCGTCAGTCCAAGGACGTAGATGAAGAAGGACGGAGAATGCGGATCGAGGCGCATGGCCGTGCGGATGTAGGGCAGGGCCTCCGCCGGACGGCCGACGGAGGTCAGCACGAGGGCCGTCAGCGCGTAGCTCCAGGAGTCGCCCGGTTCAAGCGCGATCGCTTCCTTGAGTGCGGCCAGCGCGTCGGCATATTGCCAGTCCGCTTCGGACAGGAGAGCGGACGCCTGATAGGCGAGCGCTGTCTTGTGCTTCTGGGCGATCCGCAGATATTGCGTCGCCTTGGCTCTCGCTTCGGTCCGCGAGATGCCCAGCTGATAATGCCAGCGCCACATGCAGATGCGCGCGTAGACCATGGCCGCGGCGGCGTAGGCGCGCCCATAGGCGGGATCGAGCGCAATCGCCTGCTCGAAATAGGGCACTGCCTTTGCAAAGTCCTCCGGGGTGGTGCGTCGGTGATGCTCCCAGCCGCGCAGGAACGCGTCGAAGGCCGCGGGCACCATCGTTTCCTTGCGCCCGGAGGCCATCTGCTGGTCCGGGTCCAGCCGAAGTGCCAGCGCGTCGGCAATGCCCCGCATCACTTCGTCCTGCAGCGCAAAGACATCGGACAGTGAACCGTCGAACTTTCCGGCCCAGACGTGGCCGCCGCTGAGACTATCGACGAGCTGGGCATTGATCCGCAGTTGCTCTCCGGCACGCTGCACACTGCCTTCAAGCACGTATCTGACGCCGAGTTCTTTGGACACCTGCCTGGGTGTCACCGCCTTGTTCTTGTAGGTGAAGGTCGAGTTGCGCGCGATCACGAACAGGCCGGAGACCTGGGCGAGCTCGGTGACGAGCCCATCGGTCATGCCATCGGCGAAATACTCCTGCCTCGGATCGTCGCTCACATTGGCAAACGGAAGCACCGCGATCGACGGTTTGTCTGGAACACTCAGGTTCGATAGTCGGACTTGGGGCGTTTCCACGGGTGGCTCCCACGGCTGCCACCAGGCGACGCCGCTCGCCGCCACAAGCACGACCGCGGATGTAGCAAGTGCCGGCCAGCGCGTCATGCGGCGCGTTGCGGCTTTCGCGCTGCCCGCGTGGGCTTCGTTCAGCGCCAGGCGATAAGCCCGAACCGGCTTTTCGATATGCTTCAGGCGTTGTTCGCCGATAGAGACGAAACGGACATCGAGGTGTTTCTCGACCTGATCGTAGGCGGTGCCGGAAATGACGATCCCACCCGGTTCAGCGAGGCTCTGCAGGCGCTCGGCAATGATCACGCCATCGCCTTGAATGTCGTCGCCTTCAACGATGACATCGCCAAGATTGATGCCGATGCGAAATTCCAGCCGCCCCTCTTCGGAGCCGCGGCTATCGGATTTCGCGCGCTGAACCTCCACCGCGCAACGGACCGCTTCGACGACACTGTGGAACTCGACCAGCAACCCGTCGCCCATGGTCTTGATCAGCCGTCCACGGTGCGCGGCGATCCGTTGTTCGAACAGGTCGTGCAGATCGGCCTGAAATCGCGCGCATGTACCCTCCTCGTCGGCTTGGGTGAGCAGTCCATAGCCGGAAACGTCGGCAATCATCACGGCGGCGAGCCTGCGTTCCATTTGCCTACCGGATCAACGAAGCCTCTTGTTGGGCTAGTTTATCGCATTATCTGCAATCGCTAAAATGAAGTTCGCCGCCGTGGTGCAGCGCTTATGCCGTGTGACGACGACTTGCGGCCCCGGGGTACTTCGCGTTCGGCAAATCGTCGCGCGACGCAATTCGGCCGGGGAGGTGTCGCACGCGTCGATTGACTTTGCACCGCCCGCTTCCTAATCATCTGACGTTGGATGGTTTCCCCGGATCGTGGCGATGCGGGGGAATAATTGGGAATGTGACGGATGGACCCAAATCGGGCATCCTTATCGCAGCCGACCCCGCGACTGTAGAACGGTCAGGGTTCGCCATCGGGCTGAAGACCGGCTACCTCTGGATTGCATGGGCAATCGAAGGCGGTTCGGAGTTCAGCCGGAAAAGCCACTGGCGTGGCTTCGTGATCAGCCGGGTTGGACGCCTCTTCTTCTACGAATCGTCCGCCTTTCACGAAACATAAAAACGCCGGGAAGGTGAGGCGGGCCGTTCGGGCCCTTGCGTTGTTTTTCGTGTCACCACGCGAAGCGATGTTTTGGGCTCGTGACGCCGTGAGCCAGGAGACCTGCCGTCCGACAGGGGCATTCCGCCCGAAGGGAAGCCCGCTTCCCACGCCATCACGGAGGTTGTCTTGGCTTATCGACCATTTTCCGAACGCGCCTTTGGCGCGGTGAGATGCTGTTGCCGCTCGAACTCGCGACCGAGCACGTGAGGCCGCAACGCACATGAGCTATTCCCATGCCGGGCCGGTTCTGGTCCTCGGCGGTGCCCGTTCCGGCAAATCCGGCTTTTCCGAAAGGCTCGTCGAAGCCTCCGGGCTCTCCATGCACTATGTCGCAACCGGCCGGGCCTGGGACGACGAGATGCGCGAGCGCATCGACCATCACAAAGAAAGGCGCGGCGAAGGCTGGACGACGCATGAGGAGCCGCTCGATCTCGTCTCGCTGCTGACACGCATCGACGACGAAAAGCGCGTGGTGCTCGTCGACTGCCTGACGCTGTGGGTCACCAACCTGATGATGGAAGGACGCGACATGGCGGCGGAGTTCGCTGCCCTTGCCGCCTTTCTGCCCGAGGCGCGGGCGCGCCTGATCCTTGTGTCCAACGAAGTCGGCCTCGGCATCGTGCCCGAGAACCGCATGGCCCGCGACTTCCGCGACCATGCCGGCCGGCTTCACCAGATCGTTGCGGAGAAATCCGCGGAAGTTTACTTTGTCGCGGCCGGATTGCCGCTGAAAATGAAGGGTTGATCCATGACCACTGCGAGAGCCAACCAGGGCAAGATCCCGGCGACCGTCATCACCGGCTTCCTCGGTGCCGGCAAGACGACGATGATCCGCAACCTGCTGCAGAATGCCGACGGCAAGCGCATCGCGCTGATCATCAACGAGTTCGGCGATCTCGGCGTCGACGGCGACGTCCTGAAGGGCTGCGGCGCGGAAGCCTGCTCGGAAGACGACATCATCGAGCTCACCAATGGCTGCATCTGCTGCACGGTTGCCGATGATTTCATCCCGACCATGACAAAGCTGCTCGAGCGCGAAAACCGTCCTGACCACATCATCATCGAAACGTCGGGTCTGGCGCTGCCGCAGCCGCTGATCGCCGCCTTCAACTGGCCGGATATCCGCAGCGAAGTGACTGTCGACGGCGTCGTCACTGTGGTCGATAGCGCTGCCGTTGCCGCTGGCCGTTTTGCCGACGACCACGACAAGGTCGATGCGCTGCGCGTCGAGGACGACAATCTCGACCACGAAAGCCCGATCGAGGAACTGTTCGAGGACCAATTGACGGCTGCCGACCTGATCGTGCTCAACAAGACAGACCTGATCGACGCGTCCGGCCTGAAGGCCGTGCGCGACGAGGTGGCTTCGCGCACCAGCCGCAAGCCAACGATGATCGAAGCCAAGAACGGCGAAGTGGCGGCAGCCATCCTGCTCGGCCTCGGCGTCGGCACGGAAAGCGATATCGCCAACC
Organism: Ensifer sp. GW821-FHT05G01; assembly: GCF_059419585.1. NCBI lineage: Bacteria > Pseudomonadati > Pseudomonadota > Alphaproteobacteria > Hyphomicrobiales > Rhizobiaceae > Ensifer > Ensifer sp. GW821-FHT05G01. The sequence goes on along the minus strand of NZ_JBWKSC010000003.1, from coordinate 361,960 downwards.
GCAAGTCTCACCACGAGATGGAGCATGAAGCCGGCGAGGAGCACTCTCACGACGAGTTCGACAGCTTCGTCGTCGAGCTTGGCGCAATTGCCGATCCGGCCGCCTTCATCGACAGCCTCAAGGGCGTGATCGCAGAGCACGACGTGCTGCGCCTCAAGGGCTTTGCCGATGTGCCCGGCAAGCCGATGCGCCTCTTGATCCAGGCTGTCGGCGCCCGCATCGACCAGTATTACGACCGCGCCTGGGCTGCCGGCGAGAAGCGCGGAACGCGCCTCGTCGTCATCGGCCTGCACGACATGGACGAAGCAGCCGTGCGCGCTGCCATCACCGCGCTCGCCTGACGCCTTGAAGCAACGCCGTTCCAGGAAGATCGTTTCGAACCTTCCTGGAACGGCTTGAACGGATAGAACAATGCATCTGCTTCTCGCCCAGAAAGGAACGATCGCCGACGGCAACGAAGCGATCGATCTGGGGCAAACGCCGGCCGACGTGCTTTTCCTGTCGGCCGCCGACACCGAGCTTTCCTCAATCGCCGCAGCCCATGGCCGGCGCGGCGAGGGAGCGAGCCTGCGCATCGCCAGCCTGATGAACCTGATGCACCCGATGTCGGTCGACACTTACGTCGAGCGCACGGCGCGGCATGCCAGGCTCATCGTGGTCCGGCCGCTCGGTGGCGCCAGCTACTTCCGTTACGTGCTGGAAGCATTGCATGCCGCCGCCGTCACCCACCGCTTCCAGATCGCGGTGCTGCCCGGCGACGACAAGCCGGATCCGGGGCTCGAGCCGTTTTCGACCGTTGCAGCCGACGACCGTCAGCGTCTCTGGGCCTATTTCACCGAGGGCGGCGCCGACAATGCAGGTCTGTTTCTCGATTATGCCGAGGCGCTGATCTCTGGCGCCGAGAAGCCGCAGCCGGCAAAGCCGCTCTTGAAGGCTGGTATCTGGTGGCCGGGGGCGGGCGTCATCGGCGTCAGCGAATGGCAGACCCGTGTCCGGGAAAGGACGGTCGCCGGGGAGGGATTCGAACCCCCGACCATCGGGATCTGCTTCTATCGCGCCCTGGTGCAGAGCGGCGAGACGCGGCCCGTTGAAGCGCTGATCGAGGCGCTTGCCGCTGAGGGCATGCGCGTGCTGCCGCTGTTCGTCTCCAGTCTCAAGGATGCCGTTTCGGTCGGCACGCTGCAATCGATTTTTTCCGAGGCCGCTCCTGACGTGGTGATGAACGCCACCGGCTTTGCCGTCTCGTCCCCTGGCGCCGACCGGCAGCCGACCGTGCTGGAATCGACCGGCGCGCCGGTGCTGCAGGTGATCTTCTCGGGGTCGTCGCGGGCGCAATGGGCAACCTCGCCGCAGGGGCTGATGGCGCGCGATCTTGCCATGAACGTCGCCTTGCCCGAGGTCGATGGCCGCATCCTCGCGCGCGCCGTCTCCTTCAAGGCGGCCTCGATCTATGATCCCAAGGTGGAAGCCAATATCGTGGGGCATGAGCCGCTTGCCGACCGGGTGCGGTTTGCCGCACGGCTCGCGGTCAACTGGGCAAGGCTTCGCCGCGCCAAGCCGGCTGAACGCCGCATCGCCATCATCATGGCCAACTACCCCAACCGCGACGGCAGGCTCGGTAACGGCGTCGGGCTCGATACGCCGGCCGGCACCGTCGAAGTGCTGCGCGCCATGGCGAGCGAGGGCTATCCCGTGTCCGGCGTGCCGGAGGATGGCGACGCGCTGATCCGCTATCTCATGGCCGGGCCGACCAATGCGGCGAGCCGCGACCGCGAAATCCGTGAAGTCATTTCACTGAGGGATTACAACGCGTTCTTTGATTCGCTTCCGAAACAGATTCAGGATGAAGTCTGCGGTCGCTGGGGCGCGCCGGAAAACGATCCCTTCTTCCTCGATGGCGCCTTCGCGCTGCCGCTCGCCCGCTTCGGTGACGTTGTCGTCGGCATCCAGCCGGCGCGCGGCTACAACATCGATCCGAAGGAAAGCTACCACTCGCCGGACCTGGTGCCGCCGCATGGCTATCTCGCCTTCTATGCCCACCTGCGCAACCAGTTCGGAGCGCAGGCGATCGTCCACATGGGCAAACACGGCAATCTCGAATGGCTGCCGGGCAAGGCCTTGGCGCTGTCGGAGACCTGTTATCCCGAGGCGATCTTCGGGCCGCTGCCGCATGTCTACCCCTTCATCGTCAACGACCCCGGCGAGGGTACCCAGGCCAAGCGCCGCACCAGCGCCGTCATTATCGATCATCTGACGCCGCCTTTGACGCGGGCGGAATCCTACGGGCCGCTCAAGGACCTCGAGGCGCTTGTCGACGAATACTATGACGCAGCCGGCGGCGATCCGCGACGGCTGAGGCTTTTGAGCCGTCAGATCCTCGACCTCGTGCGCGATATCGGCCTCGACCACGACGCCGGCATCGACAAGGGCGACAGCGACGACAAGGCGCTGGAAAAGCTCGACGCCTATCTCTGCGACCTCAAGGAGATGCAGATCCGCGACGGCCTGCACATTTTTGGCGTGGCGCCGGAGGGGAGGCTCCTGACCGATCTGACAGTGGCGCTGGCCCGCGTGCCGCGCGGCCTCGGCGAAGGCCCCGACCAGAGCCTGCAGCGCGCGATCGCGGCGGATGCAGGCCTCGGCTTCGACCCGCTCGATTGCGTGATGTCTGAACCTTGGGACGGATTGCGGCCGGATATCCTTGCCGAGGTTTCCGACCAGCCCTGGCGCACGGCCGGCGATACGGTCGAACGCATCGAGCTGTTGGCGGCGGCGTTCGTCTGCGGCGAGACGCGGGCGCCAGAGGAGTGGTCCGCCACCAGCGCCGTACTCGGCGAGATCGAGGCGCGGCTGAAACCGTCGATCGTCAATTCCGGCGCTGCCGAGATGGCCGGTTTCCTGACCGGCCTCGATGGACGCTTTGTGGCGCCCGGACCATCCGGCGCGCCGACGCGAGGGCGGCCCGACGTTCTGCCGACCGGGCGCAATTTTTACTCCGTCGACAGCCGCTCGGTGCCGACGCCGGCGGCTTACGAACTCGGCAAGAAATCCGCCGAACTGCTCATCCGGCGCTACCTGCAGGATCATGGCGAATGGCCGTCCTCCTTCGGCCTGACGGCCTGGGGCACGGCCAACATGCGCACCGGCGGCGACGACATCGCCCAGGCCTTAGCGCTGATCGGCACCAAGCCCACCTGGGACATGATCTCGCGCCGGGTGATGGGCTACGAGATCGTGCCGCTTGCGGTGCTCGGGCGGCCGCGCGTCGACGTGACGCTCAGGATTTCCGGCTTCTTCCGCGATGCCTTCCCGGACCAGATCGCGCTGTTCGACAAGGCGATCCGCGCCGTCGGTGCGCTGGAGGAGGACGATGCCGACAACATGATCGCCGCGCGCATGCGCGCCGAGACGCAGCGGCTGGAGGCATCGGGCGTCGAGGCGGCGGAGGCTGCGCGCCGCGCCTCCTATCGGATCTTCGGTGCCAAGCCCGGAGCTTACGGCGCCGGCCTGCAGGCGCTGATCGACGAAAGGGGCTGGGACAAACGGGCCGATCTCGCCGGTGCCTATCTCACCTGGGGCGCCTATGCCTATGGCGCCGGCGAGGAGGGCAAGGCGGAACGCGATCTCTTCGAGGAGCGGCTGCGCACGATCGAGGCGGTGGTCCAGAACCAGGACAACCGCGAGCATGATCTGCTCGACAGTGACGACTACTATCAGTTCGAAGGCGGCATGAGCCTTGCCGCCGAGCATCTGAGCGGTACGAAGCCGGCGATCTACCACAACGACCATTCCCGGCCGGAAAAGCCGGTGATCCGTTCGCTGGAAGAAGAGATCGGCCGCGTGGTCAGGGCCCGCGTCGTCAATCCCAAATGGATCGATGGCGTCATGCGCCACGGCTACAAGGGCGCCTTCGAGATCGCCGCAACGGTCGACTACATGTTCGCCTTCGCCGCGACGACGGGGGCGGTGCGCGACCATCATTTTGAGGCGGCCTACCAGGCGTTCATCGTCGATGAGCGGGTGTCAAACTTCCTGCGCGACAAGAACCCGGCGGCACTCGCCGAGCTTTCCGAGCGGCTGCTGGAGGCAATCGACCGCAACCTTTGGACCCCCCGCTCGAATTCGGCGCGGTTTGAATTGAGCGGCCGGACGACGGCTGCCGTGCGGCTTCGCGCCGGAAACGAATGAGCAAACTCAGGGAGCCGCGAAGCGGTTTTCCGTGCGGAGTTGCGCAAGTGCAAGGAATAGGATCGCGGACGGCGTTACGCCCGCATCCTCTGTAGAAGCTGAGTGATCCAGGAGAACGTCATGAGCGAAGATGTGGTGAGCACGGGTGAGGGCGTCGCCGAGAAGGACGACGCGCGTCACGCGATGAAGATGGCAAAGAAGAAGACCGCCCGCGAAAAGATCATGGCGACGAAGACCGACGAGAAGGGTCTCATCATCGTCAACACCGGCAAGGGCAAGGGCAAGTCTACCGCCGGCTTCGGCATGATCTTCCGCCACATCGCCCATGGCATGCCCTGCGCCGTCGTGCAGTTCATCAAGGGTGCCTGGGAGACCGGCGAGCGCGACCTGATCGAGAAACATTTCGGCGATGTCTGCCAGTTCTACACGCTCGGCGAAGGCTTTACCTGGGAAACACAGGACCGCGCCCGCGACGTGGCGATGGCGGAAAAGGCCTGGGAGAAGGCCAAGGAACTGATCCGCGACGAGCGCAACTCGATGGTGCTGCTCGACGAAATCAACATCGCACTGCGCTACGATTACATCGACGTGGCCGAAGTCGTGCGCTTCCTGAAGGAAGAAAAGCCGCACATGACCCACGTGGTCCTGACCGGCCGCAACGCCAAGGAAGATCTGATCGAGGCGGCCGATCTGGTGACGGAAATGGAGCTGATCAAGCATCCCTTCCGCTCCGGCATCAAGGCCCAGAAGGGCGTCGAATTCTGATGAGCCAGAGCTGGCAGTTCTGGGCGCTGCTGTCGGCGGCCTTTGCGGCGCTGACGGCAGTGTTTGCCAAGGTCGGGGTTGCGCAGATCAACTCCGACTTCGCCACGCTCATCAGAACGGTCATCATCCTTTTCGTGCTCGCCGGCATCGTTGCTGCAACAGGGCAATGGCAGAAGCCCTCGGAAATCCCGGGGCGCACCTGGCTGTTCCTGGCGTTGTCGGGCCTTGCCACCGGCGCCTCGTGGCTCGCCTATTTCCGGGCGCTCAAGCTCGGCGATGCCGCGCGGGTGGCGCCGATCGACAAGCTCTCGATCGTCATGGTCGCCATCTTCGGCGTCTTGTTTCTCGGCGAGAAGCTCAACCTGATCAACTGGCTCGGCGTCGCCTTCATCGCTGCGGGGGCGCTGTTGCTGGCGGTGTTTTGAGCTTGGTACCACGCGCCGCTCGCAAATTTGTTCCCTGAATGTTCGCCTCAGTCAAGCCGTAATCCTGATACACGAAATGGTTGCGGCAAGCGGGGGCGACATGCAGGTTGATGACGATTGGCGCAGGCGCCTTGAAAGGGACTATCTTACCTTTGCAGCCTGGACGACGGCAGCGCTGGTGGCATTCTGTGCTGCTGTCTACTACGTCGCGATATCGACCGCGCGCTACCCTACGGAGTTTCTTGCTCCTTTGCTGAGTACTTTCCCGGCGATGATTGCGGCGCGGCTGACGATCGCGCTCAGTCGATATGTCCGCAGCGCGTGGCAGCTGCTGGCGCTTTCGTTAGCGTGTGGTTTCACCGCTGTTGCCGGCCTGATCGGGGTCTACGTTCTGACCATGTGTTTCGCGAGCTGGGACCCGGGTGGATTTGCCGTACCTTATCCGGTGCTCACTGACATTTTTTTGGAGTCCCGCTTCCAGGTGATCGCTGGAGTGGGTGCGCTCATGGCTGCTGCGAGCTTGGCGCTATGGCTCCTGCGCGAGGGGCTGGACCAAAAACGCAATAGAGCCGTTGGCGAACCGGGGGCAACGACCGCTTCGAGGCTCACTCCAGTTTCGCCTGGCGAGCGCGCCCTCGTTTGCAATCGCCAGCTGCGGGCGGAGGAGCGCTATTTCTGGTTCTCCGTTCTCGCTGGGCCCGTGATCGTTATCGTCCCGCTGATGTTTCTTGAGATGCTCTTCAGTCCGGAAAGCGCCCTCGGTGCATCGAAACTGCTGTGGGCAGTGCTGCGATACTACTACGGTGGCGCTTACGCGGCGGCAATCAGCGCCACGCTGGTTCTTGCGCTCACACCCAATCGCTCACGCCGTTCGGCCTGGCTTTTCGCCTTTTTCGTCGGCTTGCACGTCGGCGCGATATTTACGCTTCTGTTTGACTACGCAGATGACACCGCCAGCAATCAGGCGTTTCTATTGCCTTTCGGTGGCCTTGTCGGTGCCCTGTCAGCTGCCATCTGCACCGCGATCTGGTTTCCCGGGCGCCGCGGCATCGGCGAGCAGGGTACGCTACAGGCCACTTCGGTGCGCGGATTGATGCGCGCCTTGCTGATCGCCGGCTTTGCTGCGCCGGCGGCAGCGGCGGTCTTTTACAGTCTTTTCGCCGCCGCCGCACCGATGCTTGGCATCGCGCCGCAGTGGTTCCTCGACAGCGCTATGCAGGTCGGCGCCGCCGAGACATGGCTCTTGAATTACCGGGTCTGGGCGGTCGTGGCATTGATGACAATGCTGCTCCATCACTTTCTCAAGAACAGAGCCGTCCGGTCGAGTGTTGCAGTGGTCACCCTCTCACTCTCGGCCTTTCTCGTCGGAGGTGGGATCGCTCATAGCCTGAATCAAGGCATCCTGTGGAAGGTCGTGCCGATTTCGGTGACCTCATTCCTCGTGCTTGACGTGTCCAGCGTTGTTGCCGGTCTTTCGGCCGTTTTCCTGATCCGCCGGGGCCAATCGTTCCGTTCGGCCGACGCTGAAGGCATCGCCGACTGAGGGCGGGATATCCGTCAGGCCCAGCGCCGGACCCGCCGGCAATAGACGCCATACGCCTCGCCGAAGGCGCGGGAGAGGTGCGTCTCCTCCATGCGGATCTGGTAGGAGATCGAGATCCAGGCGGAAAGCGCCAGCGCGACCGAGATGACGTTGGGAACGGCCAGCACCGTGCCGATCAGCGCCGTCACCATGCCGACATAGATCGGGTTGCGCGAGAACGCGTAGAGGCCGGAGGTGACGAGCGGCGCGTCCTGTTTTTCGGGGATGCCGATCTTCCAGGAATGCCGCATCGCCCATTGCGACAGCATCGTCAGCCCGCCGCCAAGCGCCATGAGGGCAAGACCGATTGCGGAGATGGACGGGGTGTCGAGCAGCGGGATCCGGCCGAGCGCGGCGTTGACTGCTTCGGGAAAGGCGGCAATTGCCAGCAGGTGAACCACCAGCACTGCCACGATCACGCGAAAGAGCTTCCCGGCAAAGCCTTCCGCGTCGTCGCCGTAGGTCAAGACCACGGGCGAGCGGCCGGATTGTCGACGGCGAAGGACCGCCAGCGCCAGCGTGAAAAGACCGACGACGAGCATCAGGATGGCGGGAAGGGTGGTGAACATCGGAACCTCTGAGCGCGCGAAATGACAATGCGGCGCTTGTGGTCAGGCGGCCTGTCTGATCTCCACCCACTCTCCGCGGCGCATTTCTCGCAGGTTGCAATCTCTAGTGACTAGAGGTTCAAGGGGCTGGCTCACTCGATTTTCATCTTGGTTACCAGATTTTCACCGGCGAATTGCCGGTGAAAGGCGACACCCGCGCGGCCTTGGCGATGACATCACCGCCTCCCGCCCGGCGGTAAAGTGCAGACATTCAGGGCGACCTCGGCCGCCCTTCTGCATGGCGCCGGACTAACGAAAGGTCCTGCCGCTCGAAGGCGTCGTCTGGCCCGAACGGTTTTTGCCCAATGCCAACTCAACTTGCTTGGCCTTCACCGATGCCCGCTTCTCGACGGACGTCGACGAGACGGCGGCAAAGGCGGAACTCGCCATCGCGAGGGATGCCACTACGGCGATCATGATCTTCATTGTTTATCTCCTGGATGCGTACCTCCCGCCTGTGTGCGGGAGATCTGGCCTAGGACGCTTGTCGAGCCGGCGACATACGGCAGGTGTCGTATTTCGACAGCGGCCGCGAGAGGTGGCCAGGCTTTCAGGCCGAGACTGCTGCGTGGTCGCCAAGGCTGAGTCCGAACTGACGGCACGCTTCCTCGACTATTCGAGGCGCGTCTTCGTCTGGAACATTGTCGGAAAGCCGGAACGGATCGGCAATTACACTGCGCAGACCAAGTGTCTCGACAAGGGCATAACGCGCCGCGTTGCGCTCCTTATCCTGCAGATCGCGGAAAATGGAGACAAGCTTGCCTGCGATCAGGCTATCGCGTCTTTTCTTCAGGTAATCGGATGCCACTTGTATGCCGGCAAGCCTGCTTCCGTAGAAGTCAGTATCATCATCGGCGAAAACAAACTTAACGATCAGGTCCCGGTACCAGACAACAAGGCCTAGATAGCGGCAAAGTGCTTTGAGCGCGAGATCACCGTAGACATCCTTCTCCTCGTTGCGGAGTTAGGTTTCGATCAACGGAGCATCAGTAGGGGCGCCGCAGTAGCCAACGATATAAAGGGCGTCTCCGATGTTGCCCGTTTGGGATCGTAGGATCTCCCGCGCGAATTCAACCTCGGCTTCAGAAACCGGTCCATCCGTAACGCCCTGGGCTCGGTCTCTAATGCTGTTGATTTCCATGCGACTGTTGCCGGGCTGATTGCTGCCGCATTCTGTCTCCCGAACCTCGTGTGAAATCAATCGCGATCACCCAATGACCATCGCCTATGCGCAGGGTAGTCGCCTTCATTTCAGACCCAGCTTTGCCTCTTGCTGAAATCATCGCCACGGGCGGGTGTCGTCGTGTACCTCTCGCGAGCCGCCTGTCCGCGGGGGCGCCAGCGTCACGTGGCATTTGCTGCTGAGCTCCAGCGCTGCCACGTATCGGACAGAAGGTTCGCTCAAACCGATATATCGCGAGAGCTGCGAGACACACGGCCTCGGTCATCACGCCGACCGAATGCGGGCGCTTTGGCTCGGTTTGTCACTCGTACCGCAGGGCCTCAACCGGATCGAGGCGCGAGGCGCGCCAGGCCGGGACGATCGTGGCGAGGAAGGAAAGGCTCAGCGCCATGACAATGACGAGGATCGTCTCATCAGCATTCATGTCCGCCGGAAGCTGGCTCAGGAAATAGAGTTCCGGGCTAAACAGCGTTGTCCCTGAAATCCAGGAGAAGAACTGGCGGATGGACTCGATGTTGAGGCAGACGACGACGCCAAGCAGCACGCCGGCAACGGTTCCCGCAGCACCGATCGCAGCCCCGGTCATGAAGAAGATGCGCATGACCGACCCGGATGTCGCCCCCATCGTGCGAAGGATGGCGATATCGCTTCCCTTGTCCTTCACCAGCATGATCAGGCCGGAAATGATGTTCAGCGCCGCGACCAGCACGATCAGCGTCAGGATCATGAACATCACGTTGCGCTGGACCTCGATCGTCGCGAAGAAGGTCTGGTTGCGGTCGCGCCAGTCGCTGATGAAGATCTGCCGCCCGGCGGCATCCTCGACCGGCTGGCGCATTTCGTCGACGGCGTCGGGGTGCTCGACGAAGATCTCGATGGATTGCGCAAGCCCTTCTGCGTTGAAGACCAGCTGCGCCTCTTCAAGCGGCATGAAGATGATGGTCGAATCGTATTCCCACATGCCGATCTCGTAGATCGCCGAAACGGTATAGGCTTTCACGAGCGGCAGCGTCACGTCGCCGGTGGCCGAAGTGAGTGTAATGGAGCCGCCCACCTGGATGCCGAGTTTTTCTGCCATGCGCGAACCGATCGCGACACCGGTGCCTGAGGCAAAGCCGACGAGGTCGCCGGACTTGATCTGCTCGGAGACCGACTTCATCTTGCCGAGGTCATCGGCGCGGATGCCGCGCACGAGAGCGCCGGTCGAGCTGTCGCCCACACCCTGCGCCAGCACCTGCCCCTCGATGAGCGGGATCGCCATCGTCACGCCCTTCACGCCGGAAAAACGCGTGGCAAGATCGGCATAGTTGTTGAGCGGACCATCGATCGGCTGAATGATCATGTGACCGTTGATGCCGAGGATGCGCGAGATGAGTTCGGTGCGAAAGCCGTTCATCACCGCCATGACGATGATCAGCGTCGCAACGCCGAGCATGATGCCGATGAAGGAGAAGCCGGCGATCACCGAAATGAAGGCTTCCTTGCGCCGCGAGCGCAGATAGCGCCAGGCGACCATGCGCTCGAAGGCGGAAAAGGGGCGGCTGGCGGACTTTGCGGACTGGCCAGCGGCCCGAACCTGATCTTCCGTCACGGCGGTCATCCTGGCTTCCCGGTCGCGTTACATCGTCGTGCGAGACTTCACCCTTAGCAATCGAAGATTGCCTGACGATGATCTCAACCGGCAAGCCCATCAGATCGGCGGACGCGGCGAACACCGGGCGCTGGCGTCCCACGATGCCAGAAGGAAGAAGCCGGACATCGGCCCGGTTACACGAAATCTCCATGAGTGCCCTGAGGTGAGGCGCGAGGCTGCGACGTCTTCGCTGGCTGCCGCTTGACCATCGTCAGCGACAGCAAGACCGGTCTCCGCGCTCTGTCAAACCACGCCAAAGCCGCTCCGGCTCAGAGCCCCAGCCAGAGCCGCAGCGGATGCGTCGGGTCGGCGAGCAGCCGGATCGCAAGTGCGATCGACACCACGACGAGCAGCGGCTTGATGATCTTGGCGCCCTTGGCCATCGCATAGCGCGAGCCGACCTGGGCGCCCAGGAACTGGCCGACGCCCATCATCAGGCCGACTTTCCACAGAATGGCGCCGAAGAACAGGAAGACACCGAAGGCGCCGACGTTGGAGCCGAAGTTCAGGAACTTCGTATGGGCCGTCGCCTTGAGCACGCCGAAGCCGGCAAGCGTGACGAAGCCGAGCATGAAGAACGAACCGGTGCCGGGGCCGAAAACTCCGTCGTAGAAGCCGATCAGCGGCACCAGCGTCAGCGTGAAGAGGAAGGGCGTGATGCGCCGGTGCTGATCGACATCGCCCATGTTCGGCTTGAGGCCGAAATAGAGGGCGATGGCAATCAGCAGGAAGGGCAGGATCGCCTTCAGAACGTCGCCGGGAACGATGGTCGCGAGCAGCGCGCCCAAAACCGAGCCCAACAGCGACATCAGCGCCATCGGCAATTGCTCTCTCAGGTTCACGTGGCCCTTGCGCGCATAGGAAAGCGTTGCCGAGCCGGAGCCGAAAAGTCCCTGCAGCTTGTTGGTGCCCAGCGTCTGGAGCGGCGGGATACCGGCAATCAGCATGGCGGGAATGGTGATCATGCCGCCACCGCCGGCGATCGAATCGATAAAGCCGGCAACGAAGGCGGCAACGAAAAGGAACACGAGCAGGTGGAAAGCGAGATCTTGCACGGGAGGGACTCTGGGGAGGGAGGAGTATGCTGGCTTTTCTCGCCTTGTGTCAGAGGCCGCGGCGAAATGCAAAGCCTTCTGTCATGGCGCATCTTTTGTGCCGGCCCAGACAGGTGGATTATCACATAAAAGCAGTGTCTTATTCTGGTATTCTGCGTGCCTTTGTGGGCTTCTGCCGTCTCCGGTCGATTGCCGGTTCTGGCGCTTTGCGCTCGCCGCAAGTGGGTTGCAGGTTTCCCCAAACGCGACATGGCGATGGCGCAATCCGGTTTGACCCGTGCGATTGCCTCCGGTAAAAATGAGGGATGTGCGACGGCGTCCGCTTCAGGCGGACTGAAAGAGCGTCCGGTGCGGCCGACCCAGGCAGGGGGCTTGAACCGGTGCTGTCCAGACCGACCCGGACTTGAGCCGGGCGGCGCTTCGTGTGGATTGCCGCGAGGGGGCCGAGGTCGAGCATGATATCATCCAGCACAGCGCCGCCACCGCCAGGACCACTCGTGCTTGGGCTTGGCTGCGAGCGCGGCACGCCGGCAGATGAGGTGATTGCCCTTGCCGAAAAGGCGTTGGCGAAGGTGGGTGCCGCGAAAGCCGATATCGGCTTCGTCGCCTCGCTCGACGTGAGGCGCGGTGAGCCCGCAATTCATGCTGCCGCAGAACACTTTGCCGTAGAGGCGCGGTTCTTCGATGCGGCGACGCTGGAGGCCGAGGCGCCCCGGCTGCAGAACCCCTCGGCAATCGTCTTTGCCCACACCGGTTGCCACGGCGTTGCCGAAGGCGCGGCACTCGTCGGCGCGGGGCCGAAAAGTGTGCTGCTCGTTGGCAAACTCACCGCATCGCATGCGACGGCTGCAATCGCCGGACCTGTCGAGCGCCTGCCGGTGAGTGCGACGACAACGGTGGCGCCATGAGCTGTCTTCCTGGGTATGCCTTGCATGAAATGTACGAACGATTTCAAAATGCTATGCGGATTTCTTGCCGGTCTGAATCTGCTTCTTGCCAAGGCAAGTCAACGGCAGCGTACAAGCGAATGGCAGGAGTAGCGGCATGAGCGATACGATCTTTTCCGGCCTGCCTGAGCTTGAGGCCGGTAGTGTCTGGCTCGTCGGTGCCGGTCCCGGCGACCCCGGCCTTTTGACGCTTCATGCCGCCAATGCGCTGCGGCAAGCCGATGTCATCGTGCACGATGCGCTGGTCAACGAGGATTGCCTGAAGCTCGCCCGGCCGGGCGCCGTACTCGAATTTGCCGGCAAGCGCGGCGGCAAGCCGTCGCCGAAGCAGCGCGATATCTCGTTGCGGCTTGTCGAGCTGGCGCGCGCGGGCCAGCGCGTGCTGCGGCTGAAGGGCGGCGATCCCTTCGTCTTCGGGCGAGGTGGCGAGGAGGCCCTTACGCTTGTTGAAAACCGCATTCCGTTCCGCATCGTGCCGGGCATTACCGCGGGGATCGGCGGGCTTGCCTATGCCGGCATTCCCGTCACGCACCGCGAGGTCAACCACGCTGTCACCTTCCTCACCGGTCACGATTCTTCCGGCCTGGTGCCGGACAGGATCAACTGGCAGGGCATCGCCTCGGGCTCGCCCGTGATCGTCATGTATATGGCGATGAAGCATATCGGCACGATTGCCGCCAATCTCATTGCCGGCGGACGTTTGCCGGACGAGCCGGTCGCCTTCGTCTGCAACGCGGCCACACTGCAACAGACGGTGCTTGAAACGACGCTGGCGCGCGCCGAGGCCGATGTCACCGCTTCCGGTCTGCAGCCGCCGGCAATTGTTGTCGTCGGCGAGGTCGTGCGCCTCAGGGCATCGCTAGATTGGATCGGCGCACTTGGCGGGCGACAGCTTGTTGCCGACCCCTTCGCAAGCCGCGAGCTCAGGGATCCCGCATGAGCGGATTGCTGATCGCCGCACCCTGTTCGGGCTCCGGCAAGACCACGGTGACACTCGGCCTGATGCGCGCCATGCGGCGGCGGGGCATGGTGATCGCGCCCGGCAAGGCGGGCCCCGACTATATCGATCCCGCGTTCCACACCTTCGCCAGCGGCGAGCCGTGCCTCAACTACGACCCGTGGGCCATGCGCCCCGACCTTCTGGCAGCAAACGCTGCGCACGCCGCAAGCGACGGGCGCACGCTGGTTGTCGAGGCGATGATGGGCCTGCATGACGGCGCGGCTGACGGCAGCGGCACGCCGGCAGATCTTGCATCAGCGCTCGATCTTGCTGTCATCCTGGTGGTCGATTGTGCCCGCATGTCGCATTCGGTCGCGGCACTCGTGCGCGGTTATGCCGATTACCGCGGAGATATCCGGGTTGCCGGCGTCATCCTCAACAAGGTCGGAAGCGACCGGCATGAAATGATGCTGCGCGATGCGCTGACGCGCGTCGGCATGCCTGTCTTCGGCGTGCTCAGGCAGGATGGCGCCCTGAAGCTGCCCGAGCGGCATCTTGGCCTGGTGCAAGCGGGCGAACATGGCGCGCTCGAGACATTTATCGACTATGCGGCGGATCGGATCGAGGCAACCTGCGATCTCGATGCGATCCGTGCGGCCTCCGCCCTCTCGCCCTCCGAACGGGCGCAGACCGAAGTCGTCAGGTTCAAGCCGTTCGGGCAGCATATCGCGGTGGCGCGGGATGTGGCGTTTGCCTTTAGTTACGAGCACCTCCTGTTCGGCTGGCGCAGCGCCGGGGCGGACATCTCCTTCTTCTCGCCGCTTGCCGACGAGAGCCCCGACGCGGCGGCGGACGCAGTCTATCTGCCGGGTGGTTATCCGGAGCTTCATGCGGGCCGGCTGCAGGCGGCGACAGCGTTCCGATCCGGCATGGCTGCGGCTGCCAGGCGGGGCGCGCGGATCTTCGGCGAGTGCGGCGGCTACATGGTGCTGGGCGAGGGGCTTGTCGCCGCCGATGGCGCGCGCTACCAGATGCTCGGCCTGCTGCCGCTCGTCACCAGTTTTGCCGAGCGCAGGCGGCACCTCGGCTACCGCCGTGTCGTGCCTCTCGACACCACGTTCTTCGATGGACCCATGACGGCGCACGAATTCCACTACGCGACCATCGTCTCTGAAGGTGACGCCGACCGGTTGTTTTCCGTCAGCGATGCCGCCAGCGTCGATCTCGGGCAGGCAGGCCTGAAGCGCGACAACGTCGCCGGTTCCTTCATGCACCTCATCGACATCGCGGATCGGCCATGAGCGCGCCGATCGTGCATGGCGGCGGCATCACGGAAGCCGCCGCCCGCTTCGGTGGTCGCTTCGAGGATTGGCTCGACCTGTCGACCGGCATCAATCCGCGGCCGGTGGCGCTGCCGTCGGTGCCGCAGCAGGCCTGGCACAGGCTGCCTGACAAGCTGACGATCGACAGCGCCCGCGCGGCTGCCGCCAGCTATTACAGCACCAACGGCGTCCAGCCCTTGCCGGTGCCCGGCACCCAGGCGGTGATCCAGCTGTTGCCGCGCCTCGTTCCGGCGGGCCGCCGGGTTGCCGTTTTCGGCCCCACCTATGGCGAATATACGCGTGTGCTCATGGCAGCCGGTTTTGCGGTCGATCGGGTTGAGCGTGCCGAGGAACTGGGACCCGACCACGGGCTTGCGGTGGTGGTCAACCCCAACAACCCGACCGGACGCACCTTTCAGCCGGAAGACATCCTGGCAATGGCGGCGGTGATGAAGGCGAACGGCGGCGTGCTGGTCGTTGACGAGGCTTTTGGCGATCTTCAGCCAGATTTGAGCGTCGCCGGCCATGTGGGCGCCAACGACAACCTCGTCGTCTTCCGCTCCTTCGGGAAATTCTTCGGTCTCGCCGGTCTGCGCCTCGGCTTCGTCGTGGCAAACGATGCCGTGCTCGACGCCTTTCGCGAGTGGCTCGGCCCCTGGGCGGTGTCCGGACCGGCGCTGGTCATCTCGAGGGCACTGATGTCCGGTGAAACGGAAACGATCGCCGCGGGTATTCTCGAGCGTCGCGCCGGCCTCGATGCGGTGCTTGATGGCGCCGGGCTCAAATGCATCGGTGGCACCGGCCTGTTCGTTCTGGTGGAGCATGCTGATGCCGGTGCCTTGCACCGGCATCTCTGCGAGGCACAGATCCTGACACGCAAATTCGACTACGATGCCCGCTGGCTCAGGATCGGGCTTGCGCCGGACGCAGAAAGTGATCAGCGGCTGGCGGACGTTTTGGGCCGCTGGAACGCCCTGCGTGAAGGGGACGTAGCACGCCCCGGGGACGTAGCACGCCCAGGGGAGTGCTGAGTGTCGAGCGAGATCCTTGTCATTCTGGTGGTCGCGCTGCTGCTCGATCGTGTCGTCGGCGATCCCGACTGGCTCTGGTCGCGTCTGCCGCATCCCGTCGTCTTCTTCGGCAAGGCGATTGCCGTCTTGGATGGTGCGCTGAACAGGCATGATGCGCTTGAACCCGCAGCCTTGAGGCTGCGTGGTGTCGTCGCAATCGGCCTGCTGCTGCTTGCAA
This sequence comes from Ensifer sp. GW821-FHT05G01, assembly GCF_059419585.1. Lineage (NCBI taxonomy): Bacteria > Pseudomonadati > Pseudomonadota > Alphaproteobacteria > Hyphomicrobiales > Rhizobiaceae > Ensifer > Ensifer sp. GW821-FHT05G01. The sequence continues at coordinate 346,064 of NZ_JBWKSC010000003.1, read as the reverse complement.
GCGCAGTCGTCGGGGCGGTCCTGCACACATTGTTCGGCGCGATGGGACTGCTCGGTTTTCTGCTCGAAGCCGTCGTCGTTGCAGTCCTTCTCGCACAAAAGAGCCTTGGTGACCACGTCGGGCGCGTTGCCGAAGGCTTGCGGCACGGTGGCCTTGAAGGTGGGCGTGCCGCCGTTTCGATGATCGTCGGGCGCGATCCGAAGACGCTCGATGCGCCCGGCGTCTGCCGGGCCGCGATCGAAAGCCTTGCCGAGAATTTTTCCGACGGTGTCGTCGCTCCCGCCTTCTGGTATGCGGTTGCCGGCCTTCCCGGTCTGCTCGCCTACAAGATGCTGAACACGGCCGATTCGATGGTCGGCCACAAGTCGCCGAAGTATCTCCATTTCGGCTGGGCGTCCGCCCGGCTCGACGACGTCGCCAACCTGCCGGCCGCAAGGCTGTCCATCCTTTTGATTGCCGCTGGCGCCTTGTTGCGCCGTGGTCGCGTCGCCGCGGCCGATGCGATCGGCGTGGCGCTGCGTGACCACGGCCTGCACCGCTCTCCCAACTCCGGCTGGCCGGAGGCGGCGATGGCCGGCGCGCTGGACCTGCAGCTTGCCGGGCCGAGGATCTATGGTGGTGTCAGGGTCAGCGAGCCGATGATCAATGGTCCAGGCCGCGCGATTGCCGAAAGCGAAGATATCGACGCAGGCATTGCCGTATTCTACGGCGCCTGTTCGGTGATGACCTTGGCTGTTCTTCTGATCGCCATGATTTGATTGGTGATCGCCCTGTATTCACCCCAAGTCGATCTTGGAGTTAAGACTTTACTTTCCATATGTATTAAACTCGTATCATGACGAGCCAGTTATTCTCTGCGAACGTTTGGTTCCACCGATTGCAGCGCACACGCGCCCGGTGACGCGTGGGAGACGCTGCAGCGCCTGAGGCCTGCTGCATGATCTTGCCGATAGCTTGGGATCTTGCAGTTGAGGTTTCGCACGCGGAGAGCGAAGCATGCGACACACATTCCTGACTGTGCTGATTGCCGCCTTGATGCAGTTTCCCGCTCAGCCGCTGAGCGCTGCCAATCTCGTTGCCAAGATCAGTCTTTCCTCCCAGACGATGGTCGTGAAGCAGGACGGCGTCGTGATGTACCGCTGGAAAGTTTCCACGGCACGCAAAGGCTATGTCACCCCCAAGGGGAGCTGGAAGGCAAAGTGGCTCTCACGAAATCATAGGTCGCGGAAATATGACAATGCGCCAATGCCTTACGCGGTATTCTTCAACGGCGGCTATGCCGTGCACGCGACCTATGACCTGAAGCGGCTCGGCCGCCCCGCCTCACACGGTTGCGTGCGGCTGCACCCCGACAATGCGGCGGAATTCTTCGCGCTGGCGCGTGAACACGGGCTTGGCAACACGCGGATCGTCATCACCCGCTGACGTGCGGGATGGCGGGGTTCAGTCGATGCCGGCGACGTGCATCAGCCTGTCCATGCTGGGCACGGTGACGCGGCGGCTGTTTTCGATGCGAATGACATTGTCCTTGCGCAGCTTGGTGACTTGCCGGCTGACGGTCTCGATCGTCAGGCCGAGATAGTCGGCAATATCGGCGCGCGACAATGGCAGGTCGAACTCCGTTGCCGTGCCGTTTTCCGGATCGATGTGGGTGGCGATGATGTAGAGGAAGCTTGCCACCTTCTCCTGCGCAGTCTTGCGACCGAGCGTAAGCATCCAGTCGCGCGCCTCGTCCAACTCCTTCAGCGCTTGTTCGTGCAGGCGGTGTTCAAGCCCCGGCGCTTCGGAGACGAGCCGCTCGATGACATTGCGCGGGAAGGAACAGATGTCCGTGTCGATCGCCGCTTCTGCGGTCAACGCGCTTTCGCGCGTGAACGGGCGCCCCATGAAATCGGGTGCGAACTGCAGGCCGACGATCTGCTGGCGGCCATCGGACAGAACCTTGCTGAGCTTGACGACGCCGCTGATGATGTTGGCGTAGCTGTCGGTCATCTCGCCCTGGCCGACGACCTCGCGACCGGGCTCGACACGCCTGCGGGTCGAATGCCGGCTCAGGTCGAGAAGTTGGTCCGGGGTCAGCGTGCCGCAGACGCCGCCGTGGCGTGCCTCGCAGGCAGAGCAGACAGCTGGAATGTCCGAATTGTGGATATCCTTGCGGCGATGTTCGGTCACGGTCTGCAAATCTTTCTTCCCTGCATCGGGTTTGTTCTGGGGACCAAAGAGGATGCGGGCGGTTAAATCAAGAGTTGACAGGTGCTAATTCCGGAAGCGCGAAACAATGTCTCATGCGAAATTGCGAATTGTCAAATTTAACGTGTTAATTCGGCAACTTGATCAAAATCAAAGGCGTGCCTTCTCATCCGTCCTATGCCTTTGTCAACTTGACGGAGAGACCGATGGACGACGCTCTGATCCTGAAATATGCGAGCCCCGTGCCCCGCTATACCAGCTACCCCACCGCGCCACATTTTTCCGAAGCGGTCGGTCAGGCTGAGTACCAATCCTGGCTCGAGGCGATTGAACCGGGTGAGGCGCTGTCACTTTATGCCCATGTGCCCTATTGCGACCGGCTGTGCTGGTTCTGTGCCTGTCACACCAAGCAGACGCTGCGATACGACCCGGTGACGACCTATCTGAACGGTCTGCACCGTGAGATTGCGGCAATCGGCGGGCGGGTGAGTGGCCAAGCGAAGGTCACGGCACTGCATCTGGGCGGCGGATCGCCAACGTTGCTGCGGCCGGACGATCTGATCGCGCTCAAGCAGGCTTTCAGCCGTCACTTTCAGTTTTCCGGCGATTGCGAGATCAGCGTCGAGATGGACCCGAACGACCTCGACGAGGCGCGCCACGATGCGCTGGCGACAATCGGCATGACCAGGGCGAGCTTCGGCGTCCAGGACTTCGACCCCGTGGTGCAGAAGGCGATCAATCGCATCCAGACCTATGAGCAGACGCGCGACGCGATCGAGGCATCGCGGGCGCGGGGCGTGCGTTCGGTCAATTGCGATGTGCTCTACGGTTTGCCCTATCAGAGCCTGTCTTCGCTCGAAGCCACGATCGACGCCGTGCTGTCGCTGTCGCCCGACCGTGTCGCGCTCTTCGGCTATGCCCACGTGCCGTGGATGAAGAAGCACCAGTCGATGATCCCGGACGAAAGCCTGCCCGGTATCGTCGAGCGCTTTGCCCAGATGCGCCGGGCAGCCGAAATGCTTGTCGCCGCCGGATACGAGGCTGTTGGCATAGACCATTTCGCCAAGCCCGGTGACAGTCTGGCGGTCGCCAGCCGGGAAGGGCGTCTGCGCCGGAATTTCCAGGGCTACACCACCGACAGCGCCGAAACCCTGATCGGTCTCGGCGCCTCTTCGATCGGTCAATTCCGTCAAGGTTATGTCCAGAACATGCCGGCGACCGGCGAATATCTGCGCCAGGTGGAACAATCGGGTCTGGCGGCGGTGCGCGGCTACCTGCTGACATCGGATGACCGACTGCGAGCGCGGGTGATCGCCGCGATCATGTGCGACTTTTCCTTTTCCTTTGCACAGCTCAAAGCGGAGTTCCCCGGCCTTGCCGGTGTCGTCGTCGAAGAGGCGAAGCTGTTTCGCGCAAGGGATGTGGACGGGCTGACGGCGATCGAGGATGGCATCTTCCGACTGACCGAGCGCGGCCGGCCATTTGCCCGCTCAGTGGCGGCGGTTTTCGACGCTCATCTTCAGTCAGGGCGCGGGCGCCATTCGGTCGCCGTTTAGCAACACCGCATTTCAAATCGCAGTGCTTGTTATCAAGGCCATTGGCTTTTGCGGCGCATTTACCTATAGGATCGCCGAGACTCGGAATAAAATAATAAAGAGGTATGCGCGTGACTGCTACATTCGACAAGGTTGCCGACATCATCGCGGAAACGAGCGAGATCGATCGCGAGACGATCACGCCGGAAAGCCACACGATCGACGATCTGGGCATCGACAGCCTGGACTTCCTCGACATCGTCTTTGCGATCGACAAGGAATTCGGCATCAAGATTCCGCTGGAACAGTGGACGCAGGAAGTCAACGAAGGCAAGGTTTCGACCGAAGAATACTTCGTTCTCAAGAACCTCTGCTCCAAGATCGACGAGCTGCGGGCTGCCAAGGCCTGATTGGGCCAAGGTTCAAGCCTTTCCACTCGATTTCCAATGCCGCCGGTCGCGCCTCGCGCTTGACAGGCGGCATTGGCGTTTTTACTTGAGCCCGAAACCAAGCGGGGTGAGCCTCCATGCTCCTTGAATACTTCCAGATGATCGATCGTGTCGAAACGGTCGATCTTTCGGCTGGCCGGCTGACGGCGCGATCCGTCGTTCCCGAAAAGAGCCCGGTATTCGAAGGCCACTTCCCAGGCTATCCGCTGGTGCCGGGTGTGCTTCTGATCGAGACGATGGCGCAGGCTTCGGGATTTCTCGTTCTGGCCTCGACCAATTTCGCGGCAATGCCGTTTCTGATGTCGGTCGACGGCGCCAAGATGCGGACCTTCGTCGAGCCTTCGGCCGAACTCGATATCGAAGCCTTTCTCGAGCACGACGGCTCCGGCTTTGCCGTCACCAAGGCGAAGATCACGTCGGCGGGCAAGAAGGTCTGTGACGCACAGTTGAAACTCAGAACGATGCCGTTCGATCAGGTGCCGCTCGGCGATATCGTGCGCAAGCGCGCCGTCGAGGTGGGCCTGATGGCGGCGATTGCGGCAGACGCCGCTTCGGAGAAGTGAAGATGAGCAAATCCGCAAACGACGTGGTGATCACCGGTGTCGGTATCGTCACGAGCCTGGGTGTCGGCGTCGAGCCGCATATTGCGCTTTTGAGCGCAACCGAGACGCCGGCTGCACGCGTCGAGACGGAAAAGTTCAAGCCCTATCCGGTGCATCCGCTGCCGGAGATCGACTGGTCCCAGCAGATCGCCAAGCGCGGCGACCAGCGACAGATGGAAAACTGGCAGCGCCTCGGCGTCTTTGCCGCCGGTCTGGCGCTTGACGATGCCGGTCTCAAGGACAATCTCGACGCTTGCGGCAGCATGGACATGATCGTGGCTGCCGGTGGCGGCGAGCGCGACATCAACGTCGATTCGCTGATTGTCGACGAGGCGCTGAAGCGCAACGACCGCGAACAGCTCTTGAACGAGAAGCTGACGACCGAACTGCGCCCGACGCTGTTCCTGGCCCAACTTTCCAACCTTCTCGCCGGCAACATCTCCATCGTGCACAAGGTGACGGGATCGTCGCGCACCTTCATGGGCGAAGAGGCAGCCGGCATTTCGGCGATCGAGACGGCCTTCTTCCGCATCAAGGCGGGACAGTCGACACATACGCTGGTCGGCGGTGCGTTTTCGGCCGAGCGTCTCGACATCATGCTGATGATCGAAGCTATCCAGGGGCAGGCAACGGGCGACTGGCACCCGATCTGGTCACGCAGCCGTGAAAACGGCGGCGGCATGATCCCCGGATCGGTCGGCGCCTTCCTGGTGCTGGAATCCCGCGAATACGCCGAAGCGCGCGGCGCGCGCATCTATGCGACGATCGACGCGATCGGCAGCGACCGCGGCAGCCGCGTCGACGGCAAGCTGGAAGCGCGCCTTGCGGACCTTGCAAAGCCGGTCGAAAAGCTCGATCCGGCGCAGACGGTCGTCTTCTCCGGCACATCCGGTTTCCATGACCTCGTCGCCAGCGAAAAGGCGTTTCTGGAAGGCAAGTTCGCCGACGCGCCGGTGCGCGCCTATGGCGGTCTTGTCGGCCACAGCATCGAAGCACAGTTTCCGGCAGGCCTTGCGCTTGCGGCACTCACGCTCGGCCACGGCGCCAAGGTTCCGGCCTTCGACGCAAGCTTCGAAAAGCCGATGACGGCTGCCGCCCGGTCGGCGGTCGTGACCACCATCGGTCACTCCCGCGGCGAAGGCGTCGCGGTCCTTTCGGCCGAATAAGAGGAACGATTGATGAGCAATGCTTACAAGGATCATCTCGGTCGTCCGATCGTCGCCGTCACCGGCATGGGCGTCATCACCTCGCTCGGCCAGGGGCTCGAGGACAACTGGGCGGCGCTGACCGGCGGCGCCTCCGGCATCCGCAAGATCACCCGTTTCCCGACGGAGGGTCTCAACACCCGCATCTCCGGCATGGTCGACTTCATCGAGGTGCCGGTGGCCAATTCGGTCGAGCGCTCCTATGCCATGGCCCGCGAGACCACGCTCGAGGCGCTGGCGCAGGCCGGCCTGTCCGGCGATTTCAACGGCCCGCTGTTTCTCGCCGCTCCGCCAATCGAGCCGGAATGGAGCGCGCGTTTCGAACTCGCCGACCGTTCGCCGCCGTCGACCCAGCCGGGCGATGCCTATAACCGTTTCCTGACGGCGATGCGCGAAAAGGCCGATCCCGCGTTCCATGAAGCCGTGCTGTTCGGCGCGATTTCGGAGCGTCTTGCCGATCGGTTCGGCACCCGCGGCCTGCCGGTGACGCTGTCGACGGCCTGTGCTTCTGGTGCAACGGCGATCCAGCTCGGCGTCGAAGCCATTCGCCAGGGCCGCACCGATCGCGCGCTGACGGTCGCGACCGACGGATCCGTCAGCGCCGAGGCGCTCATCCGCTTTGCTCTTCTGTCGGCGCTGTCGACCCAGAACGACCCGCCGGAAAAGGCGTCCAAGCCCTTCACCAAGGATCGTGACGGCTTCGTCATTGCCGAGGGTGCTGCAACCCTGGTGCTGGAATCGCTGGAAGCGGCCGTCGCCCGCGGCGCCCGCGTTTACGGCATCCTGAAGGGCTGCGGCGAAAAGGCCGATCTCTTCCACCGCACGCGCTCCTCGCCCGATGGTGGCCCGGCGATCGCGACGATCCGCGCGGCTCTTGCCGACGCCGGCATCGACGAAGGCGGCATCGGCTACATCAACGCCCACGGCACCTCGACGCCGGAAAACGACAAGATGGAATATCTGTCGATGTCGGCCGTCTTCGGCGAACATCTGCCGTCGATCCCGGTCTCGTCGAACAAGTCGATGATCGGCCACACGCTGACGGCCGCAGGTGCTGTCGAGGCGGTGTTCTCGATCCAGACGATGCTGACCGGCACCTTGCCGCCGACGATCAACTACCAGAACCCCGACCCGGCCATCGTGCTCGACGTCGTGCCGAACGTGAAGCGCAGCCAGCAGGTTTCTGCCGTGCTGTCGAACTCGTTCGGCTTTGGCGGACAGAACGCCAGCCTTGTCATGACCGCCGAGCCGGCCTAAGCCGACGGCGACAGCGTTGCGTGCCGGGTATGGTGCGCAGCGGACGCTGTAATGCATTAGACCTGCTGCACGGTTTTCCCTTCAACCGGACCCGGTTTGAGGGAACAGGCAGCGGAACCTTCACGACGAAATGATGCCGCCAAGGCAGAGGAAAGATCATGCGCGCCCTGCAACTGCTCGATGACCGCAAGCTCGAAATCACCGACGTTCCCGAGCCGGAAGCGCCAGGCCCTGGCGAAGTCACGCTCCGGGTCAAGGCCGTTGCGCTCAACCACATCGACGTGTGGGGCTGGCGCGGCATGGCGTTTGCCAAGCGCAAGATGCCGCTCGTCATCGGCGCCGAGGCAGCCGGTGTCGTCGACGCCATCGGCCCGGGTGTTTCGAGCGTGCTTCCCGGCCAGCTGGTGTCAATCTATGGCGCGCGCACCTGCGGCCTCTGCCGCCCGTGCCGCGAAGGCCGCGACAACCTCTGCGAACATGTCGGCGGCGTGCACGGCTTCCACCTCGACGGCTTCGCGCAGGAGAAGATCAATCTTCCTGCCCGCCTGCTGGTGCCGGCACCTCCGGGTATCGACGCCGTTGCGGCAGCACTTGCACCGGTGACCTTCGGCACGGTCGAGCACATGTTGTTCGACAATGCCAAGCTTGAGCCGGGCGAAACCATTCTCGTCCATGCCGGTGGCTCCGGCATCGGCTCGGCGGCGATCCAGCTTGCCAAGAAGATCGGCTGCACCGTCATCACCACCGTCGGCTCCGACGACAAGATCGAGAAGGCCAAGGCGCTCGGCGCCGATCACGTCATCAACTACCGCACCGACCGCTTCGAAGGTGTGGTGCGCAAGCTCACCAAGAAGAAGGGCGTCGACGTCGTGTTCGAACACGTCGGCAAGGACACCTGGGCCGGCTCCATGCTCTGCATGAAGCGGGGAGGCCGCCTGGTCACCTGCGGCTCGACGTCCGGCGTGTCGACCGACATGAACCTGATGATGCTGTTCCAGCAGCAGTTGAAGCTGCTCGGCTCCTTCGGCTGCCGCATGGAAAACATGGCCAACGCCATGCAGAAGATGGCGCGTGGGCTGGTGCATCCGGTCATCGACACCGAGGTCGGCTTCGACGAGATCGACCGGGCTCTGGAGCGCATGGAATCGCGCCAGATCTTCGGCAAGATCATCCTGAAGATGGATTGATCCACGTGCGCATGCTGATCACACGGCTGGTTCTGGCGGCGGATCATTTCCGGCAGTGGCTGATTGCGCAATTCGTCTTTCTGCTTCTGACGATCCTGAAATTGTTTCCGGCCGACGGCGCGATCCGCTTCATGGATCGCGTCGCGCGCTTCATCGGCCCGAAGACCGGCCGGCACAAACTGACGCTGACCAATCTGCGCAACGCCTTTCCCGAAAAGAGCGAAGCCGAGATCGAAGCGATCGCCATGGAGAGCTGGGGCAATATGGGCCGCATGGCGGCCGAATATGTCTTCCTCGACCGGCTGTTCGATTTCGACCCCGAGGCGACCACGCCCGGCCGTGTCGAAGTGTCGGGCGTTCCGCTGTTCCTTGAACTGCGCGACAATCCACGCCCCTTTATCGTCTTTACCGCTCACAGCGGCAACTTCGAGATGCTGCCCGTCGCGGGCTCCGCCTTCGGGCTTGAAGTGACGGTTCTTTTCCGCCCGCCAAACAACCCTTACGTCGCCGAAAAGGTCTTCGAGTTCCGCAAGCAGCGCATGGGCAATCTCGTGCCGTCGCATGCGGGCTCATCCTTTGCGCTGGCGCGTCAGCTTGAGCGGGGCAACGGCGTCGGCGTGCTCGTCGACCAGAAGTTCCGCAAGGGCCTGAAGACCAAGTTCTTCGGGCAGGATGTGCAGACCAACCCGCTGCTGGCCAAGCTCGTGCGCCAGTTCAACTGCGAGGTCTATCCCGCCCGCTGCATCCGGCTGCCCGGCAACCGTTTCCGGCTGGAGCTGGAACCGGCGATCGACATCCCGCGCAAGGCCGATGGCGCCGTCGACGTCAACGCCACCGCGCAGGTGCTCAACGACAAGGTCGAGAGCTGGGTTCGGGAATATCCCGGCCAGTGGCTCTGGTACCACGATCGGTGGCACATCAAGCGCCATCTCAAGGACTGATTCTCCTTGAAGGCGAAGAAGTGTTGCGCTCGCGCGGTTGCAACGCTGGATTCCAAGTCGGCTTTTTACCTCTGACGCCGGAAAACGGCGCCTTTGCGGTTGTGAAAACGTTTGCAGGCGGCAAGCTTTCCTTTCAGATGTTGAACGGCGCAGCAATGAGTGTAAACTCACCGTTGTGTCGCGGGGGACAGACTGCAAGCGCTTTGGGTAGCCAAAGACGCGCGGTTTTCGCGACAGGTGTGAGGGAGGCGTCAAAACCCGGATCAGCGTCTACACCATCAAAGCCTGTCGTTTTAGTGCATCGGCGCGGCCTCGGCCGTGGGGGAATTGGGGTTTCGAATTGAACGCACTGATTGAGCTGTTCTGGTTCAAGTATTCACAGCTGCAGTATGCCGTACGTACGGCAGACGAGCATCTGATCGGACTTCTGGATCGCGAACTCGATCCGATTTTGAAGTCGGTCTATGATGAGAAGGCAGTGAGCGTCGAGGATGCCCGTCTTCAGTTCCAGTTTCTGATCGATATCCTGCGTGTCGAGGCCGACGACATTTCTTGCGTGCTGCGCCATTCGCAACTGCTGCAATCGCTGATCAATCGCTATTTCGCGGCTACCGGCGCGGTCAACGCCGCCGAGTTGCGCCTGGAGCGCGCCCCTGCGCCGCACAAGGGGCGGGCCGACGAGGGGCTCCTCAACGAAGCGATCCTCGACAGCTTTCCGGACCGCATTGCGGTCATCACGCCGGACTATCGGTATCTCTATACCAATCCGCTCAATGCCAACCATCTCGAGAGCCGCCCGATGGATCTCATCGGCCGGCACATCGTCGAGTTCATCGGCATCCAGCGCTTCGAGTTGCGGGTCAAGAACTATCTGGATCGCTGTTTTGCCGGCGAGGTGGTCGACTACACCTTCGCCAAGACCGTCGATGCGCGAACGGTCGTCGTGCGATGCAAGCTGACGCCATGCATGTCGAGCACCGGCAGGCTCATCGGCGCGATCCTGGTGATCCAGGAACATGCGGACCGCCGCCGCGCGATCGCCGCCTGAGGACATCGTCGGCTCGGTTGCGAAACCGCGGCGCCGCCCCAGGCGCCCCGCACCGAACTTGGCGCACGGCCAGTGCGACGCCTTGAACGGGCAGAATCAATTCATCCCCGGATCGTGTCCGACCCAGGGAATCAGGCAGCGGGGCTGCGGCGCCTTCAGTTGATGTCGGCGTGGACGACGTCCGAACTGGCCGGAAGCAGCGTGCGAAGACATTCCTGCTCGAAACCGATGTGCCTGCGCAGATTTGTGAAGAAACCACGCAGCATGTAGCCTGCAGTCTCCGCATTCACGCTGTCATCGGCTGCGCCGAGCTTCACCAGCATCTCCGTCAGTTCCTCGGCAAAGCACTCATCCTCGCAGTGCTCGTATTTCAGCCGCGCGAGCGTGGCTGATATCGAAGGGTCGTCGCCGCAGTTCTGCTCGACCCAGCGGAATACTGCACTTTCTTCGCCGGAATGCAGTTCGCGGATCAGCGGCTCCAGCATCTTGGCGGCGTAGGCGCATTTTTGCCGGTCGATTTCGGCCGGCAGGCTGTCGGCGATTTCCTCCAGGCTGTTGCAGAGCGCGAGCTGCTCCTGATGCGCGCGCGCCAGCCACGCCCGCGGTTCGCCCGAAAGGGCAGGGCGTGGCGGCAAACCGGTCCATGGCCTGATCCGGCCGTTGTCATTCGTTCTCTTCATGCTGTTCTGACGCCAACTCCTATGGCGCTCCCTCATTGTTTCGTGAGGGTGATGCAAGTCGGCGTGGCTGGCCTTGATCTGAATCAAGGTGCAGGCGCCCCGATTCTGACAGGTTCCGGCAAGCTGCGCTGCCATGCCATCTCTCGGTGTGCCCACGCGTCTGCATCGGATAAAGTTGGGGACCCAACCATGAAATACACTTTCGAGACGATCCTGCTCGGGATCGGTGCATTCCTGGCGCTGCTAGGCGCCGGGTTTGCCCAGGACCGGCAGTTTGAAGCCCATATGTGGGTGCTGTTCTTCGTGCTGCTCGGTGGCACCATTGTCATGCTGCGACGCCTCGATTTCAGCACGGCATCCGCAGGCAAGGCGGCCGCGCCGCTGTCGGAATATTCCGACGACGTGGTGAAGTATGGCGTCATCGCCACCGTCTTCTGGGGCGTCGTCGGCTTCCTCGTGGGCGTTGTGGTTGCGCTCCAACTGGCCTTTCCGGACCTCAACATCGAGCCGTGGTTCAACTTCGGCCGCATGCGGCCGCTGCACACCTCGGCGGTGATCTTCGCCTTCGGCGGCAACGCGCTGATCGCGACCTCGTTCTACATTGTCCAGCGCACCAGCCGCGCCCGCCTGTTCGGCGGCAATCTCGCCTGGTTCGTGTTCTGGGGCTATCAGCTGTTCATCGTCATGGCTGCCACCGGCTATCTGCTGGGCATCACCCAGTCGAAGGAATATGCCGAGCCGGAATGGTATGTCGACCTGTGGCTGACGATCGTCTGGGTTGCCTATCTCGCGGTGTTCATGGGCACGCTGCTCAGGCGCAAGGAGCCACATATCTACGTGGCGAACTGGTTCTACCTCGCCTTCATCGTCACCATCGCGATGCTGCACATCGTCAATAACCTGGCGGTCCCGGTGTCGTTCCTCGGCTCCAAGAGCTACTCGGCCTTTGCCGGCGTGCAGGACGCGCTGACGCAATGGTGGTACGGCCATAACGCCGTCGGCTTCTTCCTGACGGCCGGCTTCCTCGGCATGATGTATTACTTCATCCCGAAGCAGGCCAATCGCCCCGTCTATTCCTACCGCCTGTCGATCATCCACTTCTGGTCGCTGATCTTCATGTACATCTGGGCCGGCCCGCACCACCTGCACTATACGGCTCTGCCGGACTGGGCGCAGACGCTGGGCATGGTGTTCTCCATCATGCTGTGGATGCCCTCCTGGGGCGGCATGATCAACGGCCTGATGACGCTTTCGGGCGCCTGGGACAAGATCCGCACCGACCCGATCATCCGCATGATGGTCATGGCCGTCGCGTTCTACGGCATGGCGACCTTCGAAGGTCCGATGATGTCGATCAAGACGGTCAACTCGCTCAGCCACTATACCGACTGGACCATCGGCCACGTGCATTCGGGCGCGCTCGGCTGGAACGGACTGATCACCTTCGGCGCGATCTACTATCTCACACCGAAGCTGTGGAACCGCGAGCGCCTTTATAGCGTGCGCATGGTCAACTGGCACTTCTGGCTCGCCACGCTCGGCATCGTCGTCTACGCCGCCGTCATGTGGGTTGCCGGTATCCAGCAGGGCCTGATGTGGCGCGAATACGACGACCAGGGCTTCCTCGTCTATTCCTTCGCGGAATCGGTCGCGGCCATGCTGCCCTACTACGTGCTGCGTGCACTGGGCGGTGCCCTGTTCCTCGCCGGCGCTCTGCTCATGGCCTTCAACGTAACAATGACCATCCTCGGCCGCGTGCGCGACGAAGCTCCGATCTTCGGTTCGACGCCCGTGCTCAAGGCTGCGGAATAGGAGGGCATAGACCATGTCCATTCTCGACAAACACGCCACCCTGGAACGCAACGGAACGCTGTTGCTCGTTGGTTCGCTGCTCGTCGTCTCGATCGGCGGCATCGTTGAAATCGCGCCGCTGTTCTATCTCGAAAACACCATCGAGAAGGTCGAAGGCATGCGGCCCTATTCGCCGCTGGAGCTCGCAGGACGCGACATCTACATTCGCGAAGGCTGCTACGTCTGTCACAGCCAGATGATTCGTCCGTTCCGCGACGAGGTGGAGCGCTACGGCCACTATTCGCTGGCGGCGGAATCCATGTACGACCATCCGTTCCAGTGGGGATCGAAGCGCACAGGGCCGGATCTGGCCCGCGTCGGCGACCGCTACTCCAACGAGTGGCACGTGCAGCACTTGATCGAGCCGCGCTCGGTGGTACCGGAATCGGTGATGCCGAGCTACGCCTTCCTCAAGGCGACGCCGCTCGATGTGCGCAACGTCGCCGGCCAGCTGAAGGCCAACAGGGCCGTCGGCGTGCCGTATTCGGACGAAATGGTGGAGAACGCCGCCGCCGACATCAAGGCGCAGGCCGACCCGAATGCGGATACGTCAGGCATCGAGGCGCGCTACCCCAAGGCCAAGCTCGGGGATTTCGACGGCGATCCGCAGAGGCTGACGGAGATGGATGCGCTTGTCGCCTATCTCCAGATGCTCGGCACGCTCGTCGACTTCTCGACCTATGACGACACCACCGGCTATCGCTAAGGGAGATACGCACATGGAAACCTACACGGCCATGCGCCAATTCGCCGACAGTTGGGCACTGCTCGGCATGGTGATCTTCTTCCTGGGCGTCGTCGCCTTCATCTTCCGGCCAGGCGCCAAGCAGGCCGCCGAACGGGCCGCAGCCATACCTCTGAAGGAGGATTGATCCATGGCGGACAAACATGTCGACGAGATCAGCGGCGTCGAAACAACCGGCCACGAATGGGACGGTATCCGCGAACTCAACAACCCGATGCCGCGCTGGTGGGTCTACACCTTCTACGCCACCATCGTCTGGGCAATCGGCTATATGGTCGTCTATCCGGCGGTGCCGCTTCTGACCGATGCGACCAAGGGCGTCATCGGCTACTCCAGCCGCGCGGAGCTCAGCGTCGAGCTTTCTGATGCCAAGGCGGCTCAGGCCGGCAACCTGGAAAAGATCGCGGCAAGTTCGCTCGATCAGATCATCGCCGACCCGCAGCTTCACCAGTTCGCGGTGGCAGCCGGCGCCTCGGCCTTCAAGGTCAATTGCGCGCAGTGCCACGGTTCGGGTGCTGCCGGTTCGGCCGGGTTCCCCAACCTCAACGATGACGATTGGTTGTGGGGCGGCAAGCCGGAGGAGATCTACCAGACGGTGGCGCATGGCATTCGCTATACAGGCGACGACGACACGCGCGTCTCCGAAATGCCGTCCTTTACCGAGATCCTCAAGCCGGAGGAAATCAAGCAGACGGCAGCCTATGTCGTCAGCCTTACGGGTACGCCTTCGGATGCGGCAATGGTTGAGCAGGGCAAGGCGTTGTTCGAGGCCAATTGCGCCTCCTGCCACGGCGCCGACGCTAAGGGCAACCGCGAGTTCGGCGCGCCCGATCTTGCCGATGCGCTCTGGCTCAACGGTTCGAGCGAGCAGGCAATCGTCGCGCAGATGAAGGCACCCAAGCACGGCGTCATGCCCGCCTGGCTGCCGCGCCTCGGCGACACCACGGTCAAGCAGCTTGCGGTGTTCGTGCATTCGCTGGGTGGGGGCGAGTAAGGGAACGCCGGCGGTTGGCGTGAGGTTTTGCCCCTCACTGTCCTGCCGGACATCTCTCCCCGCCAGCGGGGAGAGAGCCGCTGGAAGCGATACTCTCGCCCAACCTCAACGTTGATGATTGGCGCGGCCGGTGAGGCTGGCTGCCTTCGCCCCGCGTGCGGGGAGAAGGTGCCGGCAGGCGGATGAGGGGCGGCGCCCATCTTTGAGTTACAGGAAGTGGCCGCGTCGAAAGACGCGGCCTTTGTCATTCCAGCGCTGCAGCGATGGTGGCGCCGACGACGACGCTGGAAAGGGCAGCACCCAGAATGAGCGGCGCGCTGACCGGCCGGCGCACGACGGTGCCGAAATTGAACAGGTTCATCGGCAGCAGGTGGAAGCCGTTGCCCTCGGGCTTGCTGCGCGGCGCTTCCATGAAGCATTCATCATCGAACCAGATCCAGTCGTCGCGCCAGGTCCAGCAGCCGTTGTCGCGATAGACGGCAGCGACCTCCTCGGCAAAGGCCTTGTCGGCCGGCAGCCTGATATAGTTGACCGGCTTGCGGCTGAAATACTGCATCGCCATCGGCATCGACCGCTCGGTGCAATAGTTCGACATCCACAGCTTGAAGCCGATCTCGTCGCGCAGCCGGTCGAGCACGCGAAACACCTGCACATGATCCTCGTGGCCATATTCGCCCCAGGGATTGTGGGTGAAGACGTTCATATCGGGCTTCAGCAGCGGCAGCAGCGTGCGGTAGAGCGTTTCGTAGTTGTCGCGATAGGCCTGGGCGATCGGTCGCGTCGAGTGGCGGAAGCTGCCGGGCATGAATTGCGACAGCGACTTTTTGACCACCCGCTTGGCCTCGCGGCGTGTCCCTTCAGTGCCGAATTCCATGCCATAGGGGCCGGGCTTCGGGTTCGTCCAGTCGGCGCAGTCGAACGAGCCGGTCTCTTCCATCTCGAGGAAACGGATATTGCCGCGCGGATAGGCCTTGATCGCGGCAACGCGCGCGTCGCCCATCTGCGGCTCGGACCAGATGTCGCGGTAGAGGATGATGACCTCGTCGACCTTCTTCAGGATCGAGGTGAACCACAAAAGCTCGTCGTCGGGATGGGCGCCGATGATGACGGAATTGCGCAGAAACTCGTGCTCGTCTGACATTGCCCAGCGCCCTTTGCCGCTTTTTGCTTTCGCGCGCAATCTTGGGCTGCAAAGATTAAGTCGGCGTAAAATCTCAAGACGTGAGCGCCGGCTGTCCACAGTGGAATGAAGCCGGCGCCTTTGCCCGCTATTGCGCCGACCAGACCGCCAGCTCGTAGCCGTCAGGGTCGGCGAAGTGGAAGCGCCGGCCACCGGGGAAGGGGAAGATCGGCTGCAGGATTTTTCCGCCGGCAGCCTCGATGTTCGTCAAGGCATCTTCCAACTTGTCGGCATAGATGATGATCAGCGGCCCGCCTGATCTGACCGGGCCTGTCGTGGTAAAACCGCCGGTCAACCGGCCGTCCTGGAACTCGCAATATTGCGGGCCGTAATCGGTAAAGGTCCAGCCGAAGGCGCCGCCATAGAACGCCTTGCTGGCGGCGATGTCGGAGACGTTGAACTCGACATAGTCGATGCGGCGGTCATTGCCCTTGTTACCCATGATGTGTCCTGTCGTTTTCAGATTCCAGAATTGACTTCAGCGCGGCCAGATCCTTTGCCACCCATTCGGCATCGCCGGCGAATTGTTCATCGCTCATATCGGCCTGCCGCAGCAGCGTGAACATCACCTCGGCACCATCGCCGTTCGGCACGACGCGCAGGGCGTTCTGCACCTTCAGGCCGTTTTCAAGCGTCACCAGATGGTCGACGACGCCGAAGGCGTTGTCTGGTGCAAAGCGCACGCGCGCATTGCCGAGCGGTCCCGGAGCGATCCAGTCGTCACCGTCGCGTATGAGGCCGGACGACAGGCCCGATGCCCAGAGAGGCATCTTCTCCGGCTTTGCCATGAAAGCGTAGACGTCGAGCCAGTCGCGCTCGATGGAGATGTGGATGATGTTCGCTGCCAGTGTCGTCATGCGCTCGCTCGCCTTGCGTTTGCTGCTGCAATCAAGGGGATAGCACTGCACGGCGTTGCCGTCTTGAACGAAACGGCCAGTCAGCTTGAGAGTTGATGCCGGATTTCTCGCGGCGACAGCGAGGTCAGCTCCCGGCTCTCGCGGGTCAGGTGGGCCTGGTCGGCATAGCCGGTATCAAGAGCAAGTGTGGACAGGCTCGCCTGCGTATTGCTTCGGCACGCCGAGAGAAAGCGTTGAAGGCGGAGGATGCGGTCGAGCGTCTTGGCGCCGTAGCCGAAGTGTTCGTGACAACGGCGACGCAGCGTGCGCTCGCTGGTTCCCGTTGCCTGCGCCAGCAACCGGATCGGGTTATCCGACGACGTAGGGTGCCCCTTTCGCAGGTGCGCGAGGCAGGCGGCGATGTCACCAGGCGGGGCAGCAATCATCGGCAGCCTTTGTTCTGCCGCTTGTGCAAGGATGATGGTCCGCGCTGCCACGCTTTCGGCTTCGACCATTTGCAGATGGAGTTCGCGGGCCGCGGCACCCCAGAAGGCTTCTAGCGGTACGACAGTGCCGGTCAGCCCGGAGAGCGGCGCACGCAGAAAGGCGGCTGCAATGCCGGTGCGAAAGCGCAAGCCCACCACGGTCTCGCCGGGGTCGATGGCCGGAAAGGCCGCAACCCGGTCTGGCCCGGCGACGACGAGACCCCGGCTCGACCAGATGATATCGGCGCAACCGTCGGGAACGACAGCCATGGGTTGGCGCGGCCCCTCCGGTATGGCGTGGCTCCAGAGGCATTCTACATGGATGGCAAGCGAGGCAGGTGCGGCGCGCTCGCGGTAGACGCCGCAGCGCTTGGCAAGCGTCATGGGCTGAAGCGTACCGTGCATGCCTTGCTCTCCGTCAGCGTCGAAGTCCCGTTGCCGGTCTCGTTCCGCCCTAGTCGCGCGACCAGATCTCGCCGTCGATCTGCCCCTGCAGTTCCGGGTAGTCTGCGGCGTGGAACACCGGTTCGACACCCTGTCTGCGCTGGGCGAAATAGTCCTTCGTCAGCTTGGCAATGGTACCGGACAGGAGCAGAATGGCAATGAGGTTGATCGTTGCCATCAGGCCCATGGAGGCGTCGGCAGCGTCGAACACTGTGGCGATGCTCTCATAGGCGCCCCAGACGACCATGGCGAGAACGGCGCAGCGCATGAGGGTCACGCCGAGCCGGTTGGCGGCACCGAGATAGGTCAGCGCGTTCTCCGCGTAGGAATAGTTGCCGATGATCGAGGTGAAGGCGAAGAAGAAGATCGCGATTGCAATGAAATAGCTGCCCGCCCAGCCGATATGGGCGTTCATCGCCGCCTGGGTGAGTTGCGTACCGGTGACGCCGGAGCCGGGCTCAAGCGTGCCGGAGAGCAGGATCATCACCGATGTCGCGGTGCAGATCAGGATGGTGTCGATAAAGACGCCGAGCGACTGCACGAAGCCTTGCGAGGCGGGGTGATGCGGAACCGGCGTGGCGACGGCTGCGATGTTAGGCGCCGAGCCCATGCCGGCTTCGTTGGAGAAAAGGCCACGCTTGACGCCGTTCATCATCGCGGCGGTCACCCCGCCGGCGACGCCGCCTGCCGCTTCCTGCAGGCCGAAGGCGCTGGAGACGATCGTCCACAGCACTGTCGGGACCAGCGAGGCGTTGACGATCAGCACGTAGACCGCCGTCAGCAGATAGGCGCCGGCCATGAACGGCACGACGATTTCGGCGACGCGGGCAATCTGGCGGATGCCGCCGAAGATGACGATGCCCGAGAGTGCGGCAACGGCGATGCCGACCACGATCTTCGGAACGCCGAAGGCGCCCTGGACCGCATCGGCGATCGAATTGGCCTGGACCGCATTGAAGACGAGACCGAAGGACAGGATGAGGCAGACGGAGAAGATCGTCGCAGCCCACGGCGCATTGAGACCACGGGCGATATAGAAGGCAGGACCACCGCGATACTGGCCGTTTTCGTTCTTGACCTTGTAGAGTTGGGCAAGCGCGCTTTCCGCATAGGCGGTCGCCATGCCGACGAGGGCGACCATCCACATCCAGAACGTGGCGCCCGGTCCGCCGAGATAGAGCGCGACGGCAACGCCGGCGAGATTGCCGGTACCGACGCGCGAAGCGAGGCTGACGGTCAGCGCCTGGAACGGACTGATGCCGGCCGCATCCTTCGAGCCGCCGCTGCTGAGCACACGGAACATCTCGCCGAAATGCACGATCTGGGGAAAGCCGAGCCGGATGGTGAAATAGATACCGACGGCGAGAAGGCCATAAATCAGGACATAGCCCCAAAAGATCGTGTTCAGAAAGCCGATGATCGTGTCCATGCGGTCCTCGTTGGTTTGGCTAGATGTCGTGGTGTGGCAAGTGCCATTAGGTCGTGCGGCATCGGGGCCGGACGTTTCGACGCATGCGGTCGCTTTAGCCCGCAAACTTGACACAGATCAACGTTTCGGGCGGGCAAATCGGGCAAAACAGCGTTCAATACGCGATATATTCGGGGATTTCCCACACCATGCAGCCTCAATCCGCCACAAACGCCCCCATCGTCGAACGCCACGAGGCCGAGGCGGTCAACGCGGCGCATGTGCGCAAGCCACTCTACGAAAAGCGCAAGAAGATCTTCCCGAAGCGCGCCGAGGGACGATTCCGCCAGTTCAAATGGCTGGTGATGCTGGTGACGCTCGGTATCTACTATCTGACGCCCTGGATCCGCTGGGACCGCGGCGAACATGCCCCCGACCAGGCGGTGCTCGTCGATATCGCTGCCCGCCGGTTCTACTTCTTCTTCATCGAGATCTGGCCGCAGGAATTCTTCTTCGTCGCCGGACTTCTTGTCATGGCGGGCTTCGGCCTCTTCCTGGTGACATCGGCCGTCGGGCGCGCCTGGTGCGGCTATACCTGTCCGCAAACGGTCTGGGTCGATCTGTTCCTCGTTGTCGAGCGCTATATCGAGGGCGACCGCAACGCCCGCATGAAGCTCGACGCCGGGCCGTGGACAATGGCCAAGATCACCAAGCGGGTGACGAAACATTCGATCTGGATCCTGATCGGTATCGCCACCGGCGGCGCGTGGATCTTCTACTTTGCCGATGCGCCTGCATTGCTGAAGAGCTTCGTCTCGCTGGAAGCGCCTGCCGTCGCCTATATGACCGTCGCTATCCTGACGGCCACGACCTATGTCTTCGGCGGGCTGATGCGCGAGCAGGTCTGCACCTATATGTGCCCGTGGCCGCGTATCCAGGCGGCCATGCTCGATGAAAACTCGCTCGTCGTCACCTATAACGACTGGCGCGGCGAACCGCGCTCGCGCCACCAGAAGAAGGCGGCAGCCGCAGGCGAGAGCGTCGGCGATTGCGTCGATTGCAATGCCTGTGTGGTCGTCTGTCCGATGGGCATCGACATCCGCGACGGCCAGCAGCTCGAATGCATCACCTGCGCGCTCTGCATCGACGCCTGCGACAACGTCATGGACAAGCTCGGTCGCGAGCGCGGGCTGATCGCTTATGCGACGCTCAGCGACTATGCCTCCAACATGGCGCTTGCCACCAATGGTGGCACGACGGCAATCGAGCCTGCCCGGGTGCGCGATGCCGACGGCACGTTCGTCGACAAGGTCAAGCATTTCAACTGGAAGATCGTCTTCCGGCCACGCGTGCTGGTCTATCTCGGTGTGTGGACGCTTGTCGGCATCGGCCTGCTCTATGCGCTGCTTGCGCGTGACCGACTCGAACTCAACGTCCTGCACGATCGCAACCCGCAATTCGTGCTCGAATCGGATGGATCGGTTCGCAATGGCTACATGGTCAAGCTCTTGAACATGATCCCCGAACAGCGCACGATCACGCTCACCATCGACGGCATGCCTTCGGCGATGATGCGCATCGCCGGCCACGCTCCGGGCGACGGCCGCAGCTTTGCCGTCGGCGTCGATCCGGACAAGGTGACGGCGCTGAAGGTGTTCGTAACTGTGCCGAAAGAAAAACTCGGCGAAGCGGAAGACGGCTTCAGCCTGATCGTGGAGGATCCGTCGAGCCATGAACGCGACGTCTACAAGGCCAACTTCAACACACCGGGAGCCGCGAAATGACCGCTGACCAAGGCAGGCAACCCCGCGTCTTCACCGGATGGCACATGCTCGGCGTGATGGTGCTGTTCTTCGGCACCATCATCACCGTCAACCTGATCATGGCCTGGAATGCCAGCCATAGCTGGAGCGGGCTGGTCGTTCAGAACACCTATGTCGCCAGCCAGCAGTTCAACAGCAAGGTCAAGGAGGCGCGCGCCTTTGCGGCAAGCGGCCTGGACGGCAAGCTGAGCCTTGAGCCGGGCGCCGTGCGTTACACGCTGACGCGCCAGGGCAAGGCCGAAACCTCGGCTGACAAAGTGGTCGCCGTGTTCAAGCGTCCGGTCGAGGAGCACGAGGACGTGCGGGTCGAGATGGCGCATCAAGGCGAGGGCGTCTTCGTCGCCGCGACCGATCTGAAACGCGGCCAGTGGATCGCCGACATCACCGCGACGTCAGGCGACAAAGTCGTCTACCGCCAGGCCATTCGCTTCATCGCGCCGGGAGAGCGCCCATGAGCTGCTGTGCTGCCGGCGCCGAAACCGCGCTGGAGATCGACAGATCAGGGCAGGGACTGCCCAGCTCCGAAGAGCTTTGGCTGACCAGCCGGGCGCTTGGCGGTGGCCTGCGCCAGACGGACCTCAGCGTGCCCGGTATCCACTGCGGCGCCTGCATCACCACGATCGAATCCGCGCTGAAGATCCGGCCGGAGGTTGAGCGCGCTCGCGTCAACCTTTCCTCGCGCCGGGTATCGGTCGTCTGGAAGGAAGACGTTGCCGGCACGCGTACCGATCCGCGCGAACTGGCGCGCGCGATCCGCGAGCGCGGTTACGAGACGCATCTGTTTGCCCCCGGTGAGGAAGACGGCGACACGCATCTGAAACAGCTGGTGCGGGCCGTGGCCGTCGCCGGTTTCGCCTCGACCAACATCATGCTGCTCTCGGTCTCGGTCTGGTCCGGTGCCGAGGCTGCAACACGCGATCTCTTTCATTGGATTTCGGCGCTGATCGCCGCGCCGACCCTGATCTATGCCGGCCGGTTCTTCTATTCCTCCGCCTGGAACGCGCTGAAGCACGGCCGCACCAACATGGACGTGCCGATCGCGCTGGCGATCACGCTGTCCTACGGCATCTCGCTCTACGAGACGATCACCCACGGTACCCATGCCTGGTTCGACGGCACGGTGATGCTCCTGTTCTTCCTGCTCATCGGCCGCACGCTCGACCACATGATGCGTGGCCGCGCCCGCTCGGCGATCAGCAGCCTGGCGCGCCTGTCGCCCCGTGGCGCGATGGTTGTCGATGCCGATGGCTCTCGCGAGTATCGGCCGGTCGACGAGATCAAGCCGGGCGAACGGCTGGCGATTGCGGCCGGCGAACGCATCCCTGTTGATGGAAGGATCCTCGTCGGCTCGAGCGACCTCGACCGGTCGATCGTCAACGGCGAAAGCGCACCGGCGCCTGTCCATATCGGCGACACCGTCGAGGCCGGTACGCTCAACCTGACCGGGCCACTGACGATCGAGGCCACGGCCGCTGCGCGCGACTCGCTGCTGGCCGAGATCATGGGGTTGATGGAGGCCGCCGAAGGGGGAAGGGCGCGTTACCGCCGTATCGCCGATCGCGCTGCGCAATACTATTCGCCGGCGGTGCATCTGCTGGCGTTCCTAAGTTTTACCGGCTGGATGTTCATCGATGGCGATTTCCATCATGCCATGCTGGTGGCCGTCGCCGTCCTGATCATCACCTGCCCCTGCGCCCTCGGGCTGGCGGTGCCGGTGGTGCAGGTGATTGCCGCAGGCCGGCTCTTCCAGAACGGCGTCATGGTCAAGGATGGCTCCGCCATGGAGCGGCTTGCGGAGATCGACACGGTACTGTTCGACAAGACCGGTACGCTGACGGCGGGCGAACCGCGCCTGACCAATGGCGCCGAGATCAAGCCGACGGTGCTTGCGACTGCCGCCGGCCTTGCCGTGCATTCGCGCCACCCGCTGGCCATGGCCATCCATGACGCGGCGCCGATCGCGCCGGTTCTTTCCGGCGATATCCGCGAGATCCCGGGTGCAGGCATCGAGGCGCAGACGGCCGAAGGCCTCTATCGCCTCGGCAGTCGCGCCTTTGCCTGCGGCGACGCCGGCGAGGCGAGCGGCCAGTCGGAGGTGATCCTGTCGCTCGACGGACGCGAGCTTGCCTGCTTCCGCTTCGAAGACCGGCTGCGGCCACTGGCGCGTGAAAGCGTCGACAAGCTGACCCGCCTGGGGTTTGCGACCGGCGTTCTCTCCGGTGACCGTGAACCTGTTGTCGCGGCACTTGCCCGCAGGCTGGGTATTATCAGCTGGCGTTCGGAACTGTCGCCGCGCGGCAAGGTCGAGGAATGCGCGGCTGCAGCCGAGGGCGGCCACCGGGTGCTGATGGTCGGCGACGGCATCAACGATGCACCGGCGCTGCGCGCTGCGCATGTGTCGATGGCGCCGGCAACGGCTGCCGATGTCGGCCGTCAGGCCGCGGATTTCGTCTTCCTGCACCAGGGTCTCGACGCCGTGCCGATGGCGATCGACACGTCGCGCCGCGCCGGCCGACTGATCCGCCAGAACTTCGCGCTGGCGATCGGTTACAACATCATCGCCGTTCCGATCGCCATCATGGGTTATGCGACGCCGCTGATTGCCGCCGTTGCCATGTCGACCTCGTCGGTGATCGTGGTTGCCAATGCGCTGCGGCTGCGTGCAGCCAGCGTCAAGAAGACCGAGGCCGCCGAAAGGTCGGCGCCGACACCGCTGGACGCGATTGGGACCGCCTCATGAACACGCTGATCTATCTCATTCCGATCGCATTGTTCTTAGGGGGGCTCGGTCTCGTCGCCTTCCTTTGGGCGTTGAAGAGCGGCCAGTACGAAGACCTTGAAGGCGCCTCCTGGCGCGTGCTCGACGATGGCGACGGAAAGCCCGAAAAGGAGTGATTTTCTCAAGAATCGCTTGTCGTTAATCGATTTGAATGCCAAAACAGCCTCCGCCGTCGCATCTCGCGTCCGCCCCTTTCCCGAGGGGCAATGCGAGCGCGCGAAGTTCAATTCGAGGGGCCGGCTCCCACGCGTTTATCCCGATCGCGTCCGGCTCTGCTGTCCAATGGAGGCAATCACGTGTCACAGGCGGAAATCGGCCTTATCGGTCTCGGCGTCATGGGTTCGAACCTGGCGCTCAACATCGCTGAAAAAGGCAACAAGATCGCGGTCTTCAACCGCACCGTCGAGGCGACGCATAAATTCTACGCGGAAGCCGGCGAACTTCAGGGCCAGATCGTGCCGTGCGACACCATCGAAGATTTTGTCGCTGCCATCCGCCCGCCGCGTCCGATCATCATCATGATCAAGGCCGGCGAGCCGGTCGACCAGCAGATGAAGATCCTCGAGCCGTACCTGGCCAAGGGCGACATCATGATCGATGCCGGCAACGCCAACTTCCGCGACACGATGCGCCGCTTCGACGCGTTGAAGGATTCGGGACTGACCTTCATCGGCATGGGCGTTTCCGGTGGCGAAGAAGGTGCGCGTCACGGTCCGTCGATCATGGTCGGCGGCACGGAAGACTCCTGGAAGCGTGTCGAGACCGTGCTGACCTCGATTGCCGCCAAGTATGACAACGACCCGTGCGTTGCCTGGCTCGGCGAAAACGGCGCCGGCCACTTCGTCAAGACCATCCACAACGGCATCGAATATGCCGACATGCAGATGATCGCCGAAATCTACGGCATCCTGCGCGACGGCCTGAAGATGACGGCCGGCGAAATCGGCGACGTCTTCGGTACCTGGAACAAGGGCCGGCTGAATTCCTACCTGATCGAAATCACCGAGAAGGTGCTGAAGGCAGCTGATCCCTTGACCGGAAAGCCGATCGTCGACCTGATCCTCGACAAGGCCGGCCAGAAGGGCACCGGCAAGTGGTCGGTGATCGAGGCGCAGAACATGGGCGTTCCGGCGACCGCGATCGAAGCGGCCGTTGCCGCGCGCAGCATCTCGTCCGCCAAGGAAGAGCGCGAAGCCGCCGAGAAGATCCTCGGCCTGCCTCCGGTCGGCGAGTTCAAGGTTGCCGACAAGGCCGCCTTCATCAAGGACCTGGAGAACGCGCTGCTGGCCGCCAAGATCGGCGCTTATGCGCAGGGCTTCGCCGTCATGTCCGCCGCCTCGAAGGAGTTCAACTGGTCGCTGCCGATGCCAACGATTGCCAAGATCTGGCGCGCTGGCTGCATCATCCGCTCGCAGTTCCTGGATGAAATCACCACCGCCTTCACCAAGGCGCCGGATGCGGCAAACCTGATCGTCACCCCGGCCTTTGCCGCCATGGTCAAGGAAACCGACGCAGCACTTCGCCGCGTCGTTTCGGCTGCCGCGCTTGGCGGCCTGCCGGCACCAGCGCTCGCTTCGGCTCTCGGCTATTTCGACAGCTACCGCCGCGGCCGCGGCACGGCCAACGTGATCCAGGCCCAGCGCGACTTCTTCGGCGCCCACGGCTTCGACCGCGTCGACGGTGCCGACGCCCATCATGGTCCGTGGGGCAGCGGCCTCAACGCCTGATCGGCGAGCGAGGTCTTGATCCTGCGTTTCGAACGGGGCGGCCTTGGCCGCCCCGTTTCGTTTTGATCCGCAGAGCGGCCTTGCAGCACGCATCGTCCTAAGAGGTTGGTTAGTCTTTTCCCGAGGCTGGTCGTGCCTGCTCCCGTATTTGTCGCCTCATTTCAGTACATCCCGGCGTATCGCATTGGGATTTACGGTCATTTTGTCGTCTATGTCAGAATTAACCCGGTATTTTTGAAGATTGACATAAGCTAAAACGCGCGGGCACTCTGCGGCGATTGTCATGTGCGGGGGAGCGACCGCTATGCATCTGCTGTCCAGGTTGAAATGCGGTGCTTTCACCCTGTTATGCGTCCTTGGCAGTCCGTTATCGGCGGCCGCACAGAACTGCAACGGCGGCGGTTTGAGTTATCTCGGCAATATTCGGGACGGGTCGAACTCGGTATGGCTCTCGGGTACGCCGGCGGGTTCGTTCAGCCTGGAGTCTGCTCAGGGCAACCAGACGGTTGATACGTGGTCAAAGTCCCGGCGTGGTCTTCACCTTTCCGTCTCGCCCTTCGTTTCCCAGGGAAACGGCGGTACACACAAGCTTTATGATGTCAGCGATGGCAAGCCCTGTCTCATCGACACCCAGAACCAGAAGCGCGATTTTACCCTCCCGCCGAATATCAACATGCCGTCCATCGTCATGCCTGGGCGCGTCGTGCCACCAATCGGCAACATCTTTCCTGATTTCGCACCGCCGGCGAGCATCACGCCACCGATCGGCAATCTGCCCAGCGGGGTAACGCCGCCCATCGGCTCGCTCCCCGGTGGCGTAACGCCGCCGATCGGCTCGCTTCCCGGTGGGGTGACGCCACCGATCGGCTCGCTCCCCGGTGGCGTAACGCCACCGATCGGCTCGCTTCCCGGTGGGGTGACGCCACCTATCGGCTCGCTCCCCGGTGGGGTGACGCCGCCTATCGGTTCACTCCCAGGCGGAGTGACGCCGCCCATAGGCTCGCTTCCCGGTGGGGTGGCGCCACCCATCGCGTCGCTTCCGGGGGTGGTTGCGCCTCCGATCGGCTCACTTCCCGGTGGCGTGACGCCACCGATCGGCAGGGTGCCCGGCGGCGTAGCACCGCCGATTGGTTCGCTCCCAGGTGGTGCGACGCCGCCGATAGGATCGCTTCCGGGCGGAGTCAGCCCACCGATCGGTTCGGTCCCTGGCGGTGTCCAGCCCCCTATCGGAACCCTGCCGGGCGGCGTGGCGCCACCCGGTGGCACGCTGCCTGGCGGCGTGCAGCCGCCCATCGTGATCGTCCGGTCCGACGGCGGAAATCTGAAGATTGCGACCGACACGCGGGTGTCGGCCCAGCAATCGGCCTATTACTGCATTGATCCGCGATCTCAGCCACGAACGAGAGACGACGAGCGGATGCAATTGCCAATCTGCTCACGGGAGGTCCTGGCGGAAGCCGCGCGCCAACAGGAGGCCCGCCTCAATCAGGTGCCGTTGACCGAAGGTCGCGATTTTGGCCAGCAGACGCTGTGGAATTTCCGTATGGGCGGCCGTGTCATGGGCATTTCCGACGAGCGTTTCGGCCTCGATATCGATACGACCCTTCGCAATGCGACGTTCGCACTCGATCGGCGCCTGAATGACGATGTCGTGGTCGGTATGACGTTCACAATCGAGGCAAGCGAAAGCGACGGCTTTGGCGATGACCTGCAGGTAAATACGAACGGCTTCAGCGTCGGGCCATATATAGCGACACGGCTTTCGCCACAGTGGGCCCTGGACAGCTCTCTCACCTATGGCCGCTACGACAATGAACTGGAGTTGAGCATACTGGATGGCAGTTTCACGTCGGAACGTTATTCCGCCGAGTTGAACCTTCACGGTCAGTACAAATGGGACGAATACTTCGTACGCCCGAAGGTGACGGCTTCCTTCTCGCATATCGCCAATGACGCCTATAGCCTGACCGGCGATATCTTCAGCCTGCCGATCGACGTCGCGCTGCCGGGCGAAAGCTTCAACTACGGCTATATCGAAGCAACGACCGAGGTCAGTCGTTTCTTCGAAGCGCCGGGCGGCACGCCATTTCTGGCGTTTGCCGAAGTCGGCGCAAAATACGAGTACGAGCGACCGAATGATGGGCAGATTCTCACCGGCGACCTGTCGCTTGCCACGCCATCGCCCTGGTCCTTCTCTCTGCGGTCGGGCGTTCGAATGTTGATTACCAATGCGCTGCAACTGGAAGCGAGCGCCGGTTACCTGAGCTTTGGCCAGGCCAATCTCGACGTGTGGGATTGCAAGCTCGATCTGTCAGTCAGCTTCTAGAGCGTTGCCGCTTTGGACTTAGACGCAGAAACGCTCCAGCGGCTTGCTTTTACACATTTCCTGACGGAAAACCGCTTCGCACTTTTCCGTCAGGAAATACTCCAGGCGGGGGCAGGGGCCCGTGGTGAAGCTCGGCTGGTGCTACCCACAGCGCCGAAGTGCGGGGTGCCGGTTTACATGCAGCCCTACGGGCACGAGGAGCATATCGATGGCCACAGTGATCCTGTTTCATTCCATCCGCGGGCTGCGTGCGCTCGAGCGCGATGCTGCCGCGCGGCTAAGGGCCTTGGGCCACTCTGTCATCACGCCCGATCTCTTCGGCGGCCAGGTGGTCGGCTCGGTCGACGAGGGCTTCGCGCTCAAGGATGCGATCGGTTGGCGCGGACTATGCGAGCGGGCAGAAGCGGCGGTCGCCGGGCAGCCGGTATCGGCGGTGCTTGGCGGTTTCTCCTTCGGCGCTGCCATTGCCTCGCATCTCTGGGAAAGGCGGCCGCAAACATCGGGCGTTCTGCTGCTGCACAGCATCGTCGGGATCCCCGAGAACGCCCGTGACGGTGTGCCGGTGCAGTTGCACCTGGCCGATCCGGATATCTACGAGCCGGCCGAGGATGTCGCCGAATGGCGGGCGCTGGCCGCGCGTTCGCCGATTGCGCTGGAAGATTTCACCTATCCCGGCGTCGGCCATCTCTATACGGATGCCTCGCTGCCGGATTACGATGCCGAGGCGACCCGCCTTACCTGGGGCCGTGTCGAGCGGTTTTTGGCCGACCTGTAGGGCCGAGACCCTATTCGGCCGGGCGCCGCTTCTCGTATCGCACGTCGCCGTTCGCCATCGTGTCGACGTGGATCCAGCCGTGCTTCTGGTAGAACCCGTTGGCGCGGATACCGTCGTGGCCGTCGGTCTCGAGCCAGATTGTCTCATGAGTGCGGAAGAGAGCGGTTTCCGCCTCCTGCAACAGCAACCGTCCAAGTCCAAGCCCTTCGAAGTCCGGGCTGACGAAGAGCGCGAAGACGGAGCCGTCCTCGTCGTCGATCGAGGAGAATGCGGCGGGGATGCCGTCAACCTCGGCGATCCAGATGCCGGCATCGGCCGCCAGCATCTCGATCAGTGTCTCGGGCGTGATGCCCATGTCGGACAGTTGTTCGCGCGAGAGGTGGTTCTGGACGACGCTGGTGCGGATGTCGAAGATCGGCTCCACGTCCTCGGCTCTGGCTTTTCTCACGACGATGTTCATTTGCGGACCCTCATTTTCAAGCAAGGGGTCGTCTAGCGCCCGGAAGTCGGTGCGTCTACAGGTTGCCGTGTGCGGACGAAAGCCGCCCGGCGATGGTACCGCAAATGTCACAGGCGCGAAGCCCGGTACCGAGCTGCTAGCGCTTGATCGATACCGGAACGGCGGATTGGACCTCCGGCTGGCTGAGGCTCTGCAGTGTTTCGGAGGGCTGGCCGTCGATATGGCCGATCACCGCCTTGGCGAGTTCGCGCCCGGCAACGCGGATGTCCTCGTACATGGTCACCACTTCCGGCCGGAGCCAGCGCAGAAAGTCGCTCGGCACCTTGGAGACCATGTCGGCATCCTTGCCGAGCACCTTTTGGGCGGCTTCCAGCCCGGCGATCAGCGCGATCGCGCCCGAGCCACTGCCCGACACGATGCCGTCGGGCGCATCGTCCGAGCGCATCAGCGTTTCGAAGGCGTCGCGGATCTCGACCAGCGTGTGGTCGATGTTGATGTGGTGGAAACTGACCGCATCCGCATGGAAGTCGCGAAGTCCGCGCTCGAAGCCGGCACGCATATGGGAATAGAAGGTCAGGTGCGGCGGCGGCTCCAGCAGCACCAGGCGCTTTCTGCCGCGCTCTACCAGCTCACGCACCGCCTCATAGGCAAAACGCTCATTGTCAAAGTCGTGATAGGGGTGGACGACGCCCATCTCGGTGCGGCCATGGGTGACGAAGGGCAGGCCGCGTTCCGTCAGAAGGGCGACGCGCGGATCGTGCGGTTCCGTGCGCGAGATGATGACGCCATCGGCAGCCCCGGTGTCGAGGATATAGCGGATTGGCGCCAGCGCATCCTTGGTGGCGCTATAGGGCGTCACGACGAGATGATAGGGCGTGCCGGCAAGCACCTCGGTGATGCCGACTACCATGGGGCTGGTAATGCCCATGATCTCTTCTTCCAGTGTCAGCACCAGGCTGATGACATTCGTCTTGCCGGTTCTGAGCCTCACGCCGGCGCGGTTCGGCTGGTAGCCGATCTGCTTGGCGACGAGGCGTACACGCTCCTTGGTTTCCGCGCCGATATCGGGTGCATCCTTCAGGGCGCGAGAAACGGTGGTGATGCCGAGCCCGGTCATGAAGGCGATCGTCTTCAACGTCGGCCTGCTGCCATCCGGCGGCGTCAGCGGTCTGTTCTTCGTCTTGCTGTCCATCGCCGTACCCACGCCCGCCCTTGCCGTTGCCGTCGGCTTCCACCCAGCCGGTGCGAAACCCGTCCGGCCAGTTTGCTCCCGCCGTCCCGTTCCGCGTCACTTCATCGCCTTATATACGAATTGTGACGCGGAGCTATCCTGCTTCGGGAAGGCGACCTTCTCATAAATCTGTAACGATACAGTAGATCTGTCGAGCAATTTTGTTGCTGCGCTGCGGCAGATGAAACACTCTGGTTGAGTTGCGTCTGCGAGATCGAGCATTTCGCGCTTGCGAGACGCTGCTTGCAGCATGATGACTGAAGATGAACGCAAATATCATGAATATCAGCCGGATAGCGGTCGATTCTATCGGTTATTCGCTCGCGTGAGTGCCGAATCTCGCTATCGTCGGGCCTCTCGAATTGCCTCTTTGGGTTGCATATAAAGTTTCTGTTTAAATTCATTGGGGTGGGAGTTGCGGACCGGGAACGTTTCCTCTAAGTTTTTTACGGTAACGTTACAGTGAGGGAGGAGACTCATGAATTTACGTTCTTTCGCGGCCGCTTTGGCGGTGACGGTGGCGCTGCCGCTCGGTGCGGCAAGTGCTGCCGATCTTGAAGTAACCCATTGGTGGACATCGGGCGGCGAGGCAGCTGCGGTGGCCGAGCTCGCAAAGGCTTTCGACGCGACCGGCAATCATTGGGTTGATGGTGCGATTGCCGGCGCCGGCAGCACGGCGCGGCCGATCATGGTCAGCCGCATTACCGGTGGCGACCCGATGGCAGCCACGCAGTTCAACCATGGTCGCCAGGCCGAGGAGCTTGTCGAGGCCGGGCTGATGCGCGACCTTACCGATGTCGCGACCAGGGAGAAATGGAAGGACATCATCAAGCCGGCAAGCCTGCTCGATTCCTGCACCATCGATGGCAAGATCTATTGCGCTCCGGTCAACATCCACTCCTGGCAGTGGCTCTGGTTGTCGAACGCCGCATTCAAGCAGGCTGGTGTCGATGTGCCGAAGAACTGGGACGAGTTCGTCGCAGCAGCACCGGCACTCGAAAAGGCCGGCATCGTGCCACTCGCCGTTGGCGGACAGGCGTGGCAGGCAGCCGGTGCCTTCGACGTGCTGATGGTGGCGATCGCCGGCAAGGATACGTTCCAGAAGGTCTTTGGCGACAAGGACGAGGAAGTGGCCGCCGGTCCCGAAATCGCCAAGGTCTTCAAGGCTGCTGACGATGCGCGCCGGATGTCGAAGGGCACCAATGTCCAGGATTGGAACCAGGCGACGAACATGGTCATCACCGGCAAGGCCGGCGGCCAGATCATGGGCGACTGGGCGCAGGGCGAATTCCAGCTTGCCGGCCAGAAGGCCGGGACGGACTACACCTGCCTGCCGGGTCTCGGCGTCAACGAAGTCATCTCGACCGGTGGCGATGCCTTCTACTTCCCGCTCCTGAAGGACGAGGAAAAGTCGAAGGCCCAGGAAGTGCTGGCATCGACGCTTCTGAACCCGGCGACGCAGGTTGCGTTCAACCTGAAGAAGGGCTCGTTGCCGGTGCGCGGCGACGTCGACCTCACTGCTGCCAACGACTGCATGAAGAAGGGCCTGGACATTCTTGCCAAGGGCAACGTGATCCAGGGCACGGACCAGCTTCTGTCGGCCGACAGCCAGAAACAGAAGGAAGACCTGTTCTCGGAGTTCTTCGCCAATGCGTCGATGACGCCGGAAGACGCGCAGAAGCGCTTCACCGACATCATCGCCTCGGCGGAGTGACGGATCAGCCCTGACCTCCCGGTCCCGCGCAGATGCGGGCCGGCGGAGGTCTCCCGTTCGGCGTGGCGCAAGCCGTGCCGTCGGTCCGTGTCGACCGTTTTCGACACGGACCGGGAAGGGCTGTCAACGTGATGAGGCGGCTATCCGAGGGGGCTTTGCCCTCGCGCTACCGGCTGCCCGTCATCCGATGCAGATTGCAGTTCCGGAGGAACGAAACATGGCGGGTCACACACGCGGTTCGGGGCGACCGAACCAGTGGTTGCGGAACCTGAATGCGAAATTTGCCTCCGTCCCCATGATCCTGACGGCCGTGGTCATCTTCCTCGGCGGCACGATCTGGACGGTCGTCTATTCCTTCACCAATTCCAAGCTCTTGCCGCGGCTCTCGTTCGTCGGCCTCGATCAGTACGAGCGGCTCTGGGCGGCACCGCGCTGGCTCATGTCGGTCCAGAACCTGGTTATCTACGGGTTCTTCTCGCTGGTTTTCAGCCTCGTCATTGGCTTCGTGCTTGCGGCGCTGATGGATCAGAAGATCCGTTTCGAAAACACCTTCCGCACGATCATGCTCTATCCCTTCGCGCTGTCCTTCATCGTGACGGGCCTCGTGTGGCAGTGGCTGCTCAACCCGGAATTCGGCATCCAGTCGGTGGTGCGTTCGCTCGGCTGGACGAGCTTTGCCTTCGATCCGCTCTACAATTCCAACATCGTCATCTACGGCATCCTGATTGCTGCACTCTGGCAGGGTACCGGGCTCGTCATGTGCCTGATGCTCGCCGGCTTGCGTGGTATCGACGAGGATATCTGGAAGGCGACCCGCGTCGACGGAATCCCGATGTGGAAGACCTATCTGCTGGTGATCATCCCGATGATGCGCGGCGTCTTCATCACCACGCTGGTGATCATCGCGAGCGGGATCGTCAAGGTCTACGATCTCGTGGTGGCGCAGACGAGCGGCGGCCCGGGCATCGCCTCGGAAGTGCCGGCCAAATACGTCTACGACTACATGTTCCAGGCGCAGAATCTCGGCCAGGGCTTTGCCGCCTCGACCATGATGCTCGTGACTGTCGCCATCATCATCGTGCCCTGGGCCTATCTCGAATTTGGGGGAGGGCGCAAGCGTGCCTGAGATCGTCGCTTTCAACACCATCGACGCGGGCATCGAGCCCGAAGCGGAAAAAGTCCAGGCACGTGCGACCCAGGCCGGTCCTCGGGGCAAAAAGCCGCGCCGGGCGCTTTCGGGCCGCAACATCATGATCTACGGCACCCTGATCGTCGTGGCGCTCTACTATCTGCTGCCGCTCTACGTCATGGTCATGACGTCGCTTAAGGGCATGCCGGAAATCCGCCTTGGCAACATCTTTGCCCCGCCGCTCGAGATCACCTTCGAGCCCTGGGTCAAAGCCTGGTCAAGCGCCTGCACCGGGCTTAACTGCGACGGGCTCTCGCGCGGCTTCTGGAATTCCGTCCGCATCACCGTTCCCTCGACCATCGTGTCGATCGCGATCGCCTCGATCAACGGTTACGCGCTGGCGAACTGGCGCTTCAAGGGTGCCGACCTGTTCTTCACCATCCTGATCGTCGGCGCCTTCATCCCCTATCAGGTGATGATCTACCCGATCGTCATCGTTCTGCGCGAGCTTGGCGTTTATGGTTCGCTGACTGGGCTGATCATCGTGCACACGATCTTCGGCATGCCGATCCTGACGCTTCTGTTCCGCAACTATTTCGCCGGGCTGCCCGAGGAACTGTTCAAGGCGGCGCGCGTCGACGGTGCGGGCTTCTGGACCATCTATTTCCGCATCATGCTGCCGATGTCGATGCCGATCTTCGTCGTCGCCATGATCCTGCAAGTGACCGGTATCTGGAACGACTTTCTGTTCGGCGTCGTGTTCACGCGGCCGGAATACTACCCGATGACCGTGCAGCTCAACAACATCGTCAACTCGGTGCAGGGCGTGAAGGAATACAACGTCAACATGGCGGCAACGATCCTGACCGGCGCCGTTCCGCTTTTCGTCTACTTCGTCTCCGGGCGGCTTTTTGTCCGCGGCATCGCCGCCGGCGCAGTGAAAGGGTAAGGGCATGGAAAACGTCAGCGTATCGGTCAAGGATCTGTCGTTGAGCTTCGGTGCCGTCACTGTGCTCGACACGCTCAACCTCGACATTAAGGACGGCGAATTCCTGGTGCTGCTCGGCTCGTCCGGCTGCGGCAAGTCGACCTTGCTCAACTGCATCGCCGGCCTGCTCGATGTCAGCGACGGCCAGATCTTCATCAAAAACAAGAACGTCACCTGGGAGGAGCCGAAGGACCGCGGCATCGGCATGGTGTTCCAGTCCTATGCGCTCTATCCGCAGATGTCGGTGGAGAAGAACCTCTCCTTCGGCCTCCAGGTCGCCAAGGTGGAAAAGACCGAGATCGACCGGCGCATCAGCCGCGCCGCGGAGATCCTGCAGATCCAGCCGCTGTTGAAGCGCAAGCCCGCGGAACTTTCCGGCGGCCAGCGCCAGCGCGTGGCGATCGGCCGGGCGCTGGTGCGCGATGTCGACGTGTTCCTGTTCGACGAGCCGCTCTCCAACCTCGACGCCAAGCTGCGTTCGGAACTGCGTGTGGAAATCAAGCGGCTGCACCAGTCGCTGAAGAACACGATGATCTACGTCACCCACGACCAGATCGAGGCGCTGACGCTTGCCGACCGCATCGCCGTCATGAAAAGCGGTGTCATCCAGCAGCTCGCAGATCCGATGACGATCTACAACGCGCCGGAAAACCTGTTCGTCGCCGGCTTCATCGGTTCGCCTTCGATGAACTTCTTCCGCGGCGAACTTCAGTTGAGGGATGGGCGGGCATTCGTGCATGCCAATGGCGTTGATTTCGACGTCTCTGCCTATCCGTCGCGTGGGCCCCTCAAGGCAGGGCAGAAGGTCGTTCTCGGCGTCAGGCCCGAGCATGTGCGCGTCGACGAGGCATCGAGCGGTGTGCCGTCGCATCAGGCTGTCGTCGATATCGAGGAGCCCATGGGCGCCGACAATCTGCTCTGGCTGAAGCTTGCCGGCCAGTCGATGTCGGTGCGCATTGCCGGCCAGCGGCGCTACAAGCCGGGAACGGCGGTCACGCTGTCCTTTGACATGGCGGTCGCCTCGCTCTTCGACGCGGGCAACGAAAACCGTTTGTAAACAACGAGGAAGCGCGCCGGCTTCCATCACCCGGCGCGTTTCGACACACTGGCATGCCGGCACCGTCGCCGGGGATCAACGGAATATGGAAATGCTCTCAGAGGACCTGAACCGAACCGCCGTCCACCTCGACCTTTCAGGCGACTGGCAGCTCACTGCCAGCGACCAAAGCCATGTCGTCCCGATGGTGCTGCCGGGCGACGTGCACACGGCGCTGCAGAAGGCCGGCATCATCAATGACCCCTATGTCGGCCGCAACGAAGACGACGTGCAGTGGGTGGCGCACGAGGACTGGGTGATCGAGCGATCGGTGTCGATCGATGCCGGCGATCTCGGCGGCTACTGGTATCTCGACCTCGACTGCATCGACACTGTTGCCTCCGTCTTCGTCAACGACCTGATGGTGCTCGAAGCCGACAATTGCTTCCGCCGCCATCGACCGGATGTGTCGCGCGCGCTTGTACCGGGCGAAAACCGCATCCGCATCGTGCTTCCGTCCTCGATAGCTGAGGGGGCGAGACGGCAGGCGGCCCAGCCCTTCTACGTGCCCTACCACCCTGGCAATTCGCCGATCGCCAACGGCAACATGCTGCGCAAGCCCCAGTGCCACTTCGGCTGGGACTGGAATATCGCGATCGCGCCGCTTGGCATCTACGGCACGCTGGCGCTGCGGCGTCTGGAGATCGCGCGCATCGAACATGTGACGACAAAACAGATCTGGCTCGACGACGGTTCGGTCGATCTGCTCGTGACCGTCACGCTTTTTGCCGACGGCCCGGGAATCCTGCCCGTTCATTTCTCGCTCGACGACCAGAGGGAGCGGCTCGACTGTGCCGTCGGCACTGGTGAGACGCGCGTCACCCATGTCTTCACCGTCACGGAGCCGAAGCGCTGGTGGCCGGCCGGCAGCGGCGAGCAGGCCCTTTCGCTGCTGACTGTCGAGGTGCCGCAGGAGCAGGTGAGCCGTCAGATCGGTTTCCGCACCATCGAGCTCCTGACCGACAAGGACGAGGCGGGCAGTCGCTTTGCCTTCCGCGTCAACGGCCGCGAGATCTTTTGCCGTGGCGCCAACTGGATTCCCGCCGATGCGCTGATGTCGCGCGTCACGCCAGGAGGTGTCGAGGGCCTTTTGACCTCGGCGGTCGAAGCCAACATGAACATGATCCGCGTCTGGGGCGGCGGCTTCTACGAGCCGGATTGGTTCTATGATCTCTGCGACCGGCTGGGCCTGATGGTCTGGCAGGACTTCATGTTCGCCTGCAACCTCTATCCCTCGACGCCGGACTTTCTCGACAATGTCGCCGCCGAAGTCGACTACCAGGTCAAGCGCCTGTCGTCCCATCCGTCGATCGCGCTCTGGTGCGGCGACAACGAGCTGGTCGGCGCGCTCACCTGGTTCGACGAGCCGCGAAAGGATCGCGACCGTTATCTCGTTTCCTATGACCGGCTGAACCGCACGGTGGAGGTGGCGCTGAAGGCGGCGCTGCCGGAGGCGATCTGGTGGCCCTCAAGCCCAGCATCCGGCTATCTCGATTTCGGCGATGCCTGGCACTCGGACGGCTCCGGCGACATGCACTACTGGTCGGTCTGGCACGAGAACAAGTCGTTCGACAATTACCGCTCGGTGCGGCCGCGCTTCTGCTCGGAGTTCGGATTCCAGTCCTATACGTCGATGCCGGTCATTCGCCAGTTCGCGGCCGAGAAGGATCTCAACATCGCGTCGCCGGTCATCGAAAGCCACCAGAAGAATGTGGGCGGCAACGAACGCATCGCCGGCACGATGTTCCGCTATTTTCGCTTCCCCAAGGATTTCCCGGCTTTCGTCTATTTGAGCCAGATCCAGCAGGGCCTGGCGATCCGCACGGCCGTCGATTACTGGCGCTCGCTGAAGCCCCATTGCATGGGCACGCTTTACTGGCAGCTCAACGACACCTGGCCGGTCGCCTCCTGGTCAAGCCTCGACTACGGCGGCAGCTGGAAGGCGATGCACTATATGGTGCGCCGCTTCTTCCAGCCGGTAGCCGTCGCCGCCATTCCTTCCAAGGACGGCAAGGAAATCGCCTTCTCGATGGTCAACGATACGGCCGAGCCGGTGACTGTGGAACTGCAGGCCTTCGTCGTCACGCTTGACGGCAAGCGCGAGCCGCTGATGGCGGCGGCCGGCACCTGCCCACCGGACCGGGCGGCGACCCTGGTGAGCATTGCGGCGCGCGACATTCCCGCAAACGCACTGTTGTTCTGGTCCTTCGAGGCGTCGAACGGTATGCGCGGCGAGGGGCATCACGTGAACGGAACC
Source organism: Ensifer sp. GW821-FHT05G01 (assembly GCF_059419585.1). Lineage (NCBI taxonomy): Bacteria > Pseudomonadati > Pseudomonadota > Alphaproteobacteria > Hyphomicrobiales > Rhizobiaceae > Ensifer > Ensifer sp. GW821-FHT05G01. The sequence goes on along the minus strand of NZ_JBWKSC010000003.1, from coordinate 308,722 downwards.
TACAAGGCGCTCGATCTTCAGCCTTCCGGGCTGACGCTTGCCGTTGCGCCGGCGGATGGCGGTGCCTTCGACGTTTCAGTCACGGCAAGCGGCTTGGCCCTGCACGTGATGATCGAGGCCGATGTCGCCGGGCGCTATGCCGACAATGCCTTCGATCTCCTCGCCGGCGAGACGAAGGTCATCCGCTTCACGCCGAAGACATCGCTTGGCGCCGGCACTCTGCCGCGCTTTGCCGTCTTCGATCTCGAATCCTGCCAGGGAAAGGGGTGAGCCGCCATGAAACGCAGCCACGTCAATGACATTATCGCCCGCAGCGATGCCTTCATGCGCAGCTTCGGCTTCACGCTTCCACCCTTTGCCTACTGGAAGCCGGAGGAGCTGAAGGCGCGCGTCGCGTCCGATTGCCCTGCCATCTACGATGCCCGTCTCGGGTGGGACATTACCGATTACGGCAAGGGCCGTTTCGACGAGTTCGGCCTCGTGCTCTTCACACTGCGCAATGGCGATGCCTCGAACCTGAGAACGGGGCAGGGCATGGTCTATGCCGAAAAGCTGATGATCACCCTGAACGGCCAGGTCAATCCGCTGCATCGCCACGCCATCAAGACCGAGGACATCATCAACCGCGGCGGCGGCACGCTGGTGCTGCAGATGTACAATTCGCGCCCTGACGGCACCGTCGACGAGGAAAGCGATGTCGAGGTCGCGACCGATGCGCGGCTGCGGCGGCTGAAAGCCGGCGATCTCCTGAAGCTGCTTCCCGGCGAGAGTGTGACGCTTCTGCCCGGCAACTGGCACGCCTTCTGGGCGGAGGACGGAGACGTGTTGATGGGCGAGGTTTCGACCGTCAACGACGACCTCACGGACAATTACTTCCGCGAACCCGTCGGTCGCTTCTCGGCGATCGAGGAAGACGCATCCCCCGTCCATCTGCTGGTGTCTGACTATGACGCCTGGCTCAGGGCGAGATGACAACAAGGGCGGGAAGTCCCTGTCCCGCTCCCACCGATCAGACCGATCACGATGATTTCCCGAGGAGGATCTTTGATGAAAGATGTCAGTTTCCAGCTCTATAGCGCCCGCAACTTTCCGCCCTTTGCCAATGTGCTGAAGGCGATTGGCGAAGCAGGCTACAGCCAGGTCGAAGGCTACGGTGCGCTTTATGCGGCGCTCAGCGATGCCGAGATCGCCAGCTTCAAGGACGGTCTCGACGAGAATGGCCTTGAAATGCCGACCGCGCATTTCGGCCTGGACATGCTGGAGAGCGACCCGGCGCGGGTGCTCGAAATCGCAAAGGCACTCGGGATCTGCGCAATCTACTGCCCCTATCTCCTGCCGGAACACCGCCCGACGGATGCCGGCGGCTGGCGCGCATTCGGCGAGCGCCTGCAGGCGGCCGGCAAGCCTTACCGCGACGCCGGCCTGATCTTCGGTTGGCACAACCATGACTTCGAATTCTTCGCCTTGCCCGATGGCAGCATTCCGCAGGACCTGATCTTTGCGGGCGGGCCGGATCTCTCCTGGGAAGCCGACATCGCCTGGATCATCCGCGGCGGTGCCGATCCGATCGCCTGGATCAAGAAATACGCCGACCGGATCACGGCCGTGCACGTGAAGGACATCGCGCCGACGGGTGAGAAGAAGGACGAGGACGGTTGGGCCGACGTCGGCGAAGGTACGGTCGACTGGAAGGGTCTGTTCCAGGCGCTTTCCGGCACCAAGGCGCGCTACTTCATCGCCGAGCACGACAATCCGAGCGACTTCCAGCGTTTTGCCAAGCGCTCGCTCGCCTCCATCCAATCCTATTGAGAAACAGGTTCATTCCATGACCAAGGAACTTGGCGTCGGCATCATCGGATGCGGCAACATCTCCACCACCTATTTCAAGCTTGCGCCGCTTTTCAGGGGCATCAAGGTCGTTGCCTGCGCGGATATCAACCCGGCGGCAGCCGAAGCGCGCGCCGCCGAATACGGCGTCAAGGCTGAGAGCATCGAGGCGCTGCTTGCCAACCCGGATGTCGACATCGTCGTCAACCTGACGATCCCTGACGCGCATTTCCCGGTGTCGAAGAGCATTCTGGAAGCCGGCAAGCACGTCTACTCGGAAAAGCCGCTGGTGCTGTCGCTGGAGCAGGGCGAGGAACTGCGCGCTCTTGCCAAGGCGAAGGGCCTGACGGTCGGCTGCGCGCCCGATACCTTCCTCGGCGGTGCGCATCAACTTGCCCGCAGCTTTATCGACGCCGGCAAGATCGGTCGCGTCACGTCGGGCACGTGCCACGTGCTCAGCCCGGGCATGGAGATGTGGCATCCGAACCCGGATTTCTTCTTCCTGCCAGGCGGCGGGCCGATCCTCGATCTCGGGCCTTACTACATTGCCAACCTGATCAACCTGATCGGTCCGGTGAAGCGCGTGGCGGCCCTGTCGTCGATGGCCAATCCGACGCGCACGATCACCAGCGAACCGCGCAACGGCGAAGAAATCCCGGTGAAGACGCCGACCAACATCCATGCGCTGCTGGAATTTGTGAACGGCGCGACGATCACGCTGTCGGCGAGCTGGGATGTCTGGTCGCACCGCCACGCCAATATGGAACTCTACGGCACGGAAGGCTCCATCTTCGTGCCCGATCCCAATTTCTTCGGCGGCAAGGTGGAAGCAAGCGGCCGCGACAAGAACATCCAGCCGCTCGAAATGTGGGATCATCCCTTTGCGGTCGAAAACCAGGAGCATCCGCAGGGGCCGATGGCGAACTACCGCACCGCCGGTCTCGCCGACATGGCGATCGCCATTCTCGAGGGTCGTGATGCCCGCTGCTCGCTCGAGCGCGCGCTGCACGGCGTCGATGTGATGGTGTCGATCCTGAAATCCGGCGAGGAAGGGCGGTTCATCGAACTGACGACCACCTGCACCCAGCCGGCCGCACTTGGGATCGAGGAGGCGCAGGCGCTGCTGATCGAGCCGGAAGAAGAAATATCGGGAAATCGTGCCGCTGCCGCTTCATAGCCGCACCGGACCAGTCTAGACGTTGCTGAACAGGGGTTTCCGCAATCGCGGAAACCCTTCTCGTTTGCAGGATGGCGGGTGTTTGCCGCCATCGATATCGCGGAGGAATTGCGATGACCTGGCTACCGGCGGAAAACCGCTACGACACCATGAAGTACAACCGCGTCGGCCGCTCCGGCCTGAAGCTGCCGGCGATCTCGCTGGGGCTCTGGCACAATTTCGGCGGCGACACCCCGCACGATCGCAAGGTCGACATGTGCCGCACCGCCTTCGACCTCGGCATCACCCATTTCGACCTCGCCAACAATTATGGCCCGCCTCCGGGCTCGGCTGAAACTGCCTTCGGCGAAATCATGCGCACCGATTTCGCGCATCTGCGCGACGAGCTGATCATCTCGTCCAAGGCCGGCTACGACATGTGGGCGGGTCCCTATGGCGAGTGGGGCAGCCGCAAGTATCTGATCGCGTCTTGCGACCAGAGCCTGAAGCGCATGGGTCTCGACTATGTCGACATCTTCTATTCGCACCGCTTCGATCCGGACACGCCGCTGGAAGAAACCTGCGGCGCGCTCGACCACATTGTGCGCTCGGGCCGTGCGCTCTACGTCGGCATCTCCTCCTACAACTCGCAGCGTACCCGCGAGGCGGCCGCGATCCTGAAGGAGCTTGGTACGCCCTGCCTGATCCACCAGCCGAGCTATTCCATGCTCAACCGCTGGATCGAGGATGACGGTCTCGTGCAGACGTTGGAAGATCTCGGCATCGGCTCGATCGTCTTTTCGCCGCTCGCCCAGGGCATGCTGACGACGAAGTATCTCGGCGGCATTCCGCAGGACAGCCGTGCCGCACAGAACCACTTCCTCAAGAAGGACTTCATCCGGCCCGAGATCATCGACAACATCCGCAAGCTCAACGGCATTGCCGAAAAGCGCGGGCAGACGCTGGCGCAGATGGCGCTTGCCTGGGTGCTGCGCGGCGGACGCATCACCTCGGCGCTGATCGGCGCCAGCCGTTCCGAGCAGATCGTCGATTGCGTCAAGGCGCTCGAAAACGACACGTTCACGGCGGAAGAACTGGCCGAGATCGATCTTTACGCCCGCGAAGCGGACGTCAATCTCTGGGCGACTTCGGCGGAGCTCTAGTTAGCCGAAAATATTGATTTGCCTCGATTTTGGGCAATGAACGCTGCCTTCCGGCGCATTAGACAAAAGTCGAATATGCGCCGGAAAGCGTCCGCTGGACATGCATAAGTGAGCGTGTAAGGTGCGTCGATGCCGCCGGTTCGCGTTGCGATACGGATGGCTCTGAGGCATGTCGCACGAGAGTGCGAAGCGGTTTTGTGATGACGGCATGCGCAGCAATAAAAAAGGGAAAGCGCAGGGAGCGATCGTCAGAGATTGCGATGCGCTTGAGGAGGAGGAGCGGGGCCTCGCACGTGCCGCAAGGGCGGTGAGGTTCCATTGGGCGGAGGCGCGGCCACGGTTGCGCCGGATTCTGCCTTGGCGGAAATAGGGAGGAACCATGGATCGCCGTTCATTCATTAAAAACGCAAGCCTCGGTGGCTTGGCCGCGGCCGGCGCATCTGCGCTCGCATCGCCGGCCATCGCGCAGGCAAACCCCAAGATCAACTGGCGCCTTGCCTCGTCGTTCCCCAAGTCGCTGGACACGATTTACGGCGGCGGCGAAGTCCTGTCCAAATACGTTTCCGAAGCCACTGACGGCAATTTCCAGATCCAGGTGTTCGCAGCCGGTGAAATCGTGCCCGGTCTGCAGGCGGCTGACGCGGCTGCTGCCGGTACGGTCGAAGCCTGCCACACGGTCGCATACTATTACTGGGGCAAGGACCCGACCTGGGCGCTCGGCGCGGCCGTTCCTTTCGCTCTCAACGCGCGCGGCATGAACGCCTGGCACTACCATGGCGGCGGTATCGACCTCTTCAACGAATTCCTGGCGACCCAAGGCCTCGTCGGTTACCCCGGCGGCAACACCGGCGTGCAGATGGGCGGCTGGTTCCGCAAGGAAATCAAGACCGTTGCCGACATGCAAGGCTTGAAGATGCGCATCGGCGGCTTTGCCGGCAAGGTGGTCGAAAAGCTCGGCGTCGTGCCGCAGCAGATCGCCGGCGGCGACATCTATCCCGCGCTCGAAAAGGGCACCATCGACGCTGCCGAATGGGTCGGCCCCTATGACGACGAGAAGCTCGGCTTCTACAAGGTCGCGCCTTACTACTACTATCCCGGCTGGTGGGAAGGTGGCCCGACGGTTCACGCCATGTTCAACAAGGCGGCCTTCGACGGCCTGCCGAAGAACTACCAGTCGCTGCTTCGCACCGCTTGCCAGGCAACCGACGCGAACATGCTGCAGAAGTACGACTACCTGAACCCTTCGGCGATCAAGCGCCTGGTTGCCGCCGGCGCCAAGCTCAGCCCGTTCAGCGCGGAAATCCTGTCGGCCTGCTTCGACAAGGCAAACGAAGTCTATGCCGAAATGGAAGCCACGAACCCGACCTTCAAGAAGATCTGGGACTCGATCAAGGCATTCCGCGGCGAATACTACCTGAATGCCCAGATCGCCGAATACAACTACGACACCTTCATGATGATCCAGCAGCGCGGCGGCAAGCTCTAAGCTTTCCCCTGCACCCGATTGCCAGAGGCCACCCGCAACTTCGGTTGCGGGTGGCTTTTTCATTCCTTCTCACGATCGGCATCGCCGCCTGATTTCGTGGTAGGGTTGCGGCGTCAATTCCTGACGAGGAGGATGTCATGCCGAGCGAAAGCCAATCGATCGTGCACGGACCGGATGGCGGCCGGCGCTACGACATGGGCGCGATACAGGCGGTGTTCAAAGCCGACGGCCCGGAAACGCAAGGCCGGTTCTCAATTTCCGAATGGTGGGTGGAGGCGCGGCACGAAGGGCCGGGCGCGCACAGCCATGACGACAATGACGAAATCTTCTACGTGATCGAGGGAACGGCCAGCATCCTCGTCGGCGACACCTGGTACCGGATGGAGAAGGGATCGATCTGCGTCATCCCACGCGGCACCCTGCACGACTTCCGCAACGAGAGCACCGCGCGCATGGGGCTTCTCAACGTGTTTGTGGGTGGGCCGTTCGAGGAGATGATGCCCATGATCGTCGACTGGTACCGCGACAATCCGGCAAAACGACTGGACTGAGCGGGGTCGCTCGCCGCATGCCGCAATCGTCCTGCCCATTGGCTGAGGTCAAGGCCGGAAGATGGTCTCCTGGCGAGAGGCGTATGCCTCTTCCCCTCATCTTCGCCCTTGTGGCGGAGATCCAGCGACCCCACGTCCGTGGGGTCAAAAGACTGTTTTAGCCCAATAACTTGGGCTGACTGGATTCCTGTGACGAGCACAGGAATGAGGGTGGGGTGGTCGGCGCAAACGCCTTGCTGCAAGCTTCCAGTGACTGGATAAATCCTTGCCGAAATGAAAAGGGCGGCCGATGGGCCGCCCTTCGTATTTCCATCTGCCAGTCCGCTCTACTTGAACGACGGCGGCTGGCTGAGGTCGTTTGACGGTGCCGTCTGCGGCTGAGCACCTGGGCTGCCGAACGACGGCGGCTGGCTGAGGTCGTTCGATGGTGCTGTCTGCGGCTGGGCGCCGCCCTGGTCGGCCGGCTTCTGGTCGAGCGGGCTGCCGCCTGGAAGCTGCAGGCCGCCGGGAAGACCGAGGCCGCCACCGCCGGCGCCGAAACCAGGCACCTCGATCTTGATCGTGTTCGGATCGACGACAGTCCCTGCTCCCTTGTAGTGCATGACCATCTGCGGGAACATGATCGTCAGCGCCACCATCAAGAGCTGGATGCCGACAAAGGGCACTGCACCCCAGTAGATCTGGCCTGTCGTCACCGGCTGGATCGTCTTGCCGGTGATCTTGTCGAGATAGGGCACCTTGGCCGCGACCGAGCGCAGATAGAAGAGCGCGAAGCCGAAGGGTGGATGCATGAAGCTGGTCTGCATGTTGATGCCGAGCAGCACGCCGAACCAGATCAGGTCGATGCCGAGCTTGTCGGCAGCCGGAGCCAGGAGCGGCACGATGATGAAGGCAAGCTCGAAGAAGTCGAGGAAGAACGCCAGGAAGAAGACGAGCAGGTTGACCGCGATCAGGAAGCCCGTTTCGCCACCCGGCATTGCCGTCAGCAGATGTTCGACCCAGATGTGCCCGTTGACCCCGTAGAAGGTCAGCGAGAACACGCGGGCACCGATCAGGATGAACAGCACGAAGGCCGAAAGCCTTGTCGTTGCCGTCAACGCGCCGCGCACCACGTCCATGGTGAGGCGCCCCTTGGCCGCGGCCATGATCAGGGCACCGACGGCACCCATGGCGCCACCTTCGGTCGGCGTGGCGATGCCGAGGAAAATGGTGCCGAGCACCAGGAAGATCAGCGCCAGCGGCGGGATCAGCACGATGATGACCTGCTGGGCAAGCCGCGACATCGCGTTGATCTTGAGGCCGCGATCGAGCAGTGCGACGACGTAGATGAAGCCGACGCCGACGGTTGCGCCGAGAATGTCGGCGTTTTCGCCATGGGTCGGATAGAGATAGATATGGGCCGCATAGGCAAAGGCGCCGGCGACGAGGAGGGCGATGATCAGCGACGTGACGCCGGAGCCGAGGGTGCGGGCTGCCAGTGGCAGTGCCGGCATCGAGTCGCGCCGGACGAAGGTCATGATCAGGATGTAGACCATGTAGAGGCCGGTCAGAACCAGGCCCGGAATGAGGGCGCCGGCATACATGTCACCGACCGAGCGGCCGAGCTGGTCGGCAAGGACGATCAGCACCAACGACGGCGGAATGATCTGCGCGAGCGTGCCTGAAGCGGCAATGACGCCCGAGGCAACCTTCCGGTCATAGCCGTAGCGCAGCATGATCGGCAGCGAGATCAGGCCCATCGCGATGACGGACGCGGCAACCACGCCGGTGGTGGCTGCAAGCAGCGCGCCGACGAAGATGACCGCATAGGCAAGACCGCCGCGGATCGGGCCGAAGAGCTGGCCAATGGTATCAAGCAGGTCTTCCGCCATGCCCGATTTCTCGAGCACGATCCCCATGAAGGTAAAGAAGGGGATGGCGAGCAATGTATCGTTCGACATCACCCCCCAGAACCGGTCGGGCAAAGCGTTGAGCAATGGCCAGGAGAGGTTGATCGAATCCGACATTGGAGCGAGCTCCACGCCGATGATGAAGAACAGAAGACCGTTGGCGGCAAGCGAGAAGGCGACAGGATAGCCCAGCAGCAGGAACACGATCAGCGAAACGAACATGATCGGTGCCAGGTTTTCAGCAATGAATTCGATCATGGACGGGCCTCCGGGGCGACGACGTCGTCAAGCGGCGCATGGGTCGGCACGTAAGGTGTCGGGTCGTCCATGTTGCCGGTCATGATCGCGACCTTCTTGATGATTTCCGACACGCCCTGGAAGGCGAGCAAAAGGAAGCCGAAGAGCAGGATAGCCTTTGCCGGCCAGATGATCAGGCCGCCCGCACTGGACGACACTTCGCCCGAGACGAAGGACATCTTCACATAGGGAAAGAGGTAATAGAGCACCAGGAGCACGAAAGGCATCAGGAAGAAGACATGGCCGAACAGGTCGATCCAGTGCTGTACGCGGCGCGAGAACTGGCCGTAGACCACGTCGATGCGGATATGCTCGTTCTGGCTCAGCGTGTAGGCGGCTGCAAACATGAAGGCGGCACCGAACAGATACCACTGCGCCTCGAGCCAGGCGTTCGACGACATGTTGAAGATTTTCCGGATGACGGCATTGCCGGCGCTGACGAGCACAGCAACCAGAATGAGCCAGGAGACCGATTTGCCGATGAACTCGGTAATCGTGTCTATGAGTCGGCTGAAGCCGAGTAACGCTTTCATCGATTTCCTCCCCGCAGTGGCTGTTTTGGTTTTTGTGCCAAGCACAGGCAGAGTGCCGATTTCAAGCCCGCGTTCAAGTCCGAGGCTCGATTTTCCCTGTTAGTTCCGCCGCCCCAGACTAAAGTCGAATAGAGCTATCAGGCGATTGCCCAATCATTGGGCACAACAGGGCATGACCCAGTATCGTCAGGGGGTTCCACTTGGAAACCTGAAGGCGGGGAATGACGATACTGCCGGATTCCCGTAGGCGTCGCCCTATGTCGCATAGCTAACTGCAACGTTGCAGTCTTGAAAATCGTGATGGTTTGGGGCTGGATGTGGTCGATAAACGGAGGAAGTGCCCGGTATGACTGCCCTGATTCGCAACCCGATCCTGCCCGGCTTCAACCCGGATCCGTCGATCTGCCGCGTCGGCGAGGACTACTACATCGCCACGTCCACGTTCGAGTGGTATCCGGGTGTCCAGATCCATCATTCGCGCGATCTGGTAAATTGGCGGCTGGTGCGCCGGCCGCTGGAGCGGGCAAGCCAGCTCGACATGCGCGGCAATCCCGATAGCTGCGGCGTCTGGGCGCCGTGCCTCTCCTATGACGATGGGCTGTTCTTTCTCGTCTATACCGACGTCAAGCGCTTCGACGGCAACTTCAAGGACGCGCACAATTACATCGTCACGGCGGAGGCGATCGAGGCGGTCTGGTCCGATCCGGTTTACGTGAATTCCTCCGGCTTCGACCCGTCGCTGTTCCATGACGATGACGGCCGCAAGTGGTTTCTCAACATGCAGTGGAACCACCGCAGCGAGAGCTTTGGCGGCTCGCCCAAACATCCGGCCTTCGACGGCATTCTGCTGCAGCAATGGGACGAGCGAAAGCGCAGGCTTACCGGGCCGGTGAAGAATATCTTTGCCGGGTCGCCACTCGGTCTGGTCGAGGGACCGCATCTCTTCAAGCGGAACGGCTGGTACTATCTGACGACGGCGGAGGGCGGCACCGGATATGATCATGCCGTGACCATGGCGCGGTCGCGCACGATCGACGGTCCTTACGAGATGCACCCGGATACTTACCTGATCACCTCGAAGGACCACCCCGACGCGCCGCTGCAGCGCGCCGGGCACGGGCAATATGTCGAGACGCCGGATGGGCAGGCCTATCACACGCATCTCTGCGGCCGGCCGCTGCCGCCCCAGCGCCGCTGCACGCTTGGCCGCGAGACGGCGCTGCAGAAATGCGTCTGGCGCGACGATGGCTGGCTCTATCTGGAAAACGGTGGGCCGGTTCCCGAGATCACAGTCGCAGCCCCGGGTGCCGCCCGGGCCCTGTCGTCGCCGCGTGTGGTCGAGACCGATTTCGATGAAACGGCGCTGCCGTCCGAATTCCAATGGCTGCGAACGCCGCTGCCCGAGCGGATCTTTTCGCTGGAAAGACGGGCAGGGCATTTGCGGCTCTTTGGCCGCGAGAGCATCGGCAGCTGGTTCGAGCAGGCCCTCGTCGCTCGCCGGCAGGAGCATCACTCCTTCCGCGCCGAAACCTCGGTCGAATTCGCGCCCGGGACCTACCAGCAGGTGGCCGGGCTCGCGCACTACTACAACCGCCACAAGTTCCATGCGCTCAGCCTGACCTGGCATGAGACACTCGGGCGGGCGTTGACGATCCTGTCCTGTCCGGGCGACTTCCCGCATGGCCGGCTGCAGTTTCCCATCGGAAGCGGCATCGCCGTTCCGACGGGACCGATCGAGCTTGCCATGGAGGTGCGTGACAACGACCTGCAGTTCTTCTGGCGCGCCGACGGCGAGATGGAGTGGCAGGCGATCGGCCCGGTTCTCGATGCCGGTGTGGTGTCGGACGAGGGCGGCCGCGGCGAACACGGATCCTTCACCGGAGCCTTTGCCGGCATGTTCGCCTTCGACACGTCGGGCGGGGGACTACCGGCGGATTTCGGTCGGTTCCGTTACGTCAGCCTGTCAGAAGGGGGTGCACGCTTGTAAGGAAATGCTTATAAGTGCTCAATATCATTACGTATTTGTAATGTAGTGTTTCATATTCGGTTCAGGAAGTCGGGCCTATTTTCGGGGTGCAAATAACGAAAGGAATACCCCGATGAAACGTTTCCTGACTGCCCTGGTCGCCAGCTCCTTCCTGATCACGCCGGTCGCCGCCTTTGCGCAGCCGGCAGGTTCCTTCGAAGTCGCCCAGAACCATGACCGCTACCAGCGCCATCAGGTTGATCGCCACATGGACCGCAACGTGGAGCGCCGTGGTGACAGGCACGTGACCATCGAAAAGCGGGTCACCATCGAAAAGAGGGAACGCTGGTCCCGCGGCCATCGCCTGAGCCCGGCCGAGCGCCGCCATATGGCGCAGGTGCGTGACTACCGCCGCTACAAGCTGCGCCAGCCGCCGCGTGGCCAGCAGTGGGTGCGCGTCGACAACGACTTCCTGCTGATCAGCCTGGCGACCGGCGTCATCGTCGGCCTGGCATCGACGCGTTAAGCCAAGCGATCGGGGCAGCCTTCGGGCTGCCCCTTCGACTTTTGGCAGATCCCCAACTGCCTGTCTGACGAAACGCCGACCCCTTCCTCCTCCTCCCGGGGGCTACGTTGTCGTTCGACGCATCGGCGGGAGATCTTCAGGCTCGGTCCGTTCCCGCTTTCCGAACAGCAGAAGCTCCAGCGGTCCCACCGGCACAGGACCTTCCTCTACCTCATCTCGCCCGTCGAAGAACGGATCGAACATCGGCACCGGCCTGCCGGCGGCATTGAGCCCCATGCAGGTGAAGCGCAGCCGGCGCGGCCTCTGTCCCGTTGCCTGCATCAGGCCGCCCGCTGCGACCAGCTTGCGAAGGGATCCGGCAGATCCCGCCAGCGGTCCGGCTGAAAGCTGCTGTCTTTGACGAGGCACGCATCGAGTTCGGCGCTCAGCGCGGCCTGGTCCATCGGGTCGGCGCCGATAAAGACGATCTCCTGGCGACGGTCTCCCCAGACGGGGTCGATATAGGGGTCGACAGCCCTGAGGAAGCCGGGGTCGCGCGGCCATTGCTCCCTCGGCACGGCTGCCCACCACAGGCCCATCTTCGACGTTCTGACCAGCGCGCCAGCCTGGCTCAACTCGCCGACATGATAGGGCCGCGTTGCCAGCCAGAAGAAGCCCTTGGCGCGCACCACGCCCGGCCAGGAGCGGTCGAGAAACGCCTGAAAGCGCGTGGGATCGAACGGACGGCGCGCCTTGTAGACGAAGGAGCGGATACCGTATTCCTCGGTTTCTGGGATATGATCCTTGAAGCCGTGCAATTCCTTGTACCAGAGCGGGTGCTGCTCGGCCTTGGCAAGGTCGAAGCGGCCGGTGCCGAGCACGTCGCGCAGTTCCACCTTGCCGAAATCCACTTCGACCAGCCGCGCGTCCGGGGTCAGACCGACGATGATCTTTCGGGCGGCGTCCCTTTGCTCTGATGTCGCTGTGCCGATCTTGTTGAGCACGACGACATCGGCAAATTCGATCTGCTCCACCAGCAGATCGACCAGGGTGCGGGTATCGCCTTCGCCTGCGGTCTCGCCGCGATCGGCGAGGAAATCGAGCGAGGAATAATCCGCCAGCAGATTGGCGGCGTCGACGACGGTCACCATCGTGTCGAGGCGGGCGACGTCGGCAAGGCTCTCGCCGTTCTCATCACGAAAGTCGAAGGTTGTGGCGACGGGCAGGGGCTCCGAAATGCCGCTCGATTCGATCAGCAGGTAGTCGAACCGGTTCTGTTCGGCGAGCTGGCGGACCTCACGCAGGAGATCGTCGCGCAACGTGCAACAGATGCAGCCATTGGTCATTTCGACCAGTTGCTCCTCGGTGCGCGACAGGTTGGCGCCGCCTTCGCGGATCAGTGCGGCGTCGATGTTGATCTCGCTCATGTCGTTGACGATCACGGCAACACGCAAGCCGTCGCGGTTGGTCAGCACATGGTTGAGCAACGTCGTCTTGCCGGCGCCGAGAAAGCCGGACAGCACGGTCACAGGAAGCTTTTCCATATCAATTCCTATATGTTATACCATTACGTAAATTGAGGAAAGAAAAGGGCGGGCGCGGACGCCCACCCCTGCCGCCTCAAAGGCGGATTTCTCCGCCTTGACAGACGGGCTTGCCGCCTTGGGAGGACGGTTCAGCTTGCCGACGTGAGGCAGGTCTTGAGCGAGGTGCCGATACCTTCCATCAGCTGGAAATAGAGATCCGGGCCGGCATCAAGCGTGGCGGCTTCCGGGTCTAGCGTTCCGGATTTCGCCGGCGTGCCCTCGATCACCACATTGATCAGCTTCGGCTCGAACTGCGGTTCGGCGAAAACGCAGGTCGCGCCCAGTTCCTTGATCTTGGCATGGATCTGCGACAGCCGCTCGGCGCCCGGCAGAACCTCGGGGCTCACGGTGATCGAGCCGGCCACCCGCACCTGGTAGCGGTGCTCGAAATACTGGTAGGCATCATGGAAGACGATGAAGGGCTTGTCCTTTACCGGTGCTACCGTTTCAACCAGGCTCTTGTCGAGCGCGTCGAGGCGAAGGTTGAGCTTTTCGAGGTTGGCCTTGTAGGCGGCCGCATTGTCCGGATCGGCTTCGGCGAGGGTCTTTTCGATCGCCGCCGCCATCGCCTTGGCGTTCTGCGGGTCGAGCCACAGGTGCATGTCGAAACCATCGTGATCGTGATCATGACCCTCATGCGCGTGGTCGTGATCATGGGCTGCAGCAGCTTCGGGCGCTGCGGCGTGGTCGTGTTCCGCCTCACCCTCGGTGTGTTTATGGCCTTCTTCGCCGTGACCGGCTTCGCCTTCGTGGCCCTCATGGCCATGATCATGTGCCTCGAAGGCGCCGCCTTCGCGGAATTTCAGCTTCTCAAGCCCGGGCACCTCGCTGAGTTCCACCACCTTGGCGCCGCCGCTCAAGGCATCGAGCGGCTTGTCGAGAAAGGCCTCAAGGCCGGGTCCGACCCAGAACACCACCTTGGCCGCCTGAAGTGCCGCAGCGTTCGATGGCTTCATGTTGTAGGTGTGGGGAGAGGCGGCACCCTCGACGATCAGCGCGGGTTCACCAACGCCCTGCATGATCGATGCGACGAGCGAGTGGACAGGCTTGATCGAAGCCACCACATTAGGTCCCGCAGCCGCAACGGGCGACGACAACAGGATGGTGGAGGCAAACAGCAGGGCGGAAGACGATTTCATCGGTTTCTCCGGGCTTGAATGTCACGCAAGTCCCTGAACTTGTTCAGTTTTCTGTCAGAGGCAGGCGCAGTTCGGACACTTGAAACACCACGCACACATCAGGTTGAACGTGTCGATGTTTCAATGTAATGTTATTACATCAATTGCGTTATGCTATAACGTGTGCGATAGCCAGTGGCAACCGCCAATCCGGAATTTTTTGATGCTGAATTTCCGATCCCCAGAAACGACACCGCTGGTGCGGTTGAACAATGCCGGTGTTCGCCGCAACGGCCGCTGGCTCGTGCGCGGCGTCGAGTTTTCGATCAGCCCCGGTGAGATCGTCACCTTGATCGGGCCCAATGGCTCCGGCAAGTCGACGACGGCAAAGACCGCGATCGGCGTGCTGAAGGCCGACGAAGGCTACGTCGAGCGCAAGCCGGGTCTGAAGGTGGGCTATGTCCCGCAGAAGCTTTCCGTCGACTGGACGCTGCCCTTGACGGTCGAGCGGCTGATGACCTTGACCGGGCCGCTGAAAGGCCGGGAAATCGAGGAGGCGCTGTCGGCGACCGGAGTTCTTCACCTGGCGAAGGCCGAGGTGCAACATTTGTCAGGCGGCGAATTCCAGCGGGCGCTGCTCGCGCGCGCGATTGCCCGCAAACCGGACCTGCTGGTGCTTGACGAACCGGTGCAGGGGGTCGATTTCAGCGGCGAGATTGCGCTCTATGAACTGATCAAGCAGATCCGCAACCGCACCGGCTGCGGCATCCTCCTGATCTCGCACGACCTGCATATCGTCATGGCCGAAACCGACACGGTCGTCTGCCTCAACGGCCATGTCTGCTGCACAGGCACGCCGCAGGCCGTCAGCCAGAGTCCTGAATACCAGAAGCTCTTCGGCCGCCGTGCGGCCAGCACGCTTGCGGTTTACAGCCACAACCACGACCACACCCATCTGCCCGACGGGCGCGTGCTGCATGCGGACGGCTCGATCACCGAGCACTGTTACCCCGGCGATGGCCATCACCATGACGAGGACGACAACGTGCATGACCATGGCGACGATTGCGGCTGCGGCCATCATAGCCGCCTGCATGGCTTCGAATTGAAGGAGAAGCGCGATGCTTGACGATTTCTTCGTCCGGGCGCTGATCGCCGGCATCGGCATCGCCGTCATGGCAGGCCCGCTCGGCTGCTTCGTCATCTGGCGGCGCATGGCCTATTTCGGCGACACCATGGCGCATTCGGCGCTGCTGGGCGTGGCGCTGTCGCTGCTTCTCGATCTCAACTTGATGGTTGCGGTGTTCATCGTCGCGGCGGCCGTCTCCATACTGTTGCTCTTCCTGCAGCGGCGCGGGGCGCTGTCGACCGATGCGCTGCTCGGCATCCTCTCGCATTCGGCGCTGTCGATCGGCCTTGTCATCGTCGCCTTCATGACCTGGGTCAGGATCGATCTCGTCGGCTTTCTCTTCGGCGACATCCTGGCGGTGTCGGAATCCGACATCGACATCATCTGGGGCGGCGGCATCCTGGTGATCTTTGCCATCGTCTATCTCTGGCGGCCGCTGCTGGCCTCCACCGTCAATCCCGAACTCGCGGAAGCGGAAGGCATGAAGCCTGAACGGGCGCGGCTGTTCTTCATGCTGCTGATGGCGTTGGTGATCGCCATCGCCATGAAGATCGTCGGCATCCTCCTGATCACGTCGCTGCTGATCATCCCGGCGGCGACGGCACGACGCTTTGCGACATCGCCTGAAATCATGGCTGTTCTCGCCTCGGTCATCGGCGCGCTTGCCGTGACCGGCGGGCTTTTCGGCTCGCTGCACTGGGATACACCGTCGGGACCGTCTATCGTCGTTGCCGCACTTGCGCTTTTCGTACTGAGTCTGCTGCCGATCGGGCGGCGCCGGTTGGAGACAGCGTCTCATTCCACGCCTGGAGGGCATCATTGATGGCGACCCCGCAACTGACCAAGAACCAGACAATGGTGATGGATGCGCTCAGCCATTCCGAAGGCCCCTTGAGCGCCTATACCATTCTCGACAAGCTGCGCGATCAGGGTTTTCGTGCGCCGCTGCAGGTCTATCGTGCGCTCGACAAACTGCTCGAATATGGCCTCGTGCATCGGCTCGAAAGCCTCAATGCCTTTGTTGCCTGCACATGCCCGCACGAGCATGAGCACGACCATGGCGTAACGGCGTTCACGATCTGCGAGGGATGCGGGCAGGTAACTGAGTTCCACGACATCGCGATCGAGCAGCGGCTGTCGGCGCTGACGCGGGCGCAGAACTTCAAGACGGAAAAGACCACGATCGAAATCCGCGGCCATTGCCAGAGCTGCGCCTGACGGAGCGTGGCCAGGCATGTCTGGAACTCACTGCTTTCAGTCGAGCTTCGTCAGCTGTATTGCGTAGCGTTGCCAGTTCTTGACATAGTGGCTCGCCGAGCGCTTCAGCCCCTCGACTGCCTCATCGTCCAGCACGCGGATCGCCTTGGCCGGTGATCCGACGATCAGCGAATTGTCCGGAAACTCCTTGCCTTCGGTGACCAGCGCATTGGCGCCCACCAGGCAGTTGCGGCCGATCTTGGCGCCGTTCAGCACCGCCGCGCCCATGCCGATCAACGAATTGTCGCCGATGGTGCAGCCGTGGATGATCGCGCCGTGGCCGATGGTGCAGCCTTCGCCGATGGTCACGGGAAAGCCGGGGTCGACATGGATGACGGTGTTTTCCTGGATGTTGGTGCCGGCGCCGAGACGGATCGGTTCGTTGTCGGCGCGTAGCGTCGCGCCGAACCAGATCCCGACATCCTCGCCAATTTCCACCTGGCCGATGATGTTGGCGTCCGGCGCCACCCAGTAGCTGCCTTGCGCAGGCGTTTGCGGGCGCAGCGGTCCAAGGGCGTAGAGCGGCATCGCGTGATCCTTGCGGTCAGGAGCATTTCCAGGAAAAGTGCGTAGCGGTTTTCCGTCGGGAAATGGCTCAAAGGTGGTTACGGCATTTCTACGAAAAGTCTGTCGCGGTTTTCCGTTGGGATATGCCTCAGGATAAGACGATCGAGCGCTTCCGTGGCTCCGAGCAGAGCGATTGCGGAAGCGCCCTGATCCTAGCGAACGGTGACGGCGAGGGCGGCCACGCCGTCGACGCCACAGGTTACCGTGTCGCCGCGCACCACGGGACCGACGCCCGAAGGTGTCCCGGTCATGATGATGTCGCCAGGCGCCAGCGTGAAGAGCCGCGAAAGTTCCGAGATGACCTCGGGAATTTTCCAGATCATCTGGTCGAGATCGCCTTGCTGGCGCAGCTCGCCATTGACCTTCAGCCAGATATTGCCGTTGGCGGGGTGGCCGATCGCCTCGACCGGTACGATTTCGGAAACCGGCGCAGAATGCTCGAAGGCCTTCGCCGCGGCCCAGGGCTTGCCGGCCTTCTTGGCCTCCGCCTGCAGGTCGCGGCGGGTAAAGTCGATGCCGACGCCATAGCCATAGACACAGTCGAGCGCCTGTTCGACCGGGATGTCGGCACCACCGCTTTTCAGGGCGACAACCAGTTCGACCTCATGGTGCACATCGCTCGTGCGCTGCGGGTAGGGGAAGGCTTTGTCAGCCACCAGCAGATTGTCCGGGTTTTTCTGGAAGAAGAACGGCGGCTCGCGATCCGGGTCGTGCCCCATCTCGATCGCGTGGGCCGCATAGTTGCGACCGACGCAATAGACCCGGCGCACCGGAAAACCCACGAGGCTGCCGGTGATCGGCAACAGGACGGGTGGCGAAAGTGGAATGACTGTTTGCATGATTGTCCGGCTGTTTAGAATCCCAGCCGGACGTTAGCACCCTCTCCGGGTGCTGCAAGGGTTTATCTCAGGCGCAGCCGGCGTAAGCCTGCAACTGGTCGCGTGTGAGAAACCGGCCGTCGGAGCGAGAGTTCAGCTCCGGATGGCTGTATTCAAGGCTCGGGACTTGCAGTTCCAGGGCCTGGCGCACGGTCATGATGCCAACATCGCGACGGTCACCGCCGCGTGTTACCGTGACTTCAACGATGCGATAGAGATTCTGTTCAGTCATGATATCTCTCCCGTTTTCGTTGTCCCTTTGCCGGGACATTATGCTTTTCCCTTGAATGGGACTGAGGCGCTTCGAAATTGGTTTTTATGAGGCACCTCATGATATACCGGAGAGAAATGAACGCTTCACGACAGAAATCGGGCCATTTCCGGGATATTTGTGTGCGTTTTGAAGATGGTGCGCCAAACCGGCACGCAACCGCAATCACCTCATCCCATGCGCAGGCTCGGTTCCGGGGCGCGGTCGCGCCGCCACGTGTCATTTCTCAGAAACGGCGTCAGGCGCCAAACAAATCGTTATTCCGCATGCTCTTCGCATGCCAACGACAAAGGGTGAGTGCAGGGCACTCAAGGCAAGCGGAAAACGCCTCTCAGTGCGCTTTCAATTCAGCTTCTCGCGCGGCCGAAATAAACAGCGATCGCGCTTCCTCGACAGTCCGACGGCCGTCGATGGCGGCGCGGCAGGCGCTGCGGGCGGCGACGTAGCTCGGTCCGCGGCGCGGCCAATGGTCGGCAAGGCAGGCAAGCGCGTCTGATGGGCCCTTGACGGTGCGGACATCGCCCGTCACGAGGTCGAGTTCGATCGGCTGGTTCCAGATGATTTGATACATGCGTCTCCTCCTCGAGATCATCTCAATGAATGTCGGCATCGGGACGGCTTGCGGCAGGGCTCCTCCCACGCGGCAAACAGTCAATCGCTCTAATGTAGCGCAGGATAACGCTTTTGTAAGCAGCCTTTCCGGGTGCGTTTCGCCGCCATGCAACCTCTAAGCCGAGGTCGATGTCTCCGCCAGGCGGGAGGCGAACCAGCGGCCAACGACGAGCAGCAATTGCTCGTTTGTCGTGCCCGCCAGATATTCGTCGATCAGCATGCGTGCATGCCGGCGGGCGCGGGCGCTGTCGCGCGGCCAGCAATGTTCGGCGCAGATGTCATCGAAGACCCGCTGCAGCGTGTCGATATCAGGCTGCGACAGCGCGATACATTGTGTCGAGCGCAAAGGGTTCACAGCATTCTCCCCCGGGGGCACTAAAGCCGCAGTGCCCGGCGAACTATGCCACAACCCGTGATAATTGAACCCCTCGGGAATAAGGGGTTCTCGAGGTTGATCTGCCGGAGTTCGCCGTACTTCACGTACTGCGAGGCAGCAGAGGACGACGGTAGCGTGTTGCTCGCGCCAGTTGGACCGCCGACAACTCAGATCACGTTGCCCAGAGGCGACCTTCGCGTCCGTCAGGATCGCGTTGCGCGGCTAGAAGATCGTGCCCGCAACGGATACCGCTATGGTTGCCGCCAGTGCGGCAAGCATAAGAGCGGCACTGACCGTGACCGCTAATGTTCGGCGCCGTCTTGCGCCACTCCAATCGTAGCTCATGTTTTCGCTCCGATGACAATCATGCCATTTTGGGACGATCGGCGATTCTTCTTAACAAATTGTTAGGAAGTGGAGCCTGGCAGAAACGGCCTGTTGCCGGACGCGCCCAATGGCTGACGGTGCGAGCGGCACCCGTGCCGGGCGCCCTTATTCTTCGGCGATGTGCCGACGCATGGTGACGGCCGTGCCGAAGCGTGTATTCGCTTCGCCGACGACGACAAAGCCGCAGCCGGCGTAAAAGCCTTGGGTTTCGGGCGACGCGACGACGATCAGCGTCTCAGCACCCCATTGGCGTGCCTTGCTGCAGGCTTCGCGAACGAGGTGGCGGCCGATCCCCATGCGTGACCATCGGGGTTCGACGAACAGGCCGTCGAGCTCGACGGTGCCATCCGGGTGGGTGATGACGACCGCAAAGCCTGCAAGGACTGCTTCGACGGTCGCGACCAGCGTGCCGCCCTGGGAGATGTGCTCGATCGGAAGATCGATGGCATCGGGATTTTGAAGAAGAAGCGCGCGATAGGCTTCATGCGTGAGCGAGGCCGCCGCTGAATCTCGATCAGCGCCAGACGTTCGTCCGGCCGGGCCGGGCGGATTTCATGCGCGCTCAAGGCTGGCCCCCGGCAATTGCTGTCGGATTGTTCGCGCCCACGAGGTTGTTGCCGGTTCAGGCCGGCCCGACACCTGCCACCTTGGTCTGGCGGCCGCCTTCTTCGATCCTGACGTAATCAGGACCAATCCGGGCGAACTGGTCGCAGCGTCGGCCGCCATCCTCGAACGTGATGCAGACCTCGTCGCCGGCGATCGTGTAGGTTCCGCCGTCGCGTACTTCGTAGTCGCGGTAGCCATATCGGCCGTCGGCAAAGTAGGAAGAGACAACGCCGTTGATCGTGTAGCGCAACGACTTGCCAACGATGAGGGCCTGAAGATCGGCGCCGGAAAGCGTCGGCACGGATGGGGGCTTCGGCGTTGCGATCTCCTGGTCTTCAAGCGCCATCGACTGGCAAGCTGCGAGCTGGAGAGTGAGGAGTGCCACGATCGCACGTTTCATGCCGTCTTCCCTTGTTCCTGGCGTCTGTATCGATACAGGGACGCTGCCCTAATCGCCTGTGACACTGCCTGTCAAGCCGATGATAGTTGCGTCCATCTTTCTGCGCGACCCGGCCGAGCGCGAATTCGCCTCCGCGCTGCGTGGTTTCAGTCCTGCGCGTTGGCGAAAATCTCGCTCAATCTCCAGCGGGTGTCGCCCTCGATGCTTTCGATGTCGTCGACCTGCCAGTTGCCGCCTTCATCGATCAGGCTGTATCGCAGGGTCATGGGGGTGGAGAAGTTTTCGAAACGGACGGTGACAACAGCAGCCTGGCCGCTGATTTCTGCCTTGCCTACATGCAGGTCGGCAATGTCCCAGTCCTGACCGTTGATGACGGGGTCGAAGCCGATGGCACCGACCTCGCCCTGGTTCTTCTGTGCGTCGTCCGCATAAAGCCCGGTCAGCCCGTCGGAGAAAAACGCGTCGCGCTCGGATGTGTCGCCATTGCCGAGATAGGGTGCATAGAGCGCCTCGATCAACGCCGCCGGCGTTTCAAAAGGCTGGGCGACGGCATTTGAAGCGCTCACGGCGGCAAGGCTGAGTGCCGCAACGACTATGAATCTTGGCATGGAAAGGCCTTTCATCGAATCCAGGAGCCTTTCTTATCAAGGAATGGCGCTGCGCAACTGCGCCAATTTTGGTGTTGCCGTGATCGAAAGAAAAGGTTGGGGCAGGGGCAGATGGTTGCAGCGCGGTTACCGTTCGCCGACGTCGCTTCTCGGTGGCGATCGAAGGATGGTCTCCAATCAGCACAAGGACGTTTGCGGTTGCCGGCGTTCCGGATGCTGTCGGCCGCCGGCTCCGGGTGGCCAGTGCGGCCATCTCGTGCTATGGGGCTCCCGGGCGATGCCGGATCCGACGCCAGTTGGGCGCATTCGTTTCAATGTCGTCCTCCTGGATTGCTACAAAACCGGCCGCCTTGCACCTATTTGACAGGGACTGCCGCACGAAGGTCGAAGTCGCGCGCCCGCCGCGCACCGATCGTTTATGAGAGACTTGCCTGATATGGCCGAAACGTCGCGCAACAGCCGCTATTTCAACACTCCGGTTTTCGCCGTGGCCCCCATGGTGGATTGGACCGACCGGCACTATCGCTTTTTCGCGCGCCGGCTTTCGCGGCATGCGCTGCTCTATACCGAGATGATCGTCGCGGATGCGATCCTGCGGGGGGATCGCGATAAGCTGCTCGGCTACGATGCCTCGGAGCATCCGCTGGTGCTGCAGCTTGGCGGTAACGATCCGCGCAAGATGGCCGAGGCTGCGCGCATTGCCGAAGAGTTCGGTTATGACGAGATCAACATGAATGTCGGCTGCCCATCCGACCGGGTGCAATCCGGGACCTTTGGCGCCTGTCTGATGCAGGAGCCCGGCATGGTGGCGGAATGCGTGGCAGCGATGAAGGCGGTGGTTCGCGTCCCGGTGACGGTGAAGTGCCGCATCGGCGTCGACGAGCAGGATCCGGAAGTGGCCCTTCGCGATCTGGTGTCGCGTGTCGCGGACGCGGGAACCGACGCTGTCTGGGTGCATGCGCGCAAGGCGTGGCTGCAGGGACTGTCGCCCAAGGAGAACCGCGACATCCCACCGCTCGACTACGCTCTCGTTCATCAATTGAAACTCGAAAATCCTAATCTTTTCATTGGTCTCAACGGCGGACTTCAGACTTTGAGTCAGTCGCTTGAGGAAATGAAAGGGCTTGATGGCGTGATGCTTGGCCGCGCCGCCTATCACGACAGCGCCATGCTGACGGCGGTCGATGGTTTCTTCCCGCATCCGCTCACCGGCGCGGCGGCGCTCGACCACAAGGGCGTGGACTTCTCCGAGCGCGGCCATCGGCTGGACCTGTCGTTCTGGGCAGAGATACGCGATGTCATGGCCGACTATGCGAGCGGCCACATTGCCAATGGCGGGCGGCTTGCGCATGTCACCCGGCATATGGTCGGGCTGTTCCAGGGCTGGCCGGGCGCGCGGCGCTATCGCCAGATCCTGTCGTCCGACGCCACGCGGCAAGGCGCTGGACCTGAGGTCATTCATGCGGCCTTCGACGCGGTGTTCGAAGCGGCCGCAACCAAGCAGGCGGCGGAGTAGGCCTTTTGATCGAGGCTGCACGCCGCTTGATCGACTGCAGGCGTGAGCGTCGCAGCGGTTGAGCCGTCGAGGCTTGCGTCGCCGGTGATATCTGCGCAGCGGCAGCAGAAAACGATCAGCCCAAAACGAAAACGGCGCCCCCGAGGGAGCGCCGCTTCCAAAAGTCCAGTCGGACGATCCGGCTTACGAAGCCTGGATGTTGACGGCCTTCGGGCCCTTGCCCATGCGGTCAGCTTCGGTGTCGAACGTGACAACCTGGCCGTCCTTCAGCGTAGCAAGGCCAGCGGCCTGTACAGCGGAGATGTGGACGAATACGTCCTTAGCGCCGCCGTCCGGCGTGATGAAACCAAAACCCTTGTCCTGGTTGAAGAATTTTACGGTGCCCTTAGTGGCCATGGAAGAAGTCCTTTTCCTTCAGTCTTAAAGCTATACCCGCGCCCCCGTGAGGATGTGGGTGTGTCGTCTTCCGCATGCAAGCGGATAGGCGTCGAGTAGTCACGATAACGGGGAAAGAACGTCCATTTGCCGCTTCCGGCCGGCCCGGCAAGCCGGGCACAAAAGAGAAAGTCCAGTCTCCGGGATTGAAAACGCCCGAACGGTAGCAGCAGTGACAGTATTTGCAAAAAAAGGCAAGAGCCATTCGCGCGGCATATTTCGGGAAAATGAGCCGCCAACCACAGCATTCTCAGGGGTTTTGGACGGGCGGCCGCACGCGGCGCGAGCACTGGCCTGAGCAGGCGTGGCGAGCTGCGGTATCCGCCACGCAATATCCTTTCTTCTCAAGCGTCGGCAACATGGTCCAACGTCCGGGGATATCGAGTGACGATGCCGAATGTGACTGAAGAGTCCATCATTGCCGCCCGGGTGGCTGCCACCGGTTGCGATCCCACGAGCGGCTGTGCGTCCCTTCGGCTCCCGCTCGGCGCGCGCGTGGCGCGTAAAAATCGGGGAAGGCCCGTTTCTCACCACAATTTCGTCCCGACCACGATCGAACGTGCGCGCCGCCGCGACGGACGGGTATCGCCCCGACGAGCGGCGGCGGTGTGCGACGCTGATCCCTTTCACATCGCATCAGCACTTGAACATGTTTGGGATAACGCGCAGGCTTTACCGGTGATTGGTTCCGGTCTTCCGGTACGTGCGTTAGGTCAGGCGGAGAAATCGGAATGCAAGACGAACAGGGGGCAGCGTGATCGATCCCTACGAGATGCTTGGCGTAGACCGCGACGCGAACGACCAGACCATCCGCACGGCCTATCGCAAGGCGGCCAAGGCGGCCCATCCCGACTCTGGCGGCGATGCGGAGCAATTTGCCCGGCTGCAGGCGGTCTATGAACTCCTGAAGGACCCGGTGCGCCGGAAGGTCTTTGACGACACAGGCTACGATCCGCAGCTCGCCGAGCCGCGCGACCTCAAGGGCCTGATGATGCTTGAGACGCTGGTCAACGACTTCATCCTCGACGAGCGCGAGCCCGGCAGCTTCGATCCCGTTGCCGCCATGCGCCGCAAACTCTCCGACGATATCGTCAAGAGCCGCTTCCATATCCTCGAACTGGAGCGTCACCGCGCCCGGGTGCGAAAACACCTCGACCGTCTCGGCCGACGGCCGGAGACAGACGTGCTCGGCTCGATGCTGCGCGCGCGCTCCCGCTCGATCGCCGAGGCGATCAAGACCACCGAGGAGCAGATCAAGACCATCGAGCAGGCCTATGAAATGCTGGAAGGCTACTCCTACGAGCTGGAGGCGCTGGAGGCCAAGGCGCACGCGGCGGAGTAGAGGCAGCGCGCATCCTGTCGACAAGCGGCGCGGTAGCAACTTGCGGCAGAGGCGCTGCGCGTTCCTGGTCGAGCTGTCGGCCGTTCGGGACCTGACGCCCGTCGCCGGTCTGCCGATCCTGCATAATTCCTTGGGCCCGGATCGATTTGATGAGAGAATTCTTCAGGAAATAGAAAGTGTTACGGTGGCGTCTGCATGTCGCACTTGATGCGCGGCGCTGCAGCCGATTGACCCCGCGATTGAAAGCCCGTCGATCCCGCTTGGTGCGGGCGGGATTGCACGTTTGCCGCCCCGTTGCTTTCCGGGCCGTATCGGGTTTAGCTGATATCGCCGCACCGGGATCGAGGTGAACGCATATGACCCGCCACAGCAAACTTCGTGCAGTGTTGAGCGCCCTTTCCGCCGGGCTCGTAGCCTATCTGCTGATCAGCTACTTCCTGCTGCCGGACATCTGGCTTTTCCGCGACCGCAGCCGGATTGACAGTCTCAGCCCCATGGTGACCACCACGGAACAGGATATCCCCGGCGACCCCATCAATGTCGGCCTCGTCGGTTCGAAGGAGCAGGTTATCCGCGCCTTTGCGGCCGCGGGCTGGGATCCGGCCGACAAGGTCACGCTCCGCTCATCTGTCGATATCGGCTTGAGCGTGGTGCTGGATCGGCCCGACCTCGATGCGCCGGTCAGCCCGTTGTTCTTCGAGGGGCGGAAACAGGATCTGGCGTTCGAAAAGCCGGTCGGCAAAAGCGCCGACGAGCGCAACCATGTGCGCTTCTGGTTGAGCAACCAGCCCGCGGAGGGCGGCGGGTCGCTCTGGCTCGGTTCGGCCAGCTTCGACCGCGGCGTCGGCTTAAGCCACGACACGGGCCAGATCACCCACCACATCGGCCCGGATCTGGACGCGGAGCGAAACCTGGTGATGTCAGACCTGCAGAAAACCGGGCAGATCGCATCGACCTACGAGATCCCCGGCATCGGTGCGACCAAGACCGGCCGTAACGGCGGCGGCGATCCCTATTTCACCGATGGCAAGGCGCTGGTGGGGGTGCTGGGGCAGGCGACGGCCAGCGGCGGCAACTAAGGTGAGGCCGGCAATCGCCAGGCGATGATCCGGCCCCGGCAGCAATGTCTTGCCCTTAATTTCGAGCGGCCGCTGGATCCGACATTGCGAAGGTTCGGCGCGCGAGGGCGTTGCGCGCATCGCCAAAGGTCCTATCCTACAGCGCCGCGCGTCTTGTTGGACGCGCGGCGCTGTAGCACTTTGAACTGCTGCATGTTTCTACCCGTAAATCGAATAGCATTTAGGGATAGAAACACGCAGCAGGGGACGTTGATTTGCCCCGACCCAGAGGGCGGCGGCGCAGCAGGAGCGGGGCTGGAATGAGTGCGATCTTGATTGCCGTTGCCGCCTTCCTCTGCCTGAGTGTCGCGGCGCTCGGCATGATGCATGTCTACCCCAAGCTGCACGCGCGGCATCGTGACGACGATACCAATACTGTGGTGCGGCTCGTCGCCAACATTTTTGTCGTCATGGCGTCGCTGGTTTTCGGCCTGATGATCAATTCGGCCAAGAACACCTTCGAGGGCATCGACGACAATGTGCATTCCTTTGCCACCAACCTGATCCTGCTCGACCGCACGCTCCGGAGCTATGGCCTCGCCGGCAACGATGCCCGGCAATATCTGATCGCCTATGTGGAGGCGGCGATCGCCAACCCCGAGCGCGTCAACGATGCGCTGCATAAAGCGCGCAACGCCGGACAGCAGCGGCTGGACACTGTCGGCAACAGCCTTGCGTCCATCCAGCCGGCCGACAGCCTCCATGAATCCATGCTGGCAGAAGCACGCGAGCAGTATAACCGCATCGTCGATCAACGCTGGACGATCGTCGAGCAATCGGAAGGCGCGATCCCGATGCCTGTCATCGGCATGCTGATCGCATGGATGACGCTGGTCTTCGCGAGCTTCGGCTACCGCGCCCCGCAAAATGCCGCGGTTGTCGCCATGTTCCTGGTCTCAGCCCTGTTCATCGCCGGCTCGGTCTTCATCGTGCTCGACATGGACATCCCGTTTACCGGTGCGATCCAGATTTCGGATGCGCCGTTGCATCGGGCGCTGGCGGAGATGAAGGTGTAGAGGCTTGGGCCTCGGCGGTTGCCCACAGCTGACATTGCAGCGCTGGTTTATTTGCCCGGCCGCCCGGTCTTCCCCTTCGTCCGACCCTTCTGCCGCTTCTCATCCACGGGATCCTCATAGGAGCCGACACCCGGCTTGGCACGGATGATCGGCTTGTCCGGCACCTTGCCGATCACAGGCTTTTCGGTGCGGCCGACGGTCATTTCGTCGAGGCTGTTCTTGCGAAAGAGGCTTTGGCCCTCGGCATCCTTCCGGCCGGCCGGCGTCGCGACGTCGCGGCCCATTTCATCGAGGTCGGGCTTGCGGAACAGCGGGCGTTCAGTGTCGGTGCCCGGGCCCATGTCGTCGAGCGATGGTTTCTGGAACAGCGATTTTTCGTCGTCCGTTGGGCCGGTTGTTCGGCTGATCGCGGTGATGTCGCGCGCAGGGCGAGCAACGCCGCCGCTTCGGTCGCCTCTGGCGTCGCCGATGCCAACGTCGGCTGCCGGTGACCGCGCGCTAGACTTGCTGCTCTTCGAGCGGCCCTCGATCGCTTTGGCCTCTTCCCGTGCCATCGGGTCGTCCATGGCGGCGAGTTCGGCGGCCTTGAGGCGTTTGATCTCGTCGCGCAGGCGGGCGGCCTTCTCGAAGTCGAGGTCGGCGGCGGCGTCGCGCATCTGCTTTTCCAGCGCGTTGAGGTGCGCCTGCAAATTGTTGCCGACGAGATGGCCGCCGTCCGCAAAACCCTTGCCGGCGACGCCGGAGATGTCGGCGCGCACGTGGTCCTTCTCGTAGACCGAGTCGAGGATGTCGGAAATCTTCGCCTTCACCGATTCCGGCGTGATGCCGTTGGCCTGGTTGTAAGCCATCTGTTTTTCGCGGCGGCGGCTGGTTTCGTCCATGGCGCGCTGCATTGAGCCGGTGATCTGGTCGGCATAGAGGATGACCTTGCCGTCGACGTTACGCGCGGCGCGGCCGATGGTCTGCACCAACGAGGTTTCCGAGCGCAGAAAGCCTTCCTTGTCGGCATCCAGGATGGCGACGAAGCCGCATTCGGGAATGTCGAGGCCTTCGCGCAAAAGGTTGATGCCGACGAGCACGTCGAACGCGCCGAGGCGCAGGTCGCGGATGATCTCGATGCGCTCCAGCGTGTCGATGTCGGAGTGCATGTAGCGGACGCGAATGCCCTGTTCGTGCAGATATTCGGTGAGATCCTCGGCCATGCGCTTGGTCAGCACGGTGACGAGCGTGCGATAGCCGGCAGCGGCCGTTTCGCGGATTTCGCCAAGCACGTCATCGACCTGGGTTTTGGCCGAGCGCACTTCCACCGGCGGGTCGATCAGGCCAGTCGGGCGGATGACCTGTTCGGCAAAGACGCCGCCGGACTGTTCCAGTTCCCAGGCGGCGGGGGTGGCCGAAACCGCGATGGTATCGGGGCGCATGGCGTCCCATTCCTCGAAGCGCAAGGGACGGTTGTCCATGCACGAGGGCAGGCGGAAGCCGTATTCGGCCAGCGTCGCCTTGCGGCGGAAGTCGCCGCGATACATGCCGCCGATCTGGCTGACGGAGACGTGGCTTTCGTCGATGAACAGCAGCGCGTTGTCGGGGATGTATTCGAACAGAGTCGGCGGCGGTTCGCCGGGATTGCGGCCGGTGAGATAGCGCGAATAGTTTTCGATGCCGGCACAGGCGCCGGTGGCCTCCAGCATCTCGATGTCGTAGCGGGTGCGCTGCTCCAGCCGCTGGGCTTCCAGCAGGCGGCCGCCCTTTTCCAGTTCGGCCAGTCGGTGCTTCAGCTCTTCCTTGATCGCCTTGATCGCTCCGTTCAGCGTCGGGCGCGGGGTGACATAGTGCGAGTTGGCGTAGATTTTGACCGATTTCAGGTCGCCGGTCTTCTGGCCGGTCAGCGGGTCGAACTCGGTGATGGCGTCGATCTCGTCGCCGAACATGGAGATGCGCCACGCCGCGTCTTCCAAGTGGGCCGGGAAGATTTCAATGGTATCGCCGCGCACGCGAAAAGAGCCGCGCTGGAAATCCATGTCGCGGCGCTTGTATTGCTGCGCCACGAGGTCGGCCAGCAGCTGGCGCTGGTCGAGCCGGTCGCCGACGCTCATCTGGAAGGTCATGGCGGTATAGGTTTCGACCGAGCCGATACCGTAGATGCAGGAGACCGAGGCGACGATGATGCAGTCGTCGCGCTCCAGCAGTGAGCGGGTGGCGGAGTGGCGCATGCGGTCGATCTGCTCGTTGATCGAGGATTCCTTCTCGATGAAGGTATCCGAGCGCGGCACGTATGCTTCCGGCTGGTAGTAATCGTAGTAGGAAACGAAATACTCGACCGCATTATCCGGGAAGAAGTTTTTGAATTCGGAATAGAGCTGGGCCGCCAGTGTCTTGTTGGGCGCGAGAATGACGGCGGGGCGCTGCGTCGCCTCGATCACCTTGGCCATGGTGAAGGTCTTGCCCGAACCGGTGACGCCGAGCAGCACCTGGCTGCGCTCGCCGGAGGCAAGGCCTTCGACGAGATCGGCGATCGCCGTCGGCTGGTCGCCGGCCGGCTCGTAATCGGAGACCATGCGGATCTCGATGCCGCCTTCGGATTTCGGCGGCCGGGCAGGGCGGTGCGGCGTCCACAGCTTGCCGTCCTTGAACAGCGGATTGCCGCTCTCGATCAGCGCCGACAGCGCCTCCACCGTGGCGGTGACGCCCGAGTTGGACAGCTTGTCGGCATCCTCAAGCGACACGTCGAGGCCGGCGACCGGATTGAGGCCCGCCGCGGCGCGCGTCTTCGGGTCGGTTGTCCCGCCCATCGACGTCCCTCTAGAGGATTTGGAAGCGGCGATTTCCACCTTCTTGCGGTGCTTGCCGGCCTTGGAGGCGACCTCGCGCTGGCTCTCGAAGGCCGAGGCCTCGGCATCCGCCTCGAGTTGTTTCACCCAATCGGAAACATTGCCGGAGAGCGGGGTTCCCGACAGCGGTGCCTGCGGGGCTTCCTCGAAGCCGCCGGGCACTGTCGATTTTTTCGGGGGATTTTTTGCAGACTTCTTCGGATCCTGGGCCATGGCGGGAATATGGACAGAGTCATGCCGAAAATAAAGGGGGAATGAGTACAAAAGGGAAACGAAATTTCCGGATTTTCCGAGGCTCGTTTTCAGCGTTTCGGGAGCCAGTGGATCACAGGACAGATGATCGCGGCTACCAATGCGTTCGCTTTGCAAATAGGAGGTCATTGCCGTCGAACTCGTCTGTCGGCGGATGGCAGGAGGTAAGCATGTTTGTCATCGATCGTTGTTTGCCGACATCGTCCCTGCCTCAGGATTTCGACGATCTGCGGCGTGACGCCGTCTCCGAGCAATACCGATTTGTCGAGCGGCTGCATGAGGATTGGGGTTCAGGCGCCATGCGCTTCGATGGGCGCGGCGAGGTCCTGCTGATCGCAGCCGTGGCCGGGACCTGCGCGGGACTGGGCGGTCTGACCGCCGATCCCTGCGCGCCAGACGCTCTGCGGCTCCGCCGCTTCTATGTCCGCCCGCAGTTCCGCGGCCTCGGTCTGGGGCGTGAGCTGGCGATCAGGCTGCTCGGGCATGCCCGCAACCATGCCCCACGTGTCACCGTGAATGCCGGCACGGCCGAAGCCGGGGCGTTTTGGGAAAGGATGGGCCTTCTCCCGGCCGCGCAATCGGGGATCACGCATTGGCTCGATTTCTGAGCCAACGGCCCGCTGCGAGTGGCACGTTTGAGCGGCTGCATTGCCATGGCCGATGCCCAGGGTGGCGCTGGATAGCCCATACGAGTTCTGGTTGCTGGAAGCTTACCCCGAATGGGCGAGAAGACACCCAAGCCTGACGCATGATATCAATTGTGGTTTGGAGGGGGCCATGTCGCGTTTGAGTGGTGCCGCCCTTATCGCTTTTCGTGCAATGCTTCTTTGCCCTGCCACGAGCTTTGCGGCCGAACCCGTCGGTCAAGCGGTATCGATCAGGACCGAAGTGTCCGGCGCGAGCGGTCCGCTGGCGGTCAGGGACCCGGTCTACCGGGACGAACGGATCCGGACGTCAAAGTCCGGTCTTGGCCAGTTCGTTTTCCAGGACGGGACCAAGCTCGCCGTCGGCTGGGGGTCTTCCGTGGTCATCGACCAATTCGTCTACGACGGCACCAGGTCGGTGAAGAAGCTGACGATCACGGCCGCCAAAGGCACCTTTCGCTGGGTCAGCGGCAAATCCAAACATTCCGCCTATGAGATCGTCACGCCGGCCGGCACCATCGGCGTGCGTGGCACGGCGTTCGATTTCTATGTGGGGCGCGACGGCACGACTGCGGTCGTGCTGCTGAATGGTGCGGCCAGCTTTTGCGGCGCCGGTGGGTGCCGGCAACTGACGCGGCGCTGCGATTGTGTGGTTGCCACACCCGGTGGTGGGGTCAGCCAGGCGGCGCGCGTCAGCCAGCGCACATTGCGCAGCCTCGGCAATGCGCAGGCCCTGCCTTTCCTTTCCGGCGGCCAGAGGCTTTCCGGCACGATCGGCGCCGTCGGTGCCGGCTGCGGATTGCAGGCCGCGCGTCGCGATGATGTCGCCCGTCCGCCGGCGCAGATCGAGCAACAGCAGGCGCCGATCGAGCGCGAAGAGCCCAAGCCGGAGAAACCCAGACCTGAAAAGCCGCATCACGAAAAGCCCCATCATGAGAAACCGGATCGCGACAAGCCGGACCGGGACAAGGATCACGGCCATCACGACAAGGATCATGACGACGATCACGGGGATCACGGGCAGGGTGGCGGCGGAGGCAACCAAGACGACCATGGCTCGTCTGGCTCCGACAACGACGGCCACGCTGGCGGCAGCGACGATGGCGACAGCGGCGAGCGTGCCGACCGCGATCATGGCAATGGCAACAATGATCGCCATGGTGGCCGCGACCGCGACCGCGATCGAAGCGACAACGACGACGACGATTGATCGCTATTCGGCGATGCGGCTGGCCTGATCGGCTGGGGTTTCTGTGAAATGGTCGGAGCGACGGGTGATCCTGCCGTAGAACGCCACCAGGCCGGGCGTGATGGCTGCTGCCTTGAGCTTGGCGGCGTTGGCAAGGCTGCGGCTGGCCGAGGCGCGCACACGCAGGTTTTCGACCAGTCTTGAATGCAGGCGTTGCAGTTCATCGAAATCGGGCGATGCGGCGACGTCTTCGTCGCCGGCGACGGCAAACAGCCGGGTCCGCGTCGTCTTTCCTTTCAGCCCCAGGGCGCCGGCTTCCAGCAATGCGCAGCCGGGCAGGGCCTGCGCTGTCGCCTCCGACACCAGGATGTCGAAGCTCACATCCTTGCACGCCGCCTCGATACGGGCGGCGATGTTGACGGTGTCGCCGACGGCCGAATAGTTGAAACGCGTCTCGGCGCCCATGTTGCCGACGCAGGCAATCCCGGTGTGGATGCCGATGCCGATGCCGACCTCCTGCGCCGCACCGAAGCCGAAGGCGTCGTCCGCATTGAGCCGCGCCAAGGTCTGGCGCATGCCGAGTGCAGCGCGCAGCGCCTTGCGTGGATGGTTGGTTACATCGACCGGCGCGTTCCAGAAGGCCATGATCGAATCGCCGATGAACTTGTCGAGCGTACCCTCGTTGGCAATCACATGTCGGCTGAGCGCGTCGAGCAACGTGTTGAGAAAGGCAACGACATCGGTTGGTGCCATGCGCTCGCTCATCTCGGTGAAGCTGCGCACATCGACGAACATGACGGTAAGCTCGCGATCGTCACCGCCGAGCCTGAGGGCGTTGCGGTTGTGTTCTATCCGATAGAGCAGCGAGGGAGAGAGATAGCGGCCGAAGGCTTGGCGGACCTCGCGGCGCTCGCGATCAGTGACCAGGAAACGGAATGCCGTCGCCGAGAAATGGGTGATGGATGCAGCCAGGATCGGCGCCAGCGGATCGAACAGCAGGCCGGCATAGGAGAATGCAACCCAGGACGTGACGAGCGCCAGCGCCGTGATTGCCAGGCCGCAGGCAAGCGCAACGATGGGACTGACGAAGGTCGTCAGCAGCACGAGAAGGCAGCCGGCAATCGCGATCGACAGGATTTCCAGCCCGTTGGCCCAGTCCGGACGCGAGAGATAGCGGCCGGAGAGGATCTGCTCGACGATCTGGGCGTGCAGCGAGACGCCGGGAACGTTCTGGCCGAGTGCCGTCGTGCGCACGTCCTGCAGCCCGGCGGCGGAGGTGCCGATGAAGACGATGCTGCCTTCGATCGCCGCAGCGATATCGGGGGATACATCGGCATCCTCGAGAACGCGCCGCGCGGAGACATAGCGCTCGGTCGTATCAGGACTGACGTAGAGCCAGAGTTCGCCGGAAGCGGTCACCGGCACGACGAAATCCCCGATCTTGGCGGCCGTCAGCGTATCCGGCACATCGGGCGCCCCGGCCAGCACATAGGTCGAGCCGCCTTGTGCCACGCGCAGCGCCTCCAGTGCCAGACTGGGGTAGAGTTGCTGGCCGTCGCTCAGGAACAACGGCACTGCACGCACGACGGCCGAGGAGCCACCGGGGTTGAGGCTGATATGGCCGAGCCCGGCGGCGTTGCTCTCCAGTTGCGGCCGCAGCGGGGTGGCGGCGCGGATGCGCGGCGGCGCACCAACGGGGCTTTCGCCGGTAAAGGCGAAACCGGCCTTGACCGGCGGCAGGTAGCTTCCTTCATTGGTCAGCCCGAAGCCGAGGACGACAGGCCTTTCCGCGATCGACCTGGCAAAGACCTCGTCATTGTCGGGCAGGCGCTTAAGCAGCGATGGATCGATTTCGGGCACGTCGCGCAGCACGTTGCGCGGCGACAGCCGGTCCGGTTCGGCAAACAGGATGTCGAAGGCAATCGCCGACGCTCCCATCTCCACCAGCCTGTCGGTCAGCTTCGCCAGCCTGTCTCGCGGCCAGGGCCATTGCCCAAAGGCGCGCAGCGACGCTTCGTCGATATCGACGACCTTGACCGGCATGGTCTCGTAGGCGCGCGGGGACAGCCGTTGATACTCATCGAAGGTGACGTCGCGCCCTTGCTTCAGAAGCTGCGGGTCGCTGGCGCGCAGCAATGTCAGCACTGCAACGACCGCCAGACCGATCACGACGCCGAGCTGTTGCGCACGGGTCATGGCGCCTCACGGAACGGCTGGCAGGCCCGCCTTGCGCAGCCCGTCGATGAAATGTGCGTAATCGGCGGGGTCGACATAGGCGGTAAAGATCTGCCAGTAGCCCGGAAGATCGAGGGGCGCGTTGGCGACCGCCTCGTCGACGAGCTTGCAGGCATCCTCGGTGCGTCCGAGCTGGCCGAGGCAGGCGAGCAGCACGACCAGGTTGAAATAGGTGCGCCGCAACAGAAGCCCGCGTTCGGCGTGGTGCTGCGCCTCCTCGTAATTGCCGAGATGGTAATGGGCAAGCGCGATCCGGTTGAGGAAGAGGTAGGTCAGCGGATCGTGCGGGCTCAGCCGCAGTGCCTTGTGCAGCGGATCGAGCGCGTCGGCGAAACGGCCGACGAAAATGCGGGCCCAGCCGAGCGCCATATGGGCCAGCGCGAGATTGGGGTTGAGATCGATAGCCTGCTGGGCCTCGGCAACGGCCGCGTGCGGGCGGCGGGCTGCGAAATTGGCAAGGCACATGACGTAGTGCGAATAGGAATCCCTGTCTTCGAGCGCGATGGCCCGCTCGGCTGCGACAAGCAGTTCGGCCCGGTCGCGATCGATATCGTCGCTGAAGCCGAAGAAGCATCGGGCGTAGAGCGAGCGTGCCAGCATCATATGGGCGCGGCCGAAGTCCGGGTCGAGCGCGATCGCGCGGCGATGCCAGTCGATCGCCTCGGCAAAATGCGCGGCCGTGTCCTGGGCGTTGTGCAGCAGCGTGCCGCGCATGTGGCACTCATAGGCATCGAGATTTTCGGTGCCGCGCAGGAGCGCACGGCGATTTTCGCCGATCAGGATTTCCGGTTCGATCGCGGCGACGACATGCTGTGTCAGTTCGTCCTGGATGGCGAAGATGTCGGCCACCTCTCGATCGAAGCGCTGCGCCCAGAGATGCACGCCGGTCTCGGCCTCGATCAACTGCCCGGTGACGCGAACTCGGCTCCCCGACCGGCGCACGCTGCCCTCGACGATGTAGCGCACGCCGAGATCACGGCCGATCTGCTTCACGTCGACCGCGCGCCCCTTGTAGGCAAAGGAGGAGTTGCGGGCGATGACGAAGAACCAGCGGCAGAGCGAGAGCCCGGTGATGATGTCTTCGGTCAGCCCATCGGCAAAGTAGTCCTGGCCGGGATCGTCTGACATGTTGACGAAGGGAAGCACGGCGATCGACGGCTTGTCCGGCAGCCGGAGTGGCATTCCGGGCAAATCGGGGCCTGTCGGATCCTCGCGCCAGTCGACACTGTGCACGAGCACCGGCCGCGGCATGTTCTTCAGCGTCTGCTCGCCGAGCTTGACCATCGGGAAGTCGAGCTTTCCCTCGATCTGGTCATGCAGTGTACCCGAGATGCACACGCCCGCGGGGCGAGCCACCTGCTGCAGCCGTGCCGCGACATTGACGCCGTCACCGAGCAGATTGGCGCCCTCGACCACGACATCACCGAGATTGATACCGATGCGGAACTCCATGCGTTTCTCCGGCGCCAGATCGGCATTGCGGCGTTGCAGGGCGCGCTGGATGGCAACGGCGGCGCGCACGGCCTGGACGGCGCTGTGGAATTCGGCAACGACGCTGTCGCCGGCAGTGCTGAAAATTCGCCCGCCATGCTCGGCGACGAGATCGCCGATCGTGGCGCAATAGGTGCCTAGCGTCGCAAGCGTACCTTCCTCGTCGGTCGCGACGAGGCGACTATAGCCAGCGACATCGGCAGCGAGGATGACTGCGAGCTTCCGTTCCAAGGGGGCGAGCCCCTCCTGCGGCGTATGGCTAGAGGAAGTTAAGGGTATCGTAAATTAGGTGTATCTAGAAGTGCGAAAACGCCATGATCGTCTCTAACCAACGATTGCTGCGCCGATTTTGAGGCCATTTGCGGGCCAACAAGGCCTTCACTCGTGGATTGCGTGCTGGGGACGACGAAGAGTTTGCGTTGTGGGCTCGGCCGGACGCGGTTTCGCCCGGCAGCGAAACGTGCAAGGTATCCCGATACGCTGGCGGCGCGTGCGCGTGGCCTGAAACTCACGACGAAGGGAAACACCTTGATCATCGCCTGCCTGCATACGGCCGACAGCAACTGCGCCGTTTTTGAAGCCGCCGCGCGCAAACTCGGGCTTGCAAGCGACGTGCTTCATCACACGGTGCGGCCGGACCTGCTCGAGGCCGCGGAACGGGCTGGGGGTCTCACAGACGAAATCGCCCGCTCGACGGCCGCAGCGCTGGGCGCATTGGCAGCGCGGGCCGATGCCGTGCTCCTCACCTGCTCGACACTCGGGCCCAGTACGGCGATTGTTGGTCAGACGCCGGTGCCGGTGTTGCGGATCGATGCGGCGCTTGCCGAAGGGGCGACGGCTGTCGGTGGCAAGGTCGTGGTGCTCTGCGCCGTCGAGACGACGGTGGCTCCGACCACCGCAGTGTTTTCCGAGGCGGCGAAGCGCAGGGCGGTGGCGCTCGAGGTGCGCCTCGTCGCCGGCGCCTGGAGTTCGTTCAAGGCGGGTGACCGCGACGGCTATCTTGCTGCGATCGCTGGTGCTTGCGACGTCGCCTATGCCGATGGCGCTTCGATCGTAGCCCTTGCTCAAGCCTCCATGGCGGGAGCGGCGGACTTTGTGCATCGAGGACCGCCCCCTTTGACGAGCCCGGAGGCAGGGTTGCGCGCGGCGCTGGAACGGATCGCACAACGGGTCTCGACGGTCGAGTGATGAGCAGGGCATTTAAAAATTGATTCAGGTGTTTAGAAGGAGAATCTAATGTTCTTCGTGCGGCTCTGATAGTGCGGATCGGCGTTGACAGGGCTGGGTCGACGCGGAGAGTATCGTGCGCCCAGAACCGGATTTCGGAACCGCTGAATGCCTTCCTTTCAACTCCGCC
This sequence comes from Ensifer sp. GW821-FHT05G01, assembly GCF_059419585.1. Lineage (NCBI taxonomy): Bacteria > Pseudomonadati > Pseudomonadota > Alphaproteobacteria > Hyphomicrobiales > Rhizobiaceae > Ensifer > Ensifer sp. GW821-FHT05G01. The sequence continues at coordinate 272,131 of NZ_JBWKSC010000003.1, read as the reverse complement.
GCCTCGAAGCCAGAGATGTCGACGCCTACCGAGCCTTGCGCCTCGATGGTCTTAAGCGCCATCCCGAGTCGTTCGGTGCGTCCCACGAAGATGAGGCGAAGCAGCCGCTTGACTGGTTCGCCAATCGGTTGACGGTCGCCGCGATCATCGGTGCCTTCGATGCCGCCGGTGCGCTTGTGGGTGTCGCGGGCCTGACGATCCCAAGCGCCATTAAGACGAGGCACAAGGGTATCCTTTGGGGTATGTATGTGCTCGAGGCGGCGCGCGGGAGCGGCGTGTCAAAACGGTTGGTCGAGGCGGTGATCGACGAGGCCCGGGGGAAGGTCGAGCAATTGCAGTTGACCGTCGTCTCCTCCAATGCCGTAGCCATCCGGCTCTATTCCAAACTCGGCTTTGTCGGTTACGGGTTGGAGGCGCGTGCCCTATGCGTCGATGGGCAGTATTTCGATGAGATGCTGATGGCGCTGCCGCTCGTCTAGCGGCGCTCAACGCGGCTTCTAAGAGCGGTACGGACATGCCGGGATCGGCCGCCTGCGGGACCGGTTGCGGGCGAGGATCGTGTGTATGGCGAAGATGTCTATTTAAGATATTGTTTTTATATAAACAAACACCTCAAGATGGCCCTGTTCCGTCTTGCCGGTTGGTCCTGGCCAGAGACGGGGTCGACGGGGCGAATTCCGTCGATAGGATGCCGCCATGAACGCCCTGATTCGACTGACCCGCCAAGACGACGCACCCGCACTGCCCGATATCGAGCGATCGTCGGGAGAGGCATTTCGCAGTGTTTCCGAACTGGCCTGGATTGCCGACGACGATGTGCAATCCGTTGACGCACATCTCGATTTCGTTCGCGCCGGTCTCTCCTGGGTCGCGGTCGATGATGGTGATCGTCCGCTCGGCTTTCTCTGCTCTGAGATCATCGCCGACGCCCTGCATATCTGGCAACTCGCGGTGTTGCATGATCGACAAGGGCTTGGGCTCGGGTGTGCCTTGATCGCAGCCGCCGTCGCCCATGCGCACGAACGATCGCTTGGCGCGGTAACGCTGACCACCTTCCGCGAACTCGCATGGAACGAGCGCTTCTACCGAAAGCTCGGGTTCGTGACGCTTGAAGCCGATGCGCTCGATGCCGATGCAAGGCTTACGCGGACCCTTGCGAAGGAGGTTGCCTGCGGCTTGCCGGCGGAGCGGCGCTGCGCAATGCGCCTGACGCTCGACGACGGACAGCCCGACGGCTACAACGAGCCCCCGGTTCGGTAATCGCGAACCTGTTTTCTCCGCTGGCTAACGCCTGACGGCAACGACCTGGCCGCGGTTGAATTGCGAGACCCTGACGCGACCGGACTGATTGCCGCCCATCACCTGCGCGGTCGATTTCGACAGGGCGGAGAGGATGCCGACATGATAGCTGCGCCCGGTGCGCACGACGATAACATCGCCGGGGCGGGCATAGGAGAGCTTGACCGGCGCGCCGAAACGCAGCCACGAGCGGGCAATGCCGAAACTTTGCGGTGGCGTTCGGCCCGACTTCCGGGCAATCAGGCCCATGAAGTGGCCGCACCAGGGGGTGCGGGCCGGGTTGATGCCGAGTGCGGTGCGTAGCCGCCTGTTGTTCTTGACTTCGTGCATGCCGTTATATTGCTGGGCCTGGGCCAACATGCCCGCCGTGGCCACATCCGGTGTCAGAAGCGCGACATAGGCAGCCGCGAGAAACGCCAGGACCTTCATGGTCAGGTCTCCTTGCCAAGTTGTTTGGTGCGTGCATCCCGGATGTGCCTGGCGATCGCCGAACACTGCCCCCGGTTTTCATCTGCATCGATCACTGTTTCGGGGGATATCGGCGGCAAGCGCCTGCGCGTTGCACCTTGAACGCAGCATCAGCGCGCCGGCGAACCGCGATGAAACGCGGTGCCAACTTCACGGCGATTGCCGTCGGAGTGTGGTATTCCCCTGCCTGTCCCGTCGGACGGTGCGCGGACTTTTGCTCACTGTCTGGTGCAAAATTGTGGCAAAGGGCAAAAAGAGAGAATTTTCGTGCGTAATCTAACTCGTTTGGGTTAGATATCGTCAACTTTTACGACCATTACGCGTTGTTTTTGTGTTCAAGCGGTGTTCGTCAGACGGTTCGCTCGCCGTTGAGCGGCACTTGCTGCCTTAATTGAGGCGGCAATTTCAGCGGCGGCCCACCGCGATCAAGCGGGAATTGCGATGCAAGTGGGCGGAATTGACATCCTCCGCCCGAGCCCCGGGGGGCTTAGAGGCAGCCAGTTGGATGGGGCGTGGCAGGTTGCGACGGAGTGAGGGGCCGCAATCGTTCTGTTGTGGCTGCCTTCGCGTGCGAACGTCGCCAAAAGCCGGATCTATGAAAAAGCTCTCAGCACATTGGCCGGGCTGATACGGCGTGGGCTGTTGCAAACACGATGTCGTAGCTTGTCAGAAGGAGGCCAGCAGGACCATTCTGCCGGACCGATTCGCGCCTTCGAGGGTCCTCATGTCGTTCGCTATCAACCCGGCTTATCTCTGGCCGATCCTGCTGCTGCTGATCTCCAACGTCTTCATGACGTTTGCCTGGTACGGGCACCTGAAATACACCTCATCGCCACTTTACATGGCGATCGCCGCAAGCTGGGGCATTGCCTTCTTCGAGTATTGCCTGGCCGTACCTGCCAACCGCATCGGCCACGAGGTCTATTCGGCGGCGCAGCTGAAGACGATGCAGGAGGTGATCACCCTCCTGGTGTTCGCGGCGTTCTCCGTGTTCTGGCTGAAGGAGTCGATCGGCTGGAATCACCTCGTCGGCTTCTCCCTGATCGCCATCGGCGCCTCGTTCATCTTCAAGGGCTGAAGCCAGGCAACTGCTGCGCGGTCACATTGGGCGATCAGGCGGCTGCTTCTGCCGGCGATGTTGTCTGCGCTCTGGGGCTGAGGATGACGTGGCATCCTGACAGGTGGTCGTAGATGGTCTGCCCGCGCCAGCGCAGGAGAGGCAAGACCCACCAGACGATTGCGAACAATGGGAAGATCAGGCCGCCGGCCAACATGATGATCTGAACCGGCGCGCCAAGGATGGTCGTGGCGTCCATCAAGTCCCTGAGGATGTCGCCGGAACCAAAGCTCGCAATCGACAGCAGCATGAACGGAGCGCTAAATGCATCGAGCATCGCCGGCAGCATGCGCAATGCTTCCCGTTTGGCGGCCTTGGCAAACGGCAGCGCTTCGCCATTGTCTGCAATGACGCGCAATGCGAACAGCTTTTTGCCCGGGGTCGTGCCGAAGCGTGCGATCAGGGCCGCGCCCGACAGGCAGAAGAGCAGCACCGGCACCAGTTCGTCGAACACTTCTGTTCCCAGCCTCATCGCTTCAAGCTCGACCGGATTGCCGGCCTCGTCGATCTCGAAATTGATCGTCCGCTGCGTTGGATTATCGCCGGCATCGACCAAAGTTGAAACAAACGACCTGCTGTCGGCTACGCCCCAGAAGGATGTTGTGCAGATCTGGCTTACGCGCGACTGGCCGGGTGCCAGAGGCCATTCGCGTTCGATCCTTTGCACCAGCGCGTCAGGCGCGGTTGGTTCGCATGCGGTCATTGAGGGAATGAAGTATCGCGGCGCCCACGGGAGGGCGACGACCAGGACGATCGAGACAATAGCTGCGACGATGTAAAACAGAAGAGTGTCAACGACAAAGGCCGCCAGCCGCCGCCAAAAGAAACGTGGAAGAATTGAGCCGGCGACCGTTGAATTCATGATTGACCTTCCATGCGGGCAATGGTTGCATTGCTTCCATGGGAGGTTGTGTTCGTCAATGTGCATCGTGCCAAACAGCGATCGTAAGCGGCACTTTATCCCCGGCCGAACAATCGGTCCAGGATCTGCCCTTCGAGCCTGGCGGTTTCGGCGCTGCCGTGGCGGCGGGGGCGGGCGAGCGGGATCGGTAGATCGAGCGCGATGCGGCCCTCATCGACAACCACGACACGGTCGGCAAGTGCCACGGCCTCGGCAACATCGTGCGTCACGAGCACCGCGGTAAAGTTCTGTTGCTGCCAGATGCGCTCCAGCAGTTGCTGCATCTCGATGCGCGTCAGGGCGTCGAGCGCGCCAAGCGGTTCGTCGAGCGCCAGGATGAACGGGTGAGCAACGAGCGCCCGAGCAAGCGCCACCCGTTGCTTCTGCCCTCCCGACAGCACCGACGGCCACTCCTCTGCGCGGTCGGCAAGCCCGACTTCGTCAAGGATCTTCAACGACAGATCGCGGGCGACTTCGCCCTTGGCGATGCCTGTCAGCCCGACCTCGACGTTGCTGCCGATCCGCGCCCAAGGAAGCAGCCGCGGCTCCTGGAACATGATGCGGCTTCGACGATCGGGCGCGCTGCCGACGGGGATGGTCAAGGTGCCGCTCGTTGGTTTGTCGAGTCCGGCCAGGATGCGCAACAACGTACTCTTGCCGCAGCCGCTCTTGCCGATGACCGCAACGAACTGCCCTTCGGGCACGTCGAGGTCGATGCCGTCGAGCACGGTCTTGTCGCCGAAGCGTTTGCCGATGCCCTTGAGCGAGAAGGCGAGAGGCGGGGCGGGCGAAAGCTGTGGCAAGGGGGCGACGCGGCCGGTCTCGGGCGCATCGACGCGGTCACGCTCTTGCTCGTGTTTCGGGTGAAGGGCGATGACGGACATCGGATCGTTCCTCTCTTCGTCTTTTCCGGGCCTGCGCCGGATCAGGCCGGCTGGAAGGCCGGGTGCCATTGCAGCGTCAGACGCTCGAGCAGCCTGGCGAAGCTGTCGGCGAGCTTGCCGAGCAGCGCGTAGATCAAGATCGACAGGATGACGACATCGATCAGCAGGAATTCGCGCGCCTGCATCGCCATGTAGCCAAGGCCGGAGGAGGCCGCGATCGTCTCGGCGACGATCAGCGTCAGCCACATGATGCCGAGCGCATAACGAAGGCCGACGAAGATGGCCGGTAGCGCACCGGGCAGGATGACGCGCAAGAAGAGCTGGCGCTTCGACATGCCGTAGATCCGGCCCATCTCCAGGAGTTGGGGGTCGACACCCTGGATGCCGAGCAGCGTATTGACGTAGATCGGGAAGAAGACACCGAGTGCCACGAGGAACAGCTTTGCTTCCTCGTCGATTCCGAACCAGAGAATGACCAGCGGGATCAGCGCCAGATGCGGAATGTTGCGCACCATCTGCAGAGTGGTGTCGGTCAGATCCCGGCTCAACCGTGACAGGCCGTTGGCAAGCCCGAAGGCAAAACCGATCGAGCCGCCGATGGCAAAGCCCGAGAGCGCCCGCAAAGTGCTGACGCCGATGTTTTCGGCAAGTTCGCCTGATGCCAGCAGGCGGATGAAGGCTGCAAGCACTGCGGAGGGTGGCGCGATCACGCTTTCCGAAATCAGACCCGTGCGGGAGGCGGCTTCCCAGGCGAGGATCAGGACGGCGGGCAGGAGCCAGCCTGCGAGATTTCGCGCAAGTGTGTTCGTTGCGGTCTTCGCCATGGCTCAGGTCCTTGCTCGCTCGTAGCCTCAAGTCTTCGCGGCGCCGGCGCCGAAACTTTCGTCCCGACGCCGGCCGGTTTTCGCCTTGGGAGGCAGAGGGATCAGTTGCCCGGTGCGGTCCAGACCGCATCGGAAATGGTAATCTGCTTGGGGATCAGCCCGAGCTTGAAGAAGCGGTCGGCGGTCTGCTGCTGGCCGGCGACGATATCGTCGGTGATCGGGCCGATCGAAAAGACCGTGCGGTTGGCGGCGATCGTCTGGGCTTCGAGCGGCACACCGGTCACCTCGTGGAGTGCGGCTGCGACCTTGTCGCGGTTACCATCGGCCCAGACCGCGGCATCCTTGAGCGCGCCGATTGCCGACGTGATGGTCTCGGCATGGCTGGCGGCAAAGTCGCGATTGGCGAGGAAGTAGGTGTTGACCTTCAGGGTCTCGGCCGAGGTCGTCAGGATGCGCGGCTTGTAGCGTGTTTCTGCAATGGCGAAGAACGGATCCCAGACGGCCCAGGCATCGATCTTGTCGCTGGCGAAGGCGGCTGCCGCATCGGCGGGGCTCAGGTAGACGGGCGTGACGTCACCAAAGCCGATGCCGGCTTTTTCCAATGCCGCGACGACGAGATTGTGGGCGCTGGTGCCCTTGCCGACGCCGATCTTCTTGCCCTTGAGGTCGGCCAGCGACTGGATTGGCGAATCCGGCTTGACGAAGATCGCCTCGCCCTTGCCGTTCGAAGGCAGGGCCGCGGCGTATACGATTGCCGAGCCGGCCGCCTGGCCGAAGATCGGCGGAGCGTCGCCGGTCCAGCCGGCATCGATGGAGCCGACGTTCAAGGCTTCGACCAGCGGCGGTCCGGCAGTGAATTCCACCCAGGATACTGCAACGCCTTTCGGCTCCAGCGCCTTCTCAATGACTTTCTGCTGCTGGGCGACGACCGGCAGGCCTGTCTTCTGGAAGCCGATACGGAATTCCTTCAGGTCTTCGGCCATGACGCCGAAGGAGGCGAGCACCGCGGCAGTGAAGAGGCCGGTGCCGAAAAGCCGTCTGGTCAGTTTGAACATCTGTCCCGCTCCTGTTTGCTGGAGGGCCATGGGCGCCGTCCTTGTGAACTGGGATCAGTGTAAAAGAAGATCATAAAATTTATGGAGTTTGTTTGTTTTGTTGTCGGCGTGCTTTGCGAAACGCTTTTGCGGCTGAGCCCGGCGGTGCGGGAATAATCGTCATCCGGTCGCTGCGGTTCGGCATGTGCAGGGCGAAGGCTTGCCGGCGCTGAAGGCCGATCCGGGACTTCCCGTTTTCTGGCCGGTTCTCGCATTCTTCTGGCCGGGCGCGACAATGACGCCTGAGAGGCGCCGGTGCTAATTCCATGCCGGAAGACAGAAGCCGGGACGTTCCCGAAGAGGCAAGGAGCTGATCATGCACGTTGATGCCACCGCGTTTCCCGAAGTTTGGATGGATTTCACTCATGGCACAGGCCAGACCATAGACGAGGTCCTGGATGTCTATACTGGCCTGCTTGCGCGCGGCGCGCCCTTCGTCTTTCTCGGTGAAGGCGGTGATGTCGAGGGCGACAAGGACGCTCATGCTGTGGCAGACAGGAAGAAGATCTCCCTCTGGATGAAGCGGAACAAGACGCCGATCACGGCCCTGGTGCGGGCGATGATCTACATCGAGCCGAATACCTCCAAGCGGATCGCGGCCCGGGCTTTCGCACTGGTCTACGAGAAGTTCTGGGGGTATCCGATGTTCGTTGCCGCTTCCAGGGACGAAGCGAGCGCCATTATCCGCACCGTGCTGCCGAGCGCGCCCGAAGCGGATCCGGAGCAGGGCGCCGCTCAATCCATGGTCTGAAAATTTCACCGGGTGCCATGCTGATCACCGCCTTGCCAACGCAGGACTTCGAGCCGGACGACAGCGCCCGGCCGATCGCGGCCGCCGGTTTCACGCTATTGACCGAAGACGGCGAAATGCCCTGGCACCGCCATCGGCGGGCGCAGGTGTTCTACAACGACAGTGGTCTCATTACCTGCGAGACGGAACAGGGTGTCTGGGTCATCCCGCCTCATGGTGCGATCTGGATCCCCGGTGGCCTGCTGCACAGGTCGCGCTGCGCAGGAGAGATGACCGGAGTCGCGCTGTTCGTCGAGCCGGACGCGATCGACCGATTGCCTGATGTCTGCTGCAGTCTGGCCGTGTCGCCGCTTCTGGCAGCGCTTCTCATGCGCGCGGTGACGTTACCCGCGCTTTACGACGAGGAGGGCATTGACGGATGTTTCGTCCGACTGCTTCTCGATGAACTCGCGCATTCCCCTGTTGATGAGGTTCACCTGCCGCGCCCCGCCGACACACGCCTGCGGCTGATGACGGATGGCATGCTGGCCGATCCTGCCAACCGCCGCACCCTTGCCGAATGGGCAGGTCATATCGGGATGAGCGAGCGCAATCTGCGACGGCTGTTCCCGCAGGAAACGGGAATGAGCATCGGCCATTGGCGGCGGCAGATGCATGTCGTCGCCGGCGTGCAACTGCTCGCCCACGGTCTATCGCTGCAGTCTGTCGCCCATGAACTCGGCTATGAAAGCGCCAGCGCCTTTGCGGTCATGTTCAAGAAGATGACGGGCAAACCGCCGGGCCGATTTCTCGCCGAGCGCCAGCCGTAGCGTGGCGCGCCGACGGATTGATCGTCGCAGCCTGCCGCCGTTCAGCGAGGCGCACGGCAAGCCCCGAAATGACAGGCGATGAGATGATCGATCGAAGCGCGGCCGGGGCCGCCGGCGATGATGACAAGCAGGCAGACCGCCCAGGTCCCGTGTGTCGGCCAGGCATCGGGGTAGACGAAGATCTCGATCACCGCAGTCATGCCGAAAAGCGCCAGCGCTGACAGCCGGCTGGCGAAACCGATCACCAGCAATAGCGGGAACAGGTGTTCGGCGAACGCCGCCGCATGGGCGGCAAGCCACGGATCGACCAGCGGCAGCCGGTATTCGTTCTCGAAGAGATAGACGGCACTGTCGGTCACCTGCCAGCCATCGACCTTGGTCTGGCCCGATCGCCAGAAGACGGCGGCGATCGACAGGCGCGCAATCAGCGCGACGACATCGTGCGGCACGCGGTCGAGCAGGTCTCGCACGGAACAGATTTTGCCGACGATGCCCTGCTGGGTGTCCGGTGTCATGGTCATTTCGTTCTGCATGGTCCTTACTCCTGTCAGTGGAAAGCAATGAACGCGCCGGTTTGCAAGGCGCCAGCGAGGTTGGCCGAAAGGTCGAATGCGGAAGCATTCTCGATCGCATGCTCGACGGCGGTAGCAAGGCGTTCTCCGCTTGCCAATGCCTGGAGGAAGGCCGCGCCGCCAGGCGGCAGGCGCCGGACCTCGACCGTCATGTGCGGCCGGGCCACCATTGCGTCTTCGGCCGTCCAATCCTCGATGGGCCGCAATTCGGCTTCGCCCGCATTCATCGCCCAGATGGTGACGAGAGGGTGCGGCGACCTCAGGATGCTCAGCGAAGGATGCGGGACGAAGACAAGGTCGGCGAGCCGCTTCGGCGGCAGGGCTGCAAGCTTCGCGGCGTCGAGCGGTGCGACGTCGGCGGCGTGATAGGCCTTGCCGCGCGCCGCCTCCAGCCGAATAACATCGGGCAGGTAGGCAATGTCCTTCGCCGGTTCGAACCGCTCGACGAAATCGGCGAAGTCGTCGCCGTAGGACAGCAGCAATGGCGAGCGCGGCGGGTGGACGCGGATGAACTCGGCGGCCATCGCCGAGAAGAATGCTTCCCCGACTATCGCCTGGGCGGCCGGGAAGCGTGAGGCGATCGCCCCTGTCAGCCCCACCATGACATTGTTGCGATAGACGGCGAAGCGACGCTGCGGCTGCAGCCCGTTCCAGGCGGTCAGTCCCGGCGGAACGGCAACGGCCGGGTCGGCCAAGGCCGCCGCAAACCGCGTCTGGGTGCAAAGGGACATCGAGATCTCCTTCAGGCGGCGCGACGCTTGTTTGTGTTTTTGAGAATCTCGTCAGCGGCCTGCGCTTCGGCGCTGAGAACCGACCAGGCGGGCACGTCGTTGTCCCATTCGATCAGGGTCGCGACCGGCCCGATGCGTGCGATCAAGGCGGCATAGAGGGCCCATACCGGATCCTTGACCGGCGTATCGTGGCTATCGATCAACAGCGGCGCACCCGCATCGTCGACCGTTTCGGAGTGGCCGCTCAGATGGATTTCGCTGACGGCTTCCACCGGGAAACGAGCGAGGTAATCGCCTGGGTCCATATGGTGGTTGGTCGAGGCGACGAAGACATTGTTGATATCAAGCAGCAGCCCGCAGCCGGTGCGCCTGACGATTTCGGCCAGAAATTCCGTTTCCTCGATCGTGCTTTCGGCAAAGAGCAGATAGGTGGCCGGATTTTCGAGCAGCATCTGACGTTTCAGCGTTTCCTGCACCTGGTCGATGTGGTCGGCGACCGACGCCAGGGTGTGGTCGGTATAGGGCAGCGGCAGCAGGTCGTTGAGGAAGACGCTATCGTGTGTCGACCAGGCGAGATGCTCAGAGAAGCTCTCCGGCTCGTAGCGATCGCAGACGATCTTCAGGCGTGAGAGATGCTCCCTGTCGAGCGGCTGAACCGAGCCGATCGACAACCCGACGCCATGGATGGAGAGCGCGTAGTCTTGACGCAGCTTGCCGAGTTGTGCGTGCGGCGGGCCGCCGGCGCCCATGTAGTTTTCGGCATGCACCTCGAAAAAGCCGATCGGCTGGGGTTCCGCATTGATGGCGGGGAAGTGCTCGGGCTTGAAGCCGACACCGGCGCGGCGCGGAAGATCGGAAAATTTCATTCGGATTGCTCCTCTGGTTGCGGGACGGCGGCGCAAGGCCTGCGCCGCCGTCTTGGCGGATTTCAGCGATCCGGGGCCTAGGCTGGCGCCGGGCCCTGCGTCAGCGAGCCATGGCCATTCGGCGTCTTCATCGCTTCGCATGTGCCGGCGGGAACGAGCTTCCAGGCGTTCTGCTGATGATCGATCTTGGAGGTCCCGGCGCAGGTCGTGCCGGGTCCTGCGGCGCAATCATTCTGGCCCTTGAGGGCGACGCCGTAGCACTTCTCTTTTGTCGCGTCGGCGGCCGGGGCCGGGGCGCTTGCGACGAGAGACAGCGCGGTTGCGACGGAGGCGGCAAAGACGCTTGCGGATATCTTGTTCATGATGCTGTTCAGTCCTGAATCTGTTGAGGGAGGCTTGCTGTCGACGGATCGGCGTGATCAGGCCGGCATCAGCATGCCGTGGCCGTCAGGGGTCTTCATCGAGGTGCAGGTTCCAGCCGGCACCAGCTTGAAGGAGCCCTTGTCGAAATCCATGGTCGACTTGCCGGCGCAATCATGCTTGCCGGCCGCGCAATCGTTCTGGCCCTTCATGGCAACGCCGTAGCACTTTTCGTTGTTTTCGGCGGCGAAGGCGGCCGGCGCAGCTATAGTGGCAAGGGCCGAAGCGAGCGAACCTGCGAGCGCCAGAGTAGCGATGCTGTTTTTCATGGAACTGTCTCCGTTGGTGGTCGGCCGTGATTGGCTGACACTTGGGCTACGGAGGCGGGGTGCCGTTCGTTACATCGCGCTTTTCGATTTTTTTCGCGCCGTGCGCTTGCAGTCTTTCCGATTGCAAGGGAAAACCCAGGCGAACCAAGGCTTTCCGGCGATTCAGAAATATTTCTTCTGCGCTCGGTAACAAAAACGTGTGCCGGTTCGTAGAGGATGATGTCGGGTGAATTCTTCGACGCGTGAGCAGGAATGGGCAGAGTGGATGCGCAGCGCCATGAAGGGCGATACGCAGGCCTACCATCGCTTTCTCTCGTCGGTGACCCCGCATCTGCGCGCCATGGCGCGCCGGCGCTGCGATCAGTTCGGGGCGCCTGCGAGCGAGGCAGAGGATGTGGTGCAGGAGGTGCTGCTGGCCGTCCACCTCAAGCGCGCAACGTGGGATCCGGATCGCCCGATCGGTCCATGGCTGTCGGCGATCGTGCGCAACAAGCTGATCGACAGCCTGCGGCGCCGGGGTCGTCACGTGAATGTACCGATCGAAGATGTGATTGCGACATTGGAGGCGGAAGAGCAGGGTGATGGGCTGGACCGGATGGATGCGGTCAACATGCTGGAGCGCCTGAAGGACCCGCAGCGCGATATCGTCCGCTCTATTTCGCTTGAAGGTGCAGGTGTGCGCGAGACGGCCGATCGGCTGAAGATGAGTGAAGGGGCGGTGCGCGTGGCGCTGCACAGGGCGTTGAAGTCGTTGGCAGCCCTCTATCGGAGTGAGACACGTGAAGACGAATGACCTGATCAGCTTGCTCGCAGAGGACGCGCCCGTGGGCATGCGGCTTGGCCGTATGCTGGCGCTTGCCCTCGTCGCAGGGGGCGTCGTGTCCGCTCTGGTTCTCCTGTCGACGGTCGGTGTCCGCCCCAACCTGGCAACAGCCATCGAGACGGCGCGCGTCCTGTTCAAGATCGGCTTCACGCTGGTTCTCGCCATTGTCGCGTGCCGTTTCGTCTTCCTTGTCGGACAGCCCGGGCGATCACTCAAGGCACGTGGATTTCAACTCGCCGTCCCTGGCCTTCTTCTCGCAATTGCGGTTGTTTCCGAGCTCCTGGTGCTGCCATCGCAGGCTTGGACGGCGAGCTTGATCGGCAGGAATGCCGGCTTCTGCCTGTTCTTCATTCCGGTGCTGTCGCTGGCGCCGCTCGCCGGCTTCCTGATCGTCCTGAGGAATGGCGCGCCCGACAACCCCGGTCTTGCAGGCGCGTCGGCGGGCCTTGCCGCCGGCGCCATTGCCGCCTTGCTCTATGCGTTTCACTGCCCTGATGACAGTCCGCTGTTTCTTTCGGTCTGGTACTCGATCGCTGTCTTGCTCGTAACCGCAGTCGGCTATTTCGTCGGGCGGCGCTGGCTGCGCTGGTAGTCGCTCTCAATCCAGGAGATCGAAGGCTCGGTACATCCAGACCAGCTGGTAGGCCACCGCGCCGATGAGGAAGGCCGCATGGAAGCGTCGGTTCGGCGTCCAGGCGGCGATCATGCACAACACGATGTAGGTGACGTTGCGCATCGGGTATTCGAGCCCGTAGGAGGCGAAATAGGCCTTGCCCTTCAGCGCCGTGTCGACGAGGTCGACGGCGAAGGCCAGCGCCAGAAAGCCGAAGAACCACTTTCGCCGCGACATGAAGTAGTGCTCGTAGTCGCTGTAATCGTCGAGCGTGGTCGGAAACAGGAGCACGCAAAGAAAGAAGAAGACGCAGCAATAGAGGATGACGAAGAGGTAGACGGTGACGTCGAGAACGGGCAGGGCGTGGAGGTGGAATTCCCACCACCAGAAATGCACGAGGAAGACGAACATGAACAGGACCCAGCCGAGATGGATCCAGTAAACCCGGGTCTTTCCCGGGTGCTGTACGAAGAGCGCAAGCCCGCTTAAGAGCCGAGCGAGGCTGAGGCTGACGACCATGCCCATGACGACCCGGATATGCGAAAAGATCGCCGGATCAGGCTGGGTCGGGTCCACGGTCGTTCCTCCTCTTCCGTCTATTCCGCCGGTACCACCTTTGGCTTGCCGTTCTCGTCGAGCGCGACCATGACGAAAATGGCGTCGGTTACCTTCTCCATCAGGTGCGAGAGATAACGCTGCGCCCAGGCCTCGACCTTGAGCGTCATCGAGGTGCGTCCGACCTTGATGACGTCGGTGTAGATGCAGAGCGTGTCGCCGATCTTGACCGGCAGCGCGAAGGCCATTTCCTTGACTGCCGCTGTCACCACGCGGCCGCGGGCCCGCTCGGCGGCGCGAATGCCGCAGGAAAGGTCCATCTGCGCCATCACCCAGCCGCCGAAGATGTCGCCGGCGGCATTGGCGTCGGCAGGCATGGCCAGTGTGCGCAAGGTCAGTTCGCCGGTCGGTCTGGTGTCTGCGGTCATGCCTGTCTCCCTCGTGTCCTAGGAGATGTAGCGCATGGTTGCTTCGTCAGGGAAGTGCGCCGTCAGACAAATCGCGCGAGGTGGACGATCACGAACTTCACTTCTTGCGAATATGTTAATGGAGATCTGTGAAATTTAGGTATCGTTTGTTAGGGGCTTTGCAAAGAGCCACCCCTATCCTGCACGCTTCTACTGGAGGCAGGGGACTGGGGATGAAGAGATTCAGGATTTCGGTGCGGCTCTATGCGCTCGTCGCATTCGCACTTTTGACCATGGCGGCGGCGCTGACGTTTGGCCTGTTTCAGGCGCAGGACAAACTCGTCGGCGAACGCAAGGCGATGCTGTCGGCCATGAACGAGAATGCCGTTGCAGTGTTCGACGCCTATCACAAGCAGGAAGTGGCAGGCACGCTGTCGCGCGAGGACGCGCAGAAGCGGGCGCTCGAAGCGGTCAAGGCGATGCGCTATCAGGGCAGCGGCTATTTCTGGATCAACGACATGCACCCGACGATGATCATGCATCCGATCAAGCCGGAAATGGATGGCAGCGACCTCTCCGCCAACAAGGATCCGAACGGCAAGCACCTCTTCGTCGAGTTCGTCAATGCGGTGGAAAAGAGCGGGCAGGGCTTCGTCGACTACTACTGGCCGAAGCCGGGCGCCGACGAGCCGGTGCTGAAATACTCCCACGTTGCCGGCTTCAAGCCCTGGGGCTGGGTGGTCGGAACCGGCGTCTATTCCGATGATCTCACGGCCATGTTCCGTGAGCGCGCCTGGCAGGTGGCCGGCATTCTTCTCGCCGCAGCGCTTGCGATCCTGATGGCAGCATTGGCGATCGTGCGCAGCGTGGTCAGGCCGGTCGAGAAGCTGAAGGCATCGATGCGATCGATTGCCGATGAGGATCTCTCCTCGGACGTGCCGGAAACCGACCGTGGCGACGAGATCGGCCAGATGGCCAAGGTTCTCGTGGTTTTGCGCGATTCGGTGCGTGAGCGGTTGGAACTGCGTTCACGCGAAGCCGAGCAGCAGGACAGGCTGGAATCGGAGCGTCGCGGCAACGAGCAGCGCCAGCGGGCGACCGCCGATGCGCAGGCCGACGCGATGGAAACGGTGGGGGCAGCGCTCGAGCTGCTGGCAAGCGGTGACCTGACGGCTGAGATCGGCCACATCGCCCCGGAATATGGAAAGTTGAGGCAGGACTTCAACACGGCGGTTGCCGCCCTTCGCGACGTCATCGGCTCGATCTCGCATTCGACCGAGATCGTCACCGCCAGCGCCGGCGACATTTCTGAAGCGGCCAACAACCTGTCGCGCCGCACCGAGCAACAGGCGGCAGCACTCGAAGAGACGGCAGCGGCCCTCGACGAGATCACCTCGACCGTGCGCCATTCCTCCGACCGGGCCAACGAAGCGCGCAATATGGTCGATGAGACCAAGGCGAGTGCGGCGAAATCCGGCGGCATCGTGCGCAACGCGATCGACGCCATGGGCCGGATCGAGACGTCTTCGAGCCGGATCAGCCAGATCATCGGCGTGATCGACGAGATCGCCTTCCAGACCAATCTTCTGGCGCTGAACGCCGGTGTCGAAGCCGCACGGGCAGGCGAAGCCGGCCGTGGCTTTGCGGTGGTGGCGCAGGAGGTGCGCGAACTGGCACAGCGTTCTGCCGGCGCCGCCAAGGAGATCAAGGAACTGATCGGCACATCGGTGCGCGAAGTCGGCGCCGGCGTCGAGCTGGTGCGCTCGACCGGCGATGCACTGACCGAGATCGAAGCGCTGGTCAACCGCGTCAACGAGCAGGTTGCCTCGATTGCAACGGCGGCCCGCGAACAGGCGACGGGCCTTGCCGAGGTCAATAGCGCCGTCAACAGCATGGACCAGATGACCCAGCAGAACGCAGCCATGGTGGAGGAGACGACGGCCGCAAGCCAGACGCTTGCAGCCGAGAGCCGCGAATTGAAGATGCTCTTGACCAAGTTCCGCCTGCAGGAAACGTCTCGGCAGGCCGCCTACGGCCGCGCTGCCTGAAACGGTATCCGACGATTGATGAAGGGCCTGCCTGCGAAAGCACGCGGGCCCTTTGCCGTCTCGGGCGTTCGCCGGGGCGTGCCATGGGATCGGAAGCGTGGATGCGGTGCTGAAGGCTCGATTGCGCGTGCACGTTGAGCCATCGAGCCCTGTTCAATCGGTTGTGTGTCGGGGACGAAGCGGGCTTGACCAATCCTTGTGCGGGGTTAGATACGGTTGGACGGGGAGCGGAATGATGCGGCATGTCGCCGGGTCGGCGGCTACCGGTACTGTCCAGGGGATATTCATGGCGCTTCTCAGACTTCTTTTCACCCGGCCGGGGGCGGCTATTCTTCTGGCATTCGGATTTCTGTCAGCCTGTACCGTCGTGGTCGATGAGCCGCGGCCTGGCCCGGGGCCGATCCGCCCGCCGATGTGCACGATGGAATATGCCCCGGTTTGCGGCGAGCGTGGCAATCGCACGCGCACCTTCTCGAATTCGTGCCAGGCGCGGGCTGACGGCTTCAACGTGATCCACCGCGGAGAGTGCCGCCCGGACAACCGTCCGCCCGAGCGAGAGCCGCAGGTCTGCACGCGGGAATATGCGCCTGTGTGCGGCCAGCGCGGCCGCCAGCAGCAGACGTTCTCGAACGCCTGCATAGCGCGTGCCGACGGCTTCCGCGTGGTTGCGCCCGGCGAGTGCCGCCGCGACGAGGATCGTCCGCCGCAGGGCCAGTTCTGCACCCGCGAATACGCGCCGGTCTGCGGCCAGCGCGGCAACCGGATTCAGACCTTCCCGAACTCCTGCGAAGCTGGTGGCGCCGGCTTCCGGGTCGTACACCCCGGTGAGTGCCGCTAAACACGCTTAAACCTCAGGATCGCTAAAGGCCCGCGCAGAGCAATCGACGCGGGCCTTTTTGCGCCAGTGCGCTTTTGGTGTCTCCCTGGCGTGAATTGCGGCAAGGCGCAGCATATTTCATTCTTCAATTTTGAGGTCCGCGGCCCGTGGATACACAGGCCTTTATGGCCATGACACCGGAAAGGTTTCGTCACCGGACCTGCCGGATGTTGGGAGCCGCACGCAAGGCTTCATTTACCGTGTTTGCATAAAATGCATCGCAAATCGGCCTTTTTCGGCGGTGTGCCCGGCTTGCGACACAGGTGGCCTGCACCGTTTTGACGTCGATTGTGTGCGGCGATGTCGTTGATATCGTTCTGGATGAAGGCGGCAAATCGGTATGGCGTATGTTCCCACTCTCCATCGTCCGTTGACGGCGTTCGTGCTGTCGATCTCGCTTGTCGCCTGCACGACCGATGCGCTGACGCCGTCTGCGCGGATCGATAGCGGCGAACGCGTCGGCGCGATCAGCCCCGTTCCGGTCGATGCCGTACCGGAACAGGAGGTTGCGGCCTATCCTTCAGGGGACCCGGTTTCGACGTTCAGCAACGGCAACGGCAGAACCGTGCCTGCGGCGACCCATCAGCCGACCCGGCGTGCCTTGCCGATGATCGATAGCGAAGAGGCGGCGCTCTCCGGTGCCCAGCCGGCCAACACCGGCTCGACCGCCATTCCTTCCGAAGGCGTCAACATGGATGCGATGCTTGGCGTTCAGCCCGTGGTCGGGCTGGCGGAGGAGCAGAACAACGAGATCGCCGAGGGCAACGCCAGCCAGCCTGTGGTCGGCGGCATCGGCGAGGACAATGTCCGCCAGCTCGGCAGCCCGCCACAGACGCTGAACGAGGCGCAGGCGAGCCTTGGCGGCGACCCGGATCTGCCGCCTTTGACGCCGGAGCAAATTTCCGCGGAAGAGGCACAGCGTCGTCGCGCCTTCGAGCGCCAGCAGGCAATGCAGCGCGCCCAGGAACCGCAGGAGGTGGCGATGCTGCCGCGGGCACGCAATCCGCTATCGGAGCCGGAATCGCAGTTTAACGGCCAGATGCCGCGCTCGGAAATTGCCTGCCGCCAGCGCTTGCGCAAGCTCGGGGTCGAGTTTCGCGATATCCCGCGTATCAGCAACGGTCCGTCCTGTGGCATCGACTATCCGATCCAACTCAGCGGTCTCTCCGGAGGCATCGACGTCAAGCCTGCGGTCAAGCTCAACTGCGAAGTGACCGAAGCCTTCGCCAAGTGGGTGAAGTACGAACTGGCGCCGTCGTCGCGCTACCGCTACTGGTCCGGCGTCAAGACCATCAAGCCGCTCGGCGGTTATTCCTGCCGCACGATGAACTCGCGCCGCGGCAACCCGATGTCCGAACATGCGCATGGCAACGCCATCGACGTCGGCAAGTTTGTCTTGAAGAACGGGAAGGAAATCGACGTGCGCAAGAAGGGATTCTTTGCCTTTCGCGAAAAGGGTCTGTTGAAGGCGGTGCGCACCGACAGCTGCAAATACTTCAACACGGTTCTCGGCCCGGGCAGCGATCCCTTTCATAAGGATCATTTCCATTTCGATCTGAGGACCCGCAAGACCGGTTACCGTCACTGCGATTGAGGAGCGCTTGCGCCGCTACAGCGCCGCGCGCCGAATATGGCGCGCTAAGGACGCTGTAACACTATAAATTTACTGCATAATTTCTCCCCAAATCGATTCCGATTTAAGGGATTATGCAGTCAGGTCGTGAGCCGGCAAAAAAAGAGGCCGGCGGGGGAGCCGGCCGACGTCCGGAGAAGAAGCCCCGGAACCAAAGCGATGCGTGCAAATCACGTGGCGAGCGCGCCGCGTGCCACGCCAAACTGATTGAAAAGCATCACCGTTTCGTGACAGAACTGCCGTGCCGGCGGCCGTATCGTGTTTCTTCGCCGGATTCCCACTGTCACGATCGGAGCAGCCGTGCCGCCGGTTTCGGAACTGATGATGTTTGCCCTGGCGCTGGCCGCCGCAGGTGTGGTCGCCGGGCTGCTTGCCGGTCTTTTCGGCATTGGCGGCGGGGCGATCCTCGTTCCCGTTTTCTACCAGGTATTCGGATTGCTTGGTATCGATGACGCCGTTCGCATGCATCTTTCGGTCGGAACGTCTCTCGCCATTATCGTGCCGACCTCTGTGCGATCCTTCCTGTCGCACTACAAGCGGGGCGTCGTCGACATGGCGCTGTTGCGAAACTGGACCGTCGCCGTGCCGCTTGGCGCCATCCTGGCGTCGGTCATCGCAGCGTCCGTCAGCAGCGGAACGCTTCGGCTGATCTTTGCGGTGATCGCACTTGCCGTCGCCTTTCGCATGCTGTTCAACCGCGCAAGCTGGCGGCTTGGCTCCGACCTGCCGCGCAATCCGGTAAAATGGCTGGTCGGCGTCGCGATCGGCATCCTCTCTGGCCTGATGGGCATCGGCGGTGGTGTGCTCAACAACACCTTCATGACGCTCTATGGTCGCCCGATCCATCAGGCGGTCGCGACCTCTGCCGGCGTCGGGGTGCTGATTTCGATCCCGGGACTTTTTGGCTACGTCTGGGCCGGGTGGGGCCTGCCGGGGCTGCCGCCGCTTTCAACCGGCTTCATCAACTGGATCGCTGTCGCATTGATCATCCCGATCACATTGCTGGTGGCACCACTTGGCGTGCGCGCCGCTCACGCCATGAACCGGCGTCAGCTCGAGACCGGATTCGGCATCTTCATGATTTTGATTGCGGCACGATTTCTCTACAGCCTGTACGGGTAAAGCGTTTTCGCGTCAGGGATTTTAGCCTGACCTTATGGTTTCTTTCCGTGCGCACACCAACTCAAGCGGGTATCTTTTCAACGACGCACGGTTGTGGCGAAGTGTTTTTGCTATATGATTTTTTGTGTTCGCGTTGAAGTGCGTCGGCGCGCGGTGGTAACGCGTTTGTGTTTCGTCTGACATATGAATAAGTAATACCATAATATATTAATTCGTATAACAATCATGGATTGAGTCCCGGTTTGTTCCGGGCGCTTCTTTTGGGTCTCCACTCACTCCTAGGCACGACAGGAGGAAAGCATGGGTACTGTTATGCGATTTCCAGGGGTGCGTGCCGACATGACGGCACACGCCACCGAAGTCTCATTGATCCTGCGCACGCTTGCCAACCGCAACAGGCTGCTGATCGTCACCACGCTTCTCGAAGGAGAACATTCCGTGGCGGCACTGGAGGAATTGCTCGGGATCCGCCAGCCGACGCTTTCGCAGCAATTGACCGTCTTGCGCGATGCCGGCGTCGTTTCGACGCGGCGGCAGGCCAAGCAGGTTTTCTATCGCCTCAGCCATGATAAGGTCGGGCGGCTTGTGGGCACGCTCTGTCAGATCTTCTGTCGCGAAGGCGCGAAAAAATGAATGAATACTGGAATGCGCTTGCCGGAGGCCTGCTGATCGGGCTCTCGGCGGCGATCCTGATGGTGGCCAACGGTCGCGTGGCCGGCATCAGCGGAATTGTCGGAAGGCTGTTGCAGGGTGTGCAGGCCGCAACCGGGTTTGTTTTCGTTGTTGGCCTGATCTCGGGGCCGGTAATCTACCGTCTTTTCGCTGGCGCCTGGCCTACGGTCACCGTCACATCCTCCTGGCCACTGCTGATGATTGCCGGACTGCTTGTCGGCTTCGGCTCACGCATGGGCTCGGGCTGTACCAGCGGTCACGGTGTCGTCGGTCTCGCCCGGCTTTCCCGCCGGTCGGTCGCGGCGGTTGCCACGTTCATGATCGCGGCCATCGCCACGGTCTATCTCCAAGGTTTCTTCCCATGAGCGGCAGTGCCTTCCTGCGGTTGGGCGCAACGCTTGTGTCCGGCGTCATCTTCGGCATTGGTCTGTCGCTTTCCGGCATGCTGGATCCGGCTCGGGTTCGCGGCTTTCTCGACGTCACACGTGACTGGAACCCGAGCCTTGCTTTCGTGCTGGGCGGCGCGGTCGTCGTGTCGGCGCTCGGAGTCGTGGTGACGCGACGCATGCAGCGGCCGTTGCTGGATGATGCCTTTCACCTGCCACAGAACCGCGTGATCGACCGCCGCCTCATCGTCGGTTCGGCGATTTTTGGCGTTGGTTGGGGCCTGGTCGGTCTTTGCCCCGGTCCGGCGGTCGCGTCGCTTTCGCTCGGGTTGCCGGCGACGATGCTCTTCGTCGTCGCCATGCTCGCCGGCATGGCGCTGCATGACCGGCTGCCGCGCATCGGCGCGCGTCGGCAAGGCGAGGGCGCGCTTGCCCTGCGGGCAGACGGCGGCCGGTTGTCGGAGCGTTGACGCTTCGTCACCTTGTTTTTTCCATCCGGTAGGCTGCAAATTGCGGTGAATCGTCCCATATAGGCGTGACCTGCCGACTTCGCCCCCCGCATCCGGATCAGCTTCATGGCGCCTATCGTTTCAGTTTCCAATCTGTCGAAAACCTATGCTTCGGGTTTCAAGGCGCTGAAAGGCGTCAGCCTCGACATCGAGCAGGGTGAAATCCTGGCGCTGCTCGGACCGAACGGGGCGGGCAAGACCACGCTGATCTCGATCATCTGCGGCATCGTCAATCCGAGCGGTGGCACCGTTCTGGTCAACGGCCATGACGTCGTGCGCGACTTTCGCGAGACCCGGTCGATGATCGGCCTTGTGCCGCAGGAACTGACCACGGACGCATTCGAAACGGTCTGGAACACCGTCACGTTTTCGCGCGGGCTGCATGGCAAGAAACCAAACCCGGCCCATATCGAAAAGGTGCTGAAGGATCTGTCCCTGTGGGACAAGAAGGACAACATGCTGCGCGAGCTCTCCGGCGGCATGAAGCGGCGCGTGCTGATCGCCAAGGCGCTGTCGCACGAACCACGCGTACTCTTCCTCGACGAGCCGACGGCCGGCGTCGACGTCAGCCTGCGCAAGAGCATGTGGGAAGTCGTTGAACGCCTGCGCGCCTCGGGCGTCACGATCATCCTGACGACGCATTACATCGAAGAGGCGGAAGAGATCGCCGACCGCATCGGCGTCATCAATGGCGGCGAAATCCTGCTGGTCGAGGACAAGACGGCGCTGATGTCGAAGCTCGGGCGCAAGCAGCTCAGGGTGGACCTGTCGCATCCGCTGGACGCCGTGCCGGACACGCTCTCCGCCTACAACCTGACGCTCGAGGGCGATGGCCATTGTCTGATCTACGACTATGACACCAGCGCCGATCGCACGGGCATTACTTCGCTGTTGGCGGCGCTCGCCGAGGCGGGCGTGCGCCTCAAGGACATTTCCACGCGGCAAAGCTCGCTGGAGGACATTTTCGTCGAGATCGTGGGAGCCGGACGATGAACATCGAAGCGATCAAGTCGATCTACTTCTTCGAGATGGCGCGCACGCGGCGCACGCTGCTGCAGAGCGTGGTGTCGCCGGTGATTTCCACGTCGCTCTATTTCATCGTCTTCGGTGCGGCGATCGGCGCGCGCATCCAGGAGATCAACGGCGTCTCCTATGGCGCCTTCATTACGCCCGGCCTGATCATGCTGACGCTTCTGACACAGTGCATCGGCAACGGCTCCTTTGGTATCTATTTCCCGAAATTCACCGGCACGATCTACGAGGTTCTGTCCTCACCTGTGTCGATGATCGAGATCGTGCTCGGCTATGTCGGGGCGGCGGCGACCAAGGGGTTGATGATCGGCACGATTATTCTTCTGACGGCTTCGCTGTTCGTCGACCTTTCGATCGCCCATCCGCTGGCAATGATCTTCTTCTTCGTGCTGACAGCCGTGTCGTTCAGCCTGTTCGGCTTCATTATCGGTATCTGGGCCAAGGACTTCGAGCAGCTGAACCTGATCCCGATGCTGGTGATCCCGCCGTTGGTGTTCCTCGGTGGCAGCTTCTATTCGATCGACATGTTGCCGCCATTCTGGCAGGCGGTCAGCCACTTCAACCCGGTGCTTTATCTCATCAGCGGCTTCCGCTGGAGCTTCTTTGAAGTGTCTGATGTCAACCCGGTCGTCAGTGGCGTGATCATCCTGGCTTTCCTGAGCATTTGCCTTTCGGTGCTCGCCTGGATCTTCCGCACCGGTTACCGGCTGCGCAACTGACGGCGGGACCGAGCGATATCAGGCGGGCGGGCTGCCTGTGCCATAAACGATAGCGGCGCCGGCAAGCAGAATGGCGAGCAGTGCCTGAAGCAACGTCCAGATGACGCGCAGGACGGCGCCTGTCGTCGATAAGCCAAGGTCCGTCTTGAACCAGCGTGTCTCGACGATCACGTACCACACGAATGCGGCAAGCACGCAGGCGAGGCCGGCGACAAGCGCTGTGTGGCTTTCCGTTCGGGTGAGCAGCATGCCGACGCTGAGCACGAGCGCAAATGGGGCGGTGACGTAGCACTGGCTATAGAAGGGTGCCCGCAGCGTATCACGGGTGAGCCGCGCGCCTTTATGGCGGAGCAGCTTCACCGCCATCAGCAGGGGCAGAATGCTGAAGGCGACGGCGCGAAACATCAGAAGATTGGAATCGTTTGCGAGCAGCGGCGGCGGTGCCCAGGGCGTCGTTTGATTGACCAGGCTGAGCTCGACGCCGTGGGCGAGCATGAGCGTGATCAGCAAAAAGAGCGGCGGGCTCAGCGTCTCGGTGTATTGCTCCGAGACGTCGTCCGTCAGCTCCATGTCTGCATAGTGCATCATGGCCTGCGGCTGGCGCAGCGTGCGCCACATCGTCAGCGGATAGAACAGCAGCCACGACACAAGTTCGTAGAGAAGCTCTTCGATCGACTTCAGCAAGCGCATGAAATCCATGCGGCGACTCCTTGAGCAACGATCTGCGGAAATTCGCACGGCGGTATCGCCAACATGCACGAAGATGCGTCTGCCGCAAATTCCGGTCAGTCGCGCAGTCGAAGTTCGTCGGTGCGCATCTGCAGGAAGTCGAGCGTCGACAGGAAGCTCATGCCGAGCAGGCTCTGGTCGAGCTTGCCTTCGGCGGCGACCGTCGCGCGGATGTCATGGCGCACGATCGGGCCGATGGCGACTTCGGAGAGCAGCACGGGCGCCGCCATCGCCTGACCGTTGGCGGTCATGACCGTCATCGTGTAGCTCAGGTTCGCCGGGTCGAGACCAATGCGCTCGGCATCCTCGAAAGTCAGCGCGATGCTGCTGGCGCCAGTGTCGACCAGCATGTTGATCTCCTGGCCGTTGACCGCAGCATTGGTCTCGAAATGGCCGTTGATCATCTTTTGAAGCACCACCTCCTGGCGACCCTCGCTGTCGGTGATGACCGTCGCGCGACCGGGTATCAGGCCGGAAAGGACCCGGTTGCCGAAGCCTTGCAGCTCGAAGCGGTAGACATAGGCCGACACGAGGGCGAGCACGATGAGCAGCCAGATTGCCGCCTGGCGGGCGCCTTCACCAAAGCGGCGACGGCTCTGCCAGATGCCGGCGCTCAGCAGCGTGGCAATGGCACCGAGCGAAACGAGCTGGCCGAAATCGTCATTCGCAAGGCCAAAGGTGCGGCCGGCGTCGTGGTTGACGATCAGCAACAAAAGGCCGATCGCCAAGATCGAGAGCAGGATCAGAAGGCGTGTCATGCGTCGCCGCGTTCCCTGGCCATGCGCGTGCGGCGCGTTTCGCGGCGCGGCTTGCGCTCCATCGTTTCGAGCCTTGCCGGCAGGGCCAGCATGATCGCCCGGCGCTCGGCGTCGGTGTAGAGCGACCAGGCGCCGACCTCGTTGCGCGTGCGACCGCAGCCGAAACAGTAGCCGGTCTTGTCATCGATGGAACAGACGAGAATGCAGGGAGTTTCCATGGTCCTGAACTGAAGGTCCCGGGTTGCGGCGGCGCGGGCCGGTGTTGTTTCGACTGATTATATCGGCTTTTCAAACCGTCAGTGCAAGGGCGCTGAGAACCGCGATCTCGGTCAGTTGCTGGGTGGCGCCGATCGTATCGCCGGTATGGCCGCCGATCTTGCGGTTGGCGAGGCGGCCAAAGACAGCAACGGTTGCGATGACGGCGACAAGCGACAGGACGAGCGCCGGCGCTGGGGCCTTGGCAAAATAGAAAAGCAGCATGGCGATGAGAAATCCTGAGCCAAGTGCGAACGAGGTGGCTGCCGGATCCGGTTCACCGGCCGAGGCTGCGACACCGTCGCGGCGGGCCGGCGGCAGGCGCGACCAGTGCCAGACCATGGCCGCACGGCTGAGGGCTGCGGCACCAAGGATCATCATCCCGGCACCCGTCGGCGTGAACAGCGGCAGGAAGGAGGCGAGCGCCGACACGCGCAGGCCGAAGGAGAGGATCAGGGCGACCGCGCCATAGGAGCCGATGCGGCTGTCTTTCATGATGACCAGCGCCCCCTCCCGATCACGCCCGCCGCCGAAGCCATCGGCGGTATCGCTGAGCCCGTCCTCGTGCAGGCAGCCGGTGACGAGCGCCTGCACGGCGACGACCAGGAAGGCTGTGAAGAGGGAGCTGACCTGCAGCGCGATCAGCAACGAGGCAACGGCGGCCGCGGGCAGGGCGATCAGCAGGCCCGCCAGCGGAAAGGCGCGAACGGCACGGTTCAGCCGACCGTCGTAATCGACGAAATGGCGTTGCGGCATATGGATGCGGCTGAGGAAGGCGACCGAGCGTGCCAGATCGTCACAAAAGTCGCGAAGATAGGTCATGGGCCCTCCAGTCCCGGCCGCGCCGAATCGACGCGCGTTCGGCGGATCATGCGCCGGCGACGCGGATTGGCGCAAATGTCGTTGCCCCAAATTTCCTCGCCCTCTATGAGGAGCGTGGATTGAACTTCACGATATGCAAGGATTCTTCTCCATGAGCGCCAGCGGCCTCCCGTTTGATGATTTCCGCGAATTGCTGCGCAACCTGCCGGGCCCCAATTCGGCCGCGCTGGTCGCCGCGCGCGATCGCGATGCGCAGCTGACGAAGCCGCCGGGCGCGCTCGGGCGCCTGGAAGAGATCGCCTTCTGGCTCGCCGCATGGACCGGCAAGCCGCCGGCGGTCAACCGGCCGCTCGTTGCCATCTTCGCTGGCAATCACGGCGTCACCCGCCAGGGCGTCACACCCTTTCCGTCGTCGGTCACGGCACAGATGGTCGAGAACTTCGCCGCCGGTGGTGCCGCGATCAACCAGATCTGCGTCAGCCACGACCTTGGCCTGAAGGTCTTCGACCTCGCGCTCGACTATCCCACCGGCGATATCACCGAGGAGGCTGCCCTTTCCGAGCGTGACTGTGCCGCCACCATGGCCTTTGGCATGGAAGCCGTCGCCGGCGGCACCGACCTGTTGTGCATCGGCGAGATGGGCATCGGCAACACCACGATCGCTGCGGCAATCAATCTCGGTCTTTACGGCGGTACTGCCGAAGACTGGGTCGGCCCGGGAACCGGCTCGGAGGGCGAGGTTCTGAAGCGCAAGGTCGCCGCCGTCGAAAAGGCGGTTGCGCTGCACCAAAGCCATTTGTCCGATCCGCTGGAGCTGATGCGCCGCCTTGGCGGTCGTGAAATCGCGGCCATGGCCGGTGCCATCCTTGCGGCGCGGATGCAGCAGGTCCCCGTCATCCTCGACGGTTACGTGGCGACGGCTGCCGGCGCGATCCTCAAGGCCGCCAACCCGTCTGCGCTCGACCATTGCCTGATCGGCCACGTCTCGGGCGAACCCGGTCACATGAAGGCGATCGAGAAACTCGGCAAGACACCGCTGCTGGCCCTTGGCATGCGCCTTGGTGAGGGCACGGGTGCAGCCCTTGCCGCCGGCATCGTCAAGGCGGCTGCCGCCTGCCATGGCGGTATGGCGACGTTCGCGCAGGCGGGCGTCAGCAACAAGAACTGAGCAGGAAACGGCGGGCGTTTGAGTAAAGGTCCGCCGTTTGCTGTCGATTGGCTGTCGCCAGCCTCTCTCTTGCCGTAACGGGCCTTGCTGGCCGCATTCTTCTCGCCTATCCAGAGGCGCACATGCACGCCGCAGCCACCTGCGGGCGACCACTGCAACCGAGACCGCCTTGCATTCGCCTCAATAACGATGTCGAAGCAGCGCAGTTTTACAGCCAGTCGAGATGAAATGGACGCCAACAACACCACGCCCCGCCGCGGCCAGACCGGACCGGTCGAAAAACAGACGGGGATCCGCCATCTGTTAGCAGCTGCCAGCTATTCGCTTGGTGGCGCCAAACGGCTGATCGGCGAGGCGGCGTTCCGGCACGAGCTGATCGCCTTTGCGGTGGCCATGGTCGCGTTCGTCATCGCCGGCGCCACCTTCTTCCAGTACATCGCCATGGCGATTCTGTTCCTGTTGATGATGGCCTTCGAGGCGATCAACACGGCGATCGAAGAGATCGTCGACCGCGTCTCGCCGGAAATTTCCGAGATGGGCAAGAATGCCAAGGATCTCGGCTCGTTCGCCTGCCTGTGCCTGATCGTCGCCAACGCAGTCTATGCCGGCTACGTGGTGATCTTCGTCGGCTTTTTCGGCTGAGCGATATCAGCCGTTCGGTCTGGCGCGATAAAGCACGTGCGGCCGCAGCGGGTTGCCTACGGGCACGGTCGCATCGTCGAAATCCTCGGCCGGGTCGCTAAGCATTCCAAGCTTTTCCATCAACGCCCGCGAGGGATCGTTGATGCGTGACGTGTAGCCGATAACTTCAGTCAGACCGAGCCTTCTCCAGGCATGCTCGAGGCAGGCGCCGGCCGCTTCCAGAGCATAGCCGTTGCGCCAGTAGGGCCGTCCGAGGATCCAACCGATCTCGATATGCGGACCACCTGGGATTTCGTCGCCGGCGATGGAAAGACCCAGGCCGCCGACAAGGGCCGCATCGGTCTTGCGCTCCAATGCGACGAAGGCAAAGCCATGCTGGCGCAGGTGAGCATCGCATTCAGCAATGACATCTGCTGTCTCTGCTGGCGTGAGGATGCTCGGATAGTAGTAGCGACGAACTTCCGGGTCGGCATTGATGTTGGCAAAGGGTGCGACATCGCGCTCTTGCCAGGGCCGCAGCCGCAGGCGCTCGGTTTCAATCTGCATGGATCAAGCAAAGCTCTTGCGGCGGCGGGCAGGGGCGGGCACGTCCTCGACGGCCGGCAGGCTTTCGAGCACACGGCGGGCCGGCAGGATGGCGATGGCTTCCGTGCCTTCGCGCAGTTTGGAGCGCAGGATCAACTCGCCATTGTGCTTGGCGAGGATTGCCTGGACGATCGGCAGGCCGAGACCGGTGCCCTGTTCGGCGCTCTTGATGGCGATGGAGCCCTGGCCGAAGGCGGAGAGCACGATCGGGATCTCCTCCTCGGGAATGCCGGGGCCGTTGTCCTTGATCGAGAGATATTGACCGCCACCGGCCGTCCAACCGACCTTGACGGTGATCTCGCCACCCGAACTTGTGAACTTAACCGCATTCGACAAGAGGTTCAGGATGACCTGGCGCATGGCCTTTTCGTCGACCCAGACGGCCGGCATGCCCTGTTCGAACTGCGCGTTGATGCCGATCGTCTTGGCGCGGGCGCGAAGCTGGACCATGCCGATGCAATCGTCGGCGATATCGACAAGGCTGACGGCCTCTTCGTTGAGGTCATAGCGGCCGGCCTCGATGCGCGAGAGGTCGAGGATCTCGTTGATCAGGTTCAGAAGGTGTTCGCCCGAGCGATGGATGTCGCTGGTGTATTCCTTGTAGGTCGGGTTGTTGAGCGGCCCAAGCACCTCCGTCGACATGACTTCGGAGAAGCCGAGAATGGCGTTGAGCGGCGTCCGCAGCTCGTGCGACATCGAGGCCAGGAAGCGCGACTTGGCAAGGTTGGCTTCCTCGGCGCGCCTGCGGGCTTCATCGGACATGGATTTCGCCACTTCCAACTCGGCGATCAGATCGTCCTTCTCCGATTGCATCGAAAGAATATGCACATTGGCGCGGTTCATGCGGTCGGTCATAAACACGAGGAAGAGCAGCGAAAGCGAAATCACGCCGGTCAGGCCGACATGCACCGGATCGCCGGTCGTCAGCGACGAAAAGGCGAGGGCGGCCACGACAGGCAGGAAGGTGTAGAGCAGGGCGTTGCGCAGGAGGAAGGTGCCCATGGCGGTGGCGGCAAGCGCGATCAGCAATACCGTACCTTCAAAGAAGCCGTAACGAATGTCGCCGCAGGCCGCGCAGTCCTGCGTCATGAACGTTGCCCAGCACAGCCCCATCAGCAGCTGGCCGATCAGGAAGCGGCGACGCCAGACCGGCACCTTGTCGGCGGCGATTTCGTCCTTGCGCGCCTTTCGCGCCAGAAAGACGGTAATGGCGTGGGCCGAGAGTGTCATGACGGCCCAGACGACGATGCTCAGATTGCCGGAGAGGTAAATGCCGACGGCGGTAATGAGAGCCACCAGCAGCGGCATGGCGATGGCGCCATGCAATACCGAGCCGATATAGAGATTGAGCATTTCGCGTTCGAAGCCGGAAGGCGCGGACGAACCGGTTTGCAGCCGTTCGCGCGTCGCGCGTACCGTCTTCGAAACAGCCTTGTTTCGATGGCTTCGCGACTTGTCGACAATAATCTTATCTGTCGATGTGCTGACGGCGATACTCATGCTCATATATGCAAAGGTTACAGCTGGTTGCAGTCTAGTGAGCAATCCTTAAGAAGTTGCTGCCTGACATGAAGGATTCGACAACCATTGTGGCGCGATCGTGATTTGCCGGATCGATCGGGCGTTGCAAAACCAAAGGGTGCCGCAAATTGAGATCGGGCAGATCAAGATATCGCTTCACGGGCGGCAGAAGGGGCGCTGAGGGTGGCGCTCCTGCCGGCCGGATGGGAACCATCGGTGGCTGGATCTTCTTTCTGCTGCTCTGCGTCGGCGCTTACTTCGCCTCGAAGCTGCCACCGCCGGAGCGCGCCGTCACAGGCGAGCTCTCGGGAGTGGCGAGCGCAAGCGATGGCGACAGCCTGCGTCTCGACGGCCGGCGCATACGCCTCGAAGGCATCGATGCTCCCGAGATCGGCCAGACCTGCAACCGCCAAGGCGCGGAATGGGACTGTGGGGCTGACGCCCGCCAGCGACTGCGCACGATGGTGTCGGGTGGCACGACGGTCTGTCGCCTGCACGGACGCGACAAATATGGTCGCGACCTCGGTACGTGCGAAACGAATGGGAGGGACATCGGACGGCAGATGGTGGCGACCGGTTATGCCGTCAGCTATGGCCGCTACCAGAAAGAGGAAGCTTCGGCGGAAGAACAGAATGTTGGGCTTTGGGCCGGCGATTTCACCCGGCCGCAAGCCTGGCGTCGGGCCAACGGCCATGCGGACGAGACGCCGCATGTGGTTGATGGCTGGCTGGACGCAATCCGGCTTTGGCTGTTCGAGCAGCTCTCGGCACTGTTTGCGAGGATTGGCGATGCATGAGGAGCAGGACGATCTCGGACCGCTCCGCGCCGCGATCGCTGCCTGTCGCATCTGTCGCGATCAACCGGCTCGCGGGCCGGAAGACCGCCTGCCGCACGAACCGCGACCGGTGGCCGTCATCTCAAGATCCGCACGGGTGCTGCTGGCCGGTCAGGCGCCTGGTCTCAGGGTTCATGAAAGCGGATTGCCGTTCAATGACGCTTCCGGCGACCGGCTGCGGCAGTGGCTCGCCGTCGACCGCGAGACGTTCTACAACAGAGTCAAGCTGGCGATCGCGCCGATGGGCTTCTGCTTTCCCGGCTACGACGCCCATGGCAGCGACCTGCCGCCTCGCCGCGAATGCGCCCCCTTCTGGCGTTCGCGGGTTATGGAAGCAATGCCCCAGGTAGAACTGGTGCTGGCGATCGGCCACTATGCGCAGCGCTGGCACATCGGGCCGGATTGTCCGAAATCGATGACCGAGACCGTTGCCGGCTGGCGCCGATACGCGATGCGCAACGCCGTACCGGCGATCCTGCCACTGCCGCATCCCAGTTGGCGCAATACCGGCTGGCTGAAGCGCAATCCATGGTTTGAGGCGGATGTCCTGCCGTTTTTGCGCGAGCGGATCAGCCTGTTGATCTCCTGAAAAATTATTCTTTATCTTTGCCGATTTCGCGCTATAGAAAGAAAAATAATTCGAGAGGGACACTCATGGATCGCCTAGACCGCAAAATCCTGCGCCTGTTGCAGGAGGATTCCACGTTGGCTGTTGCCGACCTCGCCAAGAAGGTTGGCCTGTCGACCACTCCTTGCTGGCGGCGCATCCAGAAGATGGAAGAGGACGGCGTCATCCGCCGCCGCGTGGCGCTGCTTGATCCGGTCAAGATCAACACCAAGGTGACGGTGTTCGTCTCCATCCGCACCAATACGCACTCGATCGAATGGCTGCGCCGCTTCTCGGAAGTGGTCGGCGAATTCCCCGAAGTGGTCGAGTTCTACCGCATGAGCGGTGACGTCGATTACCTCCTGCGCGTCGTCGTTCCCGATATCGCCGCCTATGACGCCTTCTACAAGCGTCTGATCGCCAAGATCGAGATCCGCGACGTCTCCTCTGCTTTTGCCATGGAGCAGATTAAGTACACGACCGAGCTTCCGCTCGACTACATGATGATCGACCAGGCGAAATCCAGCGAGGATTGAAGCTGACAGCCGGGTGGCGGTCGCCGCCGCCCGCCGCGACTTTCTCAGAACGTGTTGCGACCGTCGCTTCTCGGGTCGTCGAGCACCTGATGCGGTGCATAAAGATCGCCGCGTGCCGTTCGCCGCCACAGTCGTGCACGCTGCATTGGATCGATTTCGATGTCGGCAATTGCAATGGCGGCCGCTCCGTCGGGCGGGCATTGCGCGGTCCAGCGGCCATCGGGTGCCGCAATTCCCGAGGGAAAGGCGACGCTTTGCGGCGCGTGGGCACTATAGCTGACCCAATAGGTGTTGCTTGCAGCATGCCCGAGTGCCTCAGCGGCGAAAGCCGGCGCGGCAGACGGTGTCTCGCCCGTTGTCGAGAACAGGACGCAATCGACATCCAGTCCTTCGTACTCGGTGAAGATTTCCGGATAGTGCGTTTCCATACCAAGGGCACAGCCGAAACGAATGCCATCGATCTCGAATGTCACCGGTGCATTGCCCGGCGTGTACAAGTAGGAGACTTTCGTGTTCGACAGCATGCGCTCATCGTAGCGCGTCACGAGTTCCCCGCGATCGGAGACGACGTAGAGGCTGTTGTGCGGCCGGTGCGGCGCGCTCAGTCGATGGACCGAGCCGAATACCGTCCACAGCCCGAGCTCGCGGGCAACGCGGCTGGTTGCGTCCAACTCGTCGCGCAGAACCGTCCACTCGAACCAGGTCCAATCGGACAGGCCAATTTCTCCGGGGCCGGTTTCTGACATGATCCGCTTGTTGGGCGAACACGTTGCGCCCTCCGGAAAGTGAATAAGCCGTGCTCCGGCAGCGCGTGCGTCTCGCATCAGGCGGCGCATTTCAGTACCGCTGGCCCGGAGGCCGGAAGCATCGCGAGGATCGTTGAAAAGCGAAGTCTGCGCCACGGCAAGCCGAACGGACCCGATGGTCGGATGGTCGGCTTCTATCTGCCGGATATGCCTGAGTGCCGATGTATAGGATTCGCCCGTTCTGGCGGCGCGCGCACGGACTCGGCGTTTGAAGTTTGCATTTTTGGTCATTGTCGGGCCTTTCACGTCGCAGGCGTCAGTTCCCCAGCAACACGCCCGAGACGGTCGGACCAAGACGAGTAACCCGAGACAGAAGTCCCTTTGCCTCCGTTTAAGACCCTGCTGGGGAAGGTCCTCGGAGGTTGGGCGCAGGCCACGCCTTTAAAAAAGGATGGCGTTGCCATCGTGATTCGTCAACGCGCCGCTTCAGCGTTCTGTGTCTTCAGCGACACCATCGTGGATGCCGAGCCTCGCCCTGATCTTGTCGCTGCTCAGTTCCCTGAACGCATCCTTGCCGATCCATCTTGCCGTGCGGTCGTTGCCGCCGGCAAGCTTCCCGGCCAGTGCCAGCGCCGGGCCATGACAGGCGGCACTGCGCTTGCCGATCTGGCGCAGCGCCCAGTTGACTGCCTTCTTGACGAAGTTGCGTTCGTCCTCGGCGTATTGCTCGATCAGCGGCAGCAAGGCAAGCAGGCTGGCGTCCGGCTCCTTCTTCAGATGCACGGCTGCCGTCGCGATCATGGCAAAGGCCATGCGGCGAACGAATTCCCGATCATCCGCCGCAAATTCCGGGATCAGCACCTGCTCGAAGCGCGCGGTGACGAAGAGGTCGGCGACGGTGTCGACGATCTCCCAGGAATTGCAATCCTCAACCCAGCGCCTTGCCCGGTCGAGCGTCAGCATTTTCGGGTCGGCGGTGAAGGCGGCGAGGATGCGGGCCTCGCGGATGCCGGACTGCCAGAGTTCGAGCGCGCGGGCATGGTCGATCTTCACCTGCCGCGCGACCCGGTGCAGCTCGACATTGGAGAGTCCAAGCGCCGTATCGGTGACGATGCCGAACCGCGCCATGCCGGCAAGATTTTCCTGCGAGCGCTGTGCCCGCAGGTGCGTGATGATGTCTTCGGCACTCGAGGTCGGCGAGAGCGTCATTTTTCCAGTCGTGCCAGCAGCGAGGACGTATCCCAGCGGTTTCCACCCATTTCCTGGACGTCGCCATAGAACTGGTCGACGAGGGCGGTCACCGGCAGCTTGGCGCCGTTGCGGCGGGCTTCCG
Source organism: Ensifer sp. GW821-FHT05G01 (assembly GCF_059419585.1). NCBI lineage: Bacteria > Pseudomonadati > Pseudomonadota > Alphaproteobacteria > Hyphomicrobiales > Rhizobiaceae > Ensifer > Ensifer sp. GW821-FHT05G01. The sequence continues at coordinate 239,192 of NZ_JBWKSC010000003.1, read as the reverse complement.
TCAAGACGATGTCGAGATCCTTGCGCATCCAGTCGACAGCAAAGCCGAAATCATATTTGCCGGCATTCATCGTCTTGTGGCGGTTTTCCATCTGCCAGGATCCGGCAGCCCCCTTGGAGATGACGTCGACAACCTTCTCGATGTCGAGGCCGGCTTTCTTGCCGAAATGGATGCCTTCGGCGAGCCCCTGGACGAGCCCGGCAATGCAGATCTGGTTGATCATCTTGGTAATCTGGCCGGAGCCGGCCGGGCCCATCAGGCCGACCATGCGGGCAAAGGCATCGATCACCGGCCTGGCATGCTCGAAAGCGGGCTCGTCGCCGCCGCACATCACTGTCAGCACGCCGTTTTCAGCGCCGGCCTGGCCACCCGACACGGGCGCATCGATGAAATGGGCGCCCCGCTTCGTGGCTGCCTCATAAAGTTCGCGGGCGACTTCGGCCGAGGCAGTGGTGTTGTCGATGAAGATGGCGTTGGCCTTCAAGGTCTCGAAGGCGCCGTCCTTGCCCGTGGTGACCGAGCGCAGGTCGTCGTCATTGCCAACGCAGGCGAAGACGAAATCGGCACCATCGGCGGCTTCCGCCGGCGTCCTGACGGCGCGACCACCAAATTCGGCAGCCCACTTTTCGGCCTTGGCGAAGGTGCGGTTATAGACCGTCAGTACGTGTCCGCCACGAACCTTGAGGTGGCCGGCCATGGGATAACCCATGACGCCGAGACCGATGAATGCGACCTTTGCCATTTCCTGAACACTCCCAATTGCTTTGGGTGAGGTTTAGCTGATGGCGCGGATGCGGGAAAGGGGCGACGGAACGGGTGGATCCCGTTCCGTCGTTGATCTTGTCGTGTCGCTTATGGCTTGAAGCGGGCGATCACGAGGTGGCCGGAGATCGGCTCACCCTCTTCCATGCGCACGGTGATGTCGCCGACCTCGATCACTTCGAAGCCGGTCGCCGTCAGGCGCTCGCGCAGATAAGTCTCGGCATGGGCGAAGCGCTGGTGCGGGCCGACCATGAAGGGGCGGCCAGCAAAGGTTTCGGCCGGCAGGGTCTCGCTCGAAAAGATGAACAGGCCGCCTGGCACGAGATTGTCGACGGCGCCGAAGAACAGCGCCTCGAGCGCGCCCATATAGGGCAGCACGTCGGTTGCGACGATCAGGTCGAAGGGCTCGTCGTCATTGTCGTCGAGAAAATCGACGGCTTCCGCCACGTAGAGGGTCTCGTAGAGATCCTTCTCGTGTGCGAGCTCGACCATGTTTTCCGAGAGGTCGATGCCGGTGATGTCTTCGGCCATGTCGCGCAGCGCGCCGCCGGTCAGGCCCGTGCCGCAGCCAAGATCGAGAACGCGGTTGAAGGGGCCGAGTTCGAGTGCCTGCAGGCGCTGGCGCACCAGAAGCGGTACGCAGTAGCCAAGCTGCTCGACGAGCACGTTGTCGAAGACGTCAGCGTGCTGATCGAAGAGAGTGGCGACATAGGCGTCCGGCGCCTTCACCGGCGTCTCGCCGCGCCCCATCGAGGCAAGACGCACGGAAGCGCCGCCGTGATCCTCGGGATCGAGCGCCAGCACTTCGGCATAGGCATCGGCCGCAGCATCGAAGTTGCCGGATTTTTCCAGGGAGAGGGCGCGGTTGTAGGCTTCCGCCAACGCTTCCTCGTCGATTTTCGTGGTGTTCTGGGTCATTGGCGCTTCTTACGTCCGAAGGCGGTCTTTGGCAATGTGCTGCCGTTGCGGCCGGACGAAATCAGGCGTCGGCAGGGTGCCGAAAAACGAAAAAAGAAGGCAAGCGGCGAGCGTGGGATTTATCCCGGCCCGGAAAGGGTTCATGATCGCAACAACAAGAAAAGACGGAGGAAATGCCGATGGCTGCCGAACTCAGTCCGCTGCTCGTTGGCACGGAAATCAAGGAGCTGAAAGGCCCGCCGCTGCCCCAGACGTCGCAGGAGCAGATCAATGCCGTCGTGCACTATTATCGCGGCGAGATGGGGCGGATGGCCGGCTGGCGGGATCGCATCGACCGCACGTCCAACTGGGCGATCACCGTGGTCGCCGCCCTCCTGTCCGTCTCACTGTCGACGCCATCCTCGCATCACGGCGTGCTGTTGTTTGCCATGCTGCTGATCACGCTGCTGCTCCTGATCGAGGCGCGGCGCTACCGCTTCTTCGATGTCTACCGCGCCCGGGTGCGTCAGCTTGAGCGCGGGTATTTCGCCCAGATCCTGGCTCCGGATGGCGCGCCGAACCTCAACTGGGCCGCCTCGATCGCCAAGAGCCTGCGCAAGCCGGCCTTCCTGATGAGCTATCGCGAGGCGGTGTGCCGGCGGCTGCAGCGCAATTATTGCTGGATGTATCTGATCCTGCTGCTCGCCTGGGCGCTCAAGATTTCATCGCCGAAACTGTCGTCCAACGGCGAGCCGTTCGGGCATGTGCGTTCCTGGGCCGATGTGACGCAGAATGCCGCGCTCGGCCCGCTGCCGGGCTGGCCGGTCATACTGGCGGTGGTGCTGTTCTATGCCGTCGTGCTCTACGGTTCGCTGCACAAGGAGCGAGGCGAGGGCGAGCTTGCCCACGGCGAGGTGCACGTCTGATGCGGCCCGTCCGAAAAGGATGTGTATCCTTCTTCAGAGTTTGTCGCTTGAGGTTGCTGCTGATGACTGCCCGGGATCGACAGGCTGCCGGAGACGGAAGAACGGCGTAATCGCATTCCTATGAAGCGCCACGGCACGTCGGAAGAGATGGTCGAACCGGTCGCGTTCCTGGCGACCGACCGCGGTGCTTACAGGACCGGCCAGAACACTCGGATCGACGTCGGTATCATGCGCCAGATCTGCTCGCGTCTTCTTCAACAGCACGGCGCCTCGACGACGATGCCCGGGGACGGCGTAAGGCTTCAACTTCGCCGGACCATTTCCCCCAAATCGAATCCGACTTGAGGAATTATGCATTCTTTGGCGGGTTCAGTTGAGAATGAACTCGCCCTTGAGCGCCCGCCATTCGGTGGCCGATATCAGCTTGCGATGCACGTAGCGGACCGAATGCAGTGGACCATCCAGCTTTTCCTGCCAGAACTTCAGGAAGCCGCGCATCTCCGGGAAATCCGGAGCGATGTCGTAGTGCTGCCAGATAAAGGTCTGCAGAAATGTCGGATGATCCGGCATGCGGTAGAGGATCTGGGCCGTGGTCATGCCGTAGCCCTTCAACTGCAGTTCCATTTCGTTCGTCATATGAACCTCACTTCTCGCAAAGGTTGGTCTTTATGATGAAACGCTTGATTTATTAATCAAGTTCTAATATTTGCTTCAACCTGAAACTTTAGGCGTAATAACAAAGGCTTGGCAGCGCTCGATGAAGAGTGCTGCCAAGCCTTTTGTCTCAACTTGGTCTTGTCGAAACGACAGTCTAGCGTTTCAGATGCCGCGTCAGGCGGTTTTCCAGCCAGGCCCAGACATTGCGCAGCAGTTCCACCATCAGGAGATAGAGGATCGCCGCCCAGACATACATCTGGTAGTCGAAGGTGCGCGAAAAGGCGCGGCGCGTTTCACCCATCAGATCGAAGACGGTGACGATCGCGACGATGGCCGAGCCCTTGATCATCAGGATGATCTCATTGCCATAGGGGCGCAACGCCACGATCATCGCCTGCGGCAGGATGATCTTGTAGAAGGCGACGCGCTCCGGCAGACCGAGGGCGGCAGCACCCTCGCGCTGGCCGCGCGGCACACTCTCGATCGAGCCGCGCAGGATTTCCGCCTGATAGGCTGCGGTATTCAGCGTGAAGGTGAAGAGCGCGCAGTTCCATGCTTCACGGAAGAACCACCAGAGGCCGACCGATTCGAGTTGCGGGCGGAAGCTGCCGAGGCCGTAGTAGATCAGGAACAACTGGGCGATCAGCGGCGTGCCGCGGAAGAAGTAGACATAGGCGTAGGCAAGCCAGGACCAGATCTTGTTCTTCGACATGCGACCGAGCGCGATCGGCAGCGAAAGGATGGCGCCGAGCACGACCGAGCAGGCGACCAGCATCAGGGTGACGCCAAGGCCCGACAGGAAGCTCGGACCGTATTTGGCGAACTTCGCCGGGTCCCAGCCGTTGACGACGGTCAGGAATATGCCGACGCCGAGGGCCAGCCAGATGCCGAGCGTCACGCTGCCGACAAAGCGCGCAAGCGTGTAGGCTTTGGGTGGCGCCGGTGGCGGTGCCTGCGGCGGGATCATCGTCTCGACGAAGCTCATCGGCCCATCTCCGCACGCTTGGTCCAGCGTTCAAGGTTCGAGAATACGATTGACGAAACCATGGCCAGAAGGAGGAAGAGGACGCAGGCCATGCCGAAGAACTCGAAGGCCTGCTTGGTGACGCGGGCAGCGATACCGGTCTGGCGCAGAATATCGGGCAGGCCGACGACCGAGACGAGCGCCGTGTCTTTCAGTAGCGCCATCCAGAGATTGCCGAGGCCTGGCAGGGCGATGCGCACGAGTTGCGGCAGGATGATCAGCCGCATGGTGCGGCCGCGATGCAGGCCGAGCGCAGCACCGGCCTCGTACTGGCCATGCGGGATCGCCTTGAAAGCCGACAGCAGAACCTCGGAGCAATAGGCGGAGAAGACCACACCCAGCGCGATCATGCCGGCAAAAAAGGCGTTGATCTCAACGGGACCGTCGTAACCGAACGATGCCAGGAGCTGCTGCACCAAAATCTGCAAGCCGTAGTAGACGATGAACAGCGTCAGGAGCTCCGGCAGGCCGCGGAATATGGTGGTGTAGATGTTCGATGCGAGACGAACGGTGCGCTCTTCCGACTGCTTTCCGAGCGCGACGAAGAAGCCGATCAACAGCCCGACGGGCAAGGTTGCGATGGCAAGGCTTGCGGTGACGACGAAGCCATAGGCGATCTCGTCGCCCCAGCCGGCGTCGCCGCAGGCGAGAAGCGTGCCCGATGCAAACCAGCGAAAAACGCCGACCGGGCCGCAAAATGGATCCACGATGGAGCCGATCCAAGCTAGGATCGAATAGAAGCCGGCAAATAACCCGCTCATGTCAGAGAATTCCCCTTTGCGCTGTTCTTATGAAAATGGATCGCGCTTATGTTTTAGGTTCTTGTCAAACAAAAACGGCGGAAGGGCAAGCCATCCGCCGTTGCATTTTTTTCATCAACCAACGTTTTTCCGGCATGATTCACTAGGAAAACAGGCCGGAAGCCGTCGATCAGCTGCCATAAACGTCGAACGGGAAGTACTTTTCGTTGATTTCCTTGTACTTGCCGTTGGCGCGGATGGCTTCGATGGCCCTGTTGAACTTCTCGCGCAGCGCGTCGTCGCCCTTGCGCACGGCAATGCCGGCGCCTTCGCCGTTGATGACCGGGTCGACCGGCAGCGTGCCGAGCAATTTGCAGCAGGCGCCGTCTGCCGACTTCAGCCACTCCGAGAGAACGACGACGTCGTCGATCACGGCATCGACGCGACCGTTGACGATGTCGAGCTTGTATTCTTCAGCCGTCGGATAGAGCTTGATTTCCGCTTCCTTCATATGCGCTTCGGCATAGTTGGAGTGGGTGGTCGAGCCCTGGGCGCCGAGCGTCTTGCCGGCAAGGGCTGCCTCGGTTGCTTCGGTGATCGGCGAATCCTTCGGCACCACGATCGCCGGCGGCGTGTTGTAGTACTTGTTGGTGAAGTCGACCTTTTCCTTGCGCTCGGCGGTGATCGACATGGACGCGATGATGGCGTCGAACTTCTTGGCGATAAGTGCCGGAATGATGCCGTCCCAGTCCTGCGTCACGAACGTGCATTCGACCTTCATCTCGACGCAAAGCGCCTTGGCAATGTCGACGTCGAAGCCGGTCAGCGTGCCGTCAGCTGCAAGGTTGTTGAAGGGCGGGTAGGCGCCTTCCGTGCCGATAACGACCTTTTCGCCATCTGCCATGGCAGATCCAGCCATGAGCACGAAAACGGCAGCCGATGCGGCGGCTGCCAGCCGTCTGGAAATACGCATGATAGTCCTCTCTGTTGGCCGACATCCGGTTTCTTGTTCTTCACGGATGCCTATCTTGACCGGGGCGCTTGCCACCGGTTGGGGCGATATTCGTACTGTTTTCCGGCAAAAATCAACTGGAAAGCGACGGCGCCCACCGGGAAAAGAAATTCGACCGGAGATTGCATCGGCCATGCTCGCCGCGAACATGAATGCCGCGTTCAGCAGCGGTTAATCTTGCTTTGGCTAGGCCTATTGCGGGAACCGATCACAGGTTCGGGCGTTGCGTTGGCGGCTCTTGAAGCGGGCAACACAAAAAAGCCGGAACCTTGGAACAAAGCCCTTGAGAATTCACGCCTGTCTCTGTTGCCGAACCGGCTGTCCGGTGGGTAACAGTGGCGGGTAAGGGACCTCCCAGGACGAGGAAGGAAGACAATGTCGATTCGATCCAGACTATTCGCGACCGTGGCGCTGCCGGTGCTCTCGGTGTCGCTTGCGGTGCAACCAGCCCTTGCCGACAGCCTGATGAAGCCGTTCGAGGTGGCGCAGGAAGGGAGTGGCCAGCCGTCCGAGGAAGAGCTGCTTCTGCAGCAGCGCCAGGCCGAAGAGCAGCAACGCGCAGCCGAAGAACAACAGCGTGCCGCAGAGGAGCAGCAGCGCGCGGCGGAAGCCGAAGCGCAGCGCCAGCAGCAGGAGCAGCAGGCGGCCGAACAGCAGAGGGCTGCCGAAGAGGAGGCTGCCCGCCAGGCGGCCGAGCAGCAGAAGGCCGCCGAGCAGGAGGCCGCTCGCCAGGCAGCCGAACAGGAGAAGGCCGCGGAAGCCCAGCGGGCGGCGGAAGAGGAGGCCGCGCGCCAGCAACAGGAGCAGCAAGCGGCTGAGCAGCAGAAGGCTGCTGAAGAAGAGGCCGCGCGTCAGGCCGCCGAACAGGAAAAGGCCGCGGAAGCCCAGAAGGCCGCTGAAGCCGAGGCCCAGAAGGCTGCCGACGAAGAGGCAGCCCGTCAGGCCGCCGAACAGCAGAAGGCTGCTGAAGACGAGGCTGCACGCCAGGCCGCCGAGCAGGAGAAGGCCGCTGAAGCCCAGAAGGCTGCTGAAGGCGAAGCTCAGCAGAAGGCCGCAGACGAGCAGAAGGCTGCAGAAGACGAAGCCGCCCGCCAGGCCGCCGAACAGCAGAAGGCTGCCGAAGCAGAGGCCGCACGCCAGGCTGAGGAAGCCAAGAAGGCTCAGGCTGGCGAATGCGTCGTGCCGGAAGGCCAGGACGCATCGACCGCTTGCCCGCCGGCTGGTGGCGAAGCAACGACCGGCCAGCAGCCGGCAACCGAAGGTCAGAATGCCGGCGAACAGCCTGCTGTGACCGAGGAACAGAAGGCAGGCGAGCAGCCGCCGGCAACCGACGGCCAGAATGCCGGCGAAGCCGTGGCACCGGCTGTCGAACCGCAGACCGGCGAACCGCAGACGGGCGAGGGCCAGCCGGTTCCGGGTACCGAGCAGCCGGCGACGGCTGAACAGCAGCCTGAGGTCCAGCCCGTCCCGGAAATCGTCGAGACCCGGACCGAGGAAGAAAAGCAGAAGATTGCCGACGATCCGGCAGCGAGCGACGAAACCGTCGTCCTTCCGGTTGAAAACGGTGCAGCCGTTCTCGACAGCGACAAGGACGCCGACAATGCCGGCGGCAACAAGTCGCGCGAAGACCGCCAGAAACTGCGCGAAGAGCTGCGCGCGCAGGAGGAAGCCGTGCCGGCGCCGACTGATGACGCTTCTTCCCAAGCGCAAATGCCGGCCGAAATCCAGGCAGACCTGCCGCAGAAGATCGAGGCGAACCTGGCCGAGAAGGGGACACGCGTCGAGGAAGTGCCGGTGTTCGCCGTTCCCGAGACGACCAACATCGTCAACAACACCATCATCAATAATACGGTGATTAACAACAACACGACGGTCAACAACGTCACGAACAACATCACCAATGTTGAAGTGGTGCAGGAGATCGACAACCGGATCATCCTCGGCGTCGGTGACCAGATCTTCGTTCGCGGCGACGACCGACCGCGCCTTCGTCGCGATGCGGAAGAAACCTTCTACGACCAGCTTCCGCGCGGCCGCACCCGCGAGACCATCGTTCGTCCCGGTGGCTACCGGATCGTGACGATCTACAACCGCTATGGCGACATCCTGCAGCGTTCGCGCGTCGATCGTGATGGCAACGAGTACCTGATGATCTACGCGCCCGAGCGTGACGAAGGTCCGCGTCCGGCGATCATCGACGTCGGCTACGAACTGCCGCCGATGCGCCTGCGCATCCCGGTTCGCGAATACATCGCCGATGTCTCCGAGGACCCGGGCCGCGACTACTACGACTTCCTGGCCGAGCCGCCGGTGGAGCGCGTCGAGCGTGTCTATTCGATCGACGAGGTCCGTCACTCCGCGCGTCTGCGTGACAAGGTCCGCCGCATCGACCTCGACACCATCACCTTCCCGACGGGCAGCGCTGAAGTGTCGATGTCTCAGGCCAAGACCATGCGCGGCGTCGCAGCTGCCATGGAAAAGGTGCTGGCCAAGGATCCGGGCGAAACCTTCTTCATCGAAGGTCACACGGATGCCGTCGGCTCCGACCGGTCGAACCTGGTGCTTTCGGACCAGCGCGCCGAATCGGTTGCCTCGTTGCTCACCGAGGTCTACGGCATTCCTGCCGAAAACCTGGTGACCCAGGGCTATGGCGAGCGCTTCCTCAAGGTTCGCACAGAGGCCGCCGAACAGCAGAACCGCCGCGTGACCATCCGCCGCGTGACGCCGCTCGTTCGCCCGGTCGCCCAGCGCTAACAGGTTCGAGCCTGGCTCGAGCGTCTGCTTAGAATATGCGAAACCCGCCTTTCAAAGGGCGGGTTTCTGCCGTTTCATTCCGAGACTTCTTTCCAGGATTGCCATGAAAACCACTGCTCTGCTCCTTGCCTCCTTTGTCCTGTTCGCCCCGGCCGCCCATGCGGCACCGGCTCTCGTCGAGCCCGACCTGCGGCTTCCGAGCAATCCTGCCGGCAAGGATCAACCGCCGCGCGTGGCGTTGACGCTCGATGCCTGCAGTGGCGCAACGGACATGCGCATCCTCGGCACGCTGATCGAAAACCGCATCCCGGCGACGATCTTCGTGACGGCGCGGTGGCTGAAGCGCAACGGGTTGGTGGTCGAGGTGATGAAGGCGCATCCGGATCTCTTCGAAATCGAGGATCACGGCGCCATGCACGTGCCGCCAATCGACATCAAGGTTTCCGTCTATGGGCTGGCGGCTGCCGGTTCGAGTGCTGCCGTTGCAGCCGAGGTCGAAGGTGGTGCGGCGGCGATCAAGGCGCACGGCCTTGCGGCGCCGCGCTGGTTCCGCGGCGCAACGGCGAAATACACCCACACCTCGATGAGCCAGATCCGCGAGATGGGTTACCGCATTGCAGGCTATTCGGTAAACGGCGACGGCGGTTCGCTGCTGGGCGCGACGATGGCCGAGAAGCGCATCCGCAATGCCCGGGACGGCGACGTGATCATCGCCCATATCAACCAGCCGACACATGCGGCCGGCGCCGGCGTCGCGCGCGGCATTCTCGACCTCAAGGCGAAGGGCTACAACTTCGTGCGCCTCGATGACATTCCCGACGAGATGACGGTCGGCGCCACCAACTGACGCTGCTCGACTTTTGGGGTTGCTTCAAGCGGTAGATCAGGTCTTGCACGCTCCCTTTCCTGCTTCGGGTTGAAACCCGTGGCGAATCAACTTTTCGTTGTTTAGCTTCCGAGGCGGATTGATCCGTCTCCGGAGGAACGAATGAAACGCACCGTCTTCGGCCTGATTGCTGCCCTTGCATTCAGCGTGGTTGCGCCCTTGGCGTCGGCGGAAACGACCAGTGCCGTCGCCGCGTTCGAAAAGGATCGGACGTTGGCGGACGAAGGGGATGTCGAGGCGCAGTTTCGGCTCGGTTCACGTTACGAGAAGGGAGAGGCTGTCCCAATTGACGTGATGAAAGCCATTGGCTGGTACCGACGGGCGGCCGACAATGGCAGCACCAAGGCGCAAGTCAATCTCGGCGGGATCTACATGAAAGGCGCTGCCGGCGTCAGACGAAACTATGCCGAGGCAAAGCGCTGGTATTCCATGGCGGCAGAACGCGGCACGGCATTCGCTCAGTACAATCTTGGCCTCCTCTACGAACGAGGATTGGGTGTCGGGAAGGATGAGGCACAGGCGCTGCAATATTACCTGCTGGCGGCTGAGCAGGGCGACGATCAGGCTCAGTACAATCTCGCGGTTCTTTATCGGGACGGTCGGGGCACGAAGCGTGACAATGCAGAATCGGTTCGCTGGTCATTGAAGGCAGCGGAGCAGGGTTATGCGCCCGCAATGTACAATCTCGGCATTGTTCACCTTGGTCTCACCGGAGCGCCCAGGAACGAGGCTGAGGCATACCGCTGGACATTGAAGGCGGCCCAGCTCGGCCATGATGGCGCGCAGTTCAATCTTGGCATGATGTATGACAGGGGGGCCGGAGCCGCTCCTGATCCGCTGGAAGCCATGCGCTGGTATTTGCGCTCTGCGGAAGCGGGCAATCTTGAGGCCCAGGTCGTGGTCGGCCTGCGCTACATGGATGGCCGGGCGGGTCGCGTCGACACTGAAAGAGGCATGCTTTGGCTTCGCGCCGCTGCCGACAAGGGGGATGCCGTCGCCCAGTTCAACCTGTCGCTGATCTACGGCAGAGGTATGGGTGTTCCACGCAACGAGGTCGAGGCGATGCGCTGGCTTCGTTCGGCAGCCGAAGGGGCGAATGCCTCGGCACAGTACAATCTCGGCTTTGCCTATTACAGCGGACGGGGTGTCGGCAAGGACGATGCCAAGGCCGTCTCGTGGTTCCGCCGGGCTGCGGAGCAGGGCCATGCGCGTTCACAGTACAATCTCGCGCTGCTGTATGAGCGAGGCGAGGGCGTTGCCAAGGATGATGTTGCGGCGACCGAATGGTATCGCAAGGCGGCGGCCCAAGGGATCCCGGAGGCGCAACAGTATCTCGACGCGCTGCCGAAGAAGTGACGCGATCGACGCGTCAGGGCGTGCTGCTCTTTCGCGTCAGGCCCGTGATCTGCTCGACAAAATCGGCAATCGCATCGGTATCATCGAGATCGAAGACCGCAAGCTTCGTGTCTGCGACCGGATGATCGGCGGCAATGGCGCAGATATGTGGATCTGTCGGCGCCAAGGGCTCGCGGTTCGCCGATTCGAGCCGACGCGCCTCGATCTTGGGGATCGGCTCGCGCTTGTAGCCTTCGACCAGAACCAGATCGCAAGGCGCGAGCCGGGCGATGATCTCCTCGAAGCTCGGCTCGGGCGCACCGCGCAGCTCATGCATGATCGCAAAGCGCGTACCGGAAACGATAGTGACTTCGTGGGCACCGGCCTCACGATGGCGAAAACTGTCGGCTCCGACCTTGTCGATGTCGAAATCATGATGGGCGTGCTTGACGGTCGAGACGACGTATCCACGCGCCGTCAACTCGGTGACAAGGCGGACCATCAGGCCGGTTTTTCCCGAGTTCTTCCAGCCAGCTATTCCGAAGGTTTTCGTTCCGGTCATGCGGCACTCTCTCCAAGGATATGCAGCCACTCTTCGGCCTGCTTGAGGTCATCAGGCGTGTTGATGTTGAAGAACGGGTCGAACATGCCGCCGGCCGTGTCTGTCATCGGGAAATCGACCGTGACGTTCGGGTGCCGCTCGATGAAGGCGCGCACGCGGCGTTTCGGATCTGTGGTCAGCCAGCTCTCGAGATCGTCGGCGAGCGCGACCGGCCAGAGCGCAAAGAGCGGATGCAGGGCGCCGTTGGATGCTGCCACGGCAATCTGGCCATGCGCGGTCATCGCCATCGTCAGTCGCCGGCTGAGGTCTGGCGGAAAGAACGGCGTATCCGTCGGCACGACGAGAACATGACTTGCCGCTGGCGTCGTTGCGGCTGTGTGGCGCATGGCGGCCAGGACGCCGGCAAGCGGACCGAGAAAGCCGGCGACGGTATCTCCGATCACCGGCTGGCCGTCGATCGTCGCCTGGCCGTCGGCGTCGTTGAGATTGACTGCGATACCTTCGGCCTGCGGCTCAAGCCTTGCGATGATCCGCGCGAGCATCGTTTGTCCGCCGAGATGCAGCGCCGATTTCGGCTGCCCCATGCGGCGGGATAGCCCGCCGGCAAGGACGACGGCTGGCCATGCGTGGCGTGTGTGCCCTTGCGTCTCGTCTTGTGGCTTCACGGTCCGATCACTCCTATTCGAGCGGTCCCGTCACCGCGCTCTGGGCAACAGGATTTTTGCCACGCCTGCTCTCGCGATAGAAGGTGTAGAGGCCCGAGCCGACGATGACCGCGACACCCAACAGCATCCATGCATCGGGCTTTTCCGAGAAGAAGAAAATCCCGATCGTGATCGCAAACAGCAGGCTGGTATAGCGGAAGGGCGCGATGACCGAGATATCGCCGCCCCGCATGGCAAGCACGATCGTCTGGTACCCGACCATCAACAGCAGGCTGGCGGCGGCAACGTGGGTCATCGTGGTCGACGACATCGCTTGCCAGCCGCCAAGCGGCACGATCAGTGCGGCGCCGACCAGGGTCGTCACCAGTGCCGTCGTCACGGTGATGTAGAGCGAAGGGATGTCGTGGTCGATGCGGCGGGTACAGAGGTCGCGTGTCGCGGTGCAGAAGACGCAGGCGACAACCGTGAGCGCGGCCGGCGTAAAACCTTCAGGTCCGGGGCGGAGCACGATCAGCACGCCAATGAAACCGACGAAGATGGCGGTCCAGCGCCGCCAGCCAACGGGCTCGCCGAGAAATACTGCGGCGCCGAGCGTAACGGCCAGCGGCAGCGCCTGCATGATGGCCGAGGCATTGGCGAGCGGAATCTGGCCAAGGGCGGAAATATAGGTGATGGAGGCCAGTGCCTCCATGACGATGCGCAGGATGATGACCGGCTTCAGGATGGTGCGCAGCGGGCGAAATGCGCGGAAGTGCCGGGCGATCACGATCACCATGAGCGTGGTCAACAGCCCGCGCACGAACATGATCTGGCCGACATTCATCGCTCCGGTCACCGATTTCACCAAGGCGTCGTTGCAGGAAAAGGCGATCATCGCCAAACACATAAAGACGATGCCACGGAAATTGCTGGAGGATTGCATGCTGGCTGTCCTGCGGCGCCGGATCGGGCTGGGGCCTGAGGCGGATGGGGAAGGCGAATCCGTTGCCGGATGTCGCATACCGTTTAAGCATCGGCCGTCATTTTGTGCAAACACCAAGCGGCCGAAGGGCGTTTTTTCTTCCATCGCAAGTAAAACGGTGTCCTGCCGGTCAGTTCAGGCCGATCGAAGACTGTGTCAGCCTGGAACGCAGGGCTATTAGGCGCCGCTTCTATTCGCGGAATCTTAAGTTTCGCTGCCTATCGTCCCGAACATTCCGCTTCCAATCGCATGATGCGATCGGTGGATGGCGTGCGCCGGAACCCTGGTAGCGCGCCATTCAAGGGGTGTCGGTCGGGGCCTGGGAGGCGCTTGCGCCGAGACTTCACACCATGCTTCCAATAAGAGAAGCCACCGCGCGGACATGTTTCTCATAAGAATAATCTGGGGTCCGCAATGTCTTTCATCGATCGTCTGCTGCAGCGACTGCGTATCGTCACCAAAGTCCTGCTCTTCGTGGTTCCGCTTGTGGTGCTGATCGCGGGTATCGGCCTTGTCGGCTTTTTCACCGCGCGAACGCTCAACGGCCATATGACCGTGACGCGGGAAACCATCAACAATCTCTCGGATTTCCAGGCGCTGCGCGGTGCGCTGCAGGGCTTTGCCGATCAACCGAGCGAAGAGACGAGGGCCGCGCTGAGTGCACAGGTCGACGAGCAGGAAGCGGGCGTCCGCGCGCTCGACGGCCTTTTGACGCGCGAGGCGGACAAATCGGAGATCGCCTCGGTGCTGTCGCTCGGTGACGCGATGCGCGCCCAGACCGACAAGCTGTGGTCGATCAAGGTCGAGCAGGATCAGGTAACAGCGTCGCTCGAGGCGGCGCTGACAGAGATGACCGCACAGGGCAACAGCGCCTACAAGCAGATCGACATCATCCGCAAGGAATCGGGCGAGAAGGAAGCCTTCGCCAAGGCGCTGCTGTTCGATGCCGCGGCCTATCAGGGCGTTGCCGAGCGCATCAAGAAGTTCCGCCTGCCGGTGACGATGGCGGCCAGTGCCGATGCCAAGATCGACCAGGCCGGCAAGCTGCTGCCGCATCTGATCAAACAGATCGGGGAGGCTGAGACGATCGCTTCGGAAAAGGTTCAAAAGCCGATTGCAGAATTGAAGGAGCAGGCGCTCAAGGTTGAGGCGATCCTTGCCGGCACTGAAGACAGCGAAACCAAGAAGAACGCGCTGGTGCCGATCCTCAGCAAATTCTCGAAATACGAAGCCGATTTCGGCAAGGAAGCTGCCAAGAACTCTGACACGGCCGCCAAGCGCTTCGTCGGCATGGATAGCGAAATCTCTCAGCTGAAGACGCTGATCGCGCTGATGGGCGACACCTTCAAGGGTCTCGACAGCACCCGGCTGCACATCAGCGAACTGCACCGAAAGCTTGACGCGGAAAGTCGTGACCTGGTGATAGCCGACATTCAGGCCGTTCGCGACAGCGCGGGCAAATTGTCCGAGCTCGGCGGCAAGAATGCAGCACTTCGCGACCTGCCGGCCAAGCTCAAGCCTTCGCTCGACAATATCGACACGGGCACGGCGGCCCTGATCGACGTCGGCGGGCGCTGGCAGGAAGCCAAGGCTGCCGCCTCGACGTTGGTGGCCGGCGCGAGCGCGACACTCGAAAGCTTCGTCAGCAGCGCCCAGGAGGTCGGCAAGGCAGACAGCCAGCGTTCGGCAGACATGTCGATCGTGGCGATGGTAGCGGGCACGCTGCTCGCCATCATCGGCGGCCTGATGCTGGTCGAAACGCTGCGCGGCCCCTTGAAGCGCGTGACGGAGACGATGACACGGTTGGCCAATGGGGACCTCGACGTGGCGATCGAAGGCCGCAATCGCGGCGACGAGATCGGCGACATGGTGCGCTCGGTTGCGGTGTTCCGCGACAACGCGGTCGAAAACGTCCGGCTGGGACGCGAGGCGGAAGCCGCCCGCACGCTTTCTGCAGAGGAGGAAGCCCGCCGGGCCGAGGAGCGCGCGCGGATCGAAGCCGAACAGATGCAGGCGCTGAACGCACTTTCTGACGTGCTGGCAGAGCTTGCCGCCGGCAATCTCGAAGAAGGCATGGCGGAGGATCTGCCGGCCGACTACGTGATCATGGCGCGTACCTACAACAATGCTGTCGAGGCGCTGCGCGCTACGCTCAGCGATGTCAGGATGGTGACCGGCGAGATCACCGGTGGCACCAGCAACCTCTCAGCCTCGGCCGACGATCTGGCCCGTCGCACGGAACAGCAGGCGGCAGCTCTCGAGGAAAGCTCGCGTGCGCTTCGCCAACTGACCGAGATCGTCCGCTCGACCGCCGACAGCGCTCGCAAGACCACGGTTTCTGTCGACGAGACCAATTCCTATGCCAAGCATTCCGGTCAGGTGGTCGCCAAGGCGATCGACGCGATGGCGGAGATCAACCGCTCGTCGGAGAAGATCAGCACGATCATCAGCGTCATCGACGAGATCGCCTTCCAGACCAACCTCTTGGCGCTCAATGCCGGCGTCGAAGCGGCGCGCGCAGGCGAGGCGGGTCGCGGCTTTGCCGTTGTCGCGCAGGAAGTGCGGGAACTTGCCCAGCGCTGCGCCGGGGCTGCGCGCGAGATCAAGGGGCTGATCTCCGAAAGCTCGGCGCAGGTCAGAAGTGGTGTGGCGCTGGTGAAGGAAACCGGCGACGCGCTTGCCGTCATCAACGACCACATCGGCACCATCCACCAGCTCGTCAGCAACATCGAGGCTGCGGCTGCCGACCAGTATACCGGTCTCAACGAGGTCAACTCGGCGGTGCACGAGGTCGAACTGATCACCCAGCAGAACGCGGCGATGGTGGAAGAAAACACTGCCGAGATCCACGGCCTGCGCCGGCAGGTCGAGGCGCTCAACGAAAAGATCGAGCGCTTCAAGACCGGCACGTCGATGGTTCGCGGCCAGGGGCATGGGCGTGGTTACGGGGCACACTACGCGGCTTGAGGGACGCCTCCGGCGTGCTATGTGCCTGCCGGTTGCCCCTCACCCTAGCCCTCTCCCCGCCCGCGGGGAGAGGGGACGTGCCACGCTATGGGTTTCGTGTGACCTTGGGCCATTCTACCCATCACATGGCCTCTTACGACGCGCTATTCGCGCTTGACCGACGTCTCAACTCCTCGCCATCAGGGCTCAGGGCTCAGGGCTCAGGGCTCAGGGCTCAGGGCTCAGGGCTCAGGGTGGAGCGCTGCCACACGCGTCCTTCGCCCCGCTGGCGGGGAGAAGGTGCCGGCAGGCGGATGAGGGGCGGACCACGCACTGATGAATATTGGCTCGCTCGACCGCCAGTGACGCTCAGCCGCCAGTGACACTCATGTGGCGGGCGACGGCGGGGCGGTTGTGCTCGCGGTCGATGATGAAATCATGGCCCTTGGGCTTGCGGCCGATGGCTTCGTCGATCACCTGGCCGAGATAGGCGTCGTCATCCGAGGCGCGAAGTGCTGTGCGCAGATCGGCGGCGTCGTTCTGGCCGAGGCACATGTAGAGCGTGCCGGTGCAGGTCAGTCGGACGCGGTTGCAGCTTTCGCAGAAGTTATGGGTCATCGGCGTGATCAGCCCGAGCCGGCCGCCGGTCTCTGCTACCTCGACATAGCGGGCAGGTCCACCTGTCTTGTAGGCAATGTCGGAGAGCGTGAACTGCTCTTCGAGCTGCCGGCGCATCTCCGACAGCGGCATGTAGTGATCGGTCCGATCCTCCTCGATCTCGCCCATCGGCATGGTTTCGATCAAGGTCAGGTCCATGTCTCGCCCATGCGCCCAGCGCATCAGATCGGGAATCTCCGCGTCGTTGAAGCCCTTGAGCGCGACGGCGTTGATCTTGACCCTGATGCCGGCGGCCTGCGCCGCGTCGATGCCTTCGATGACCTTGCCGAGATCGCCCCAGCGGGTGATCTGGTGAAATTTCGCAGGGTCGAGCGTGTCGAGCGAAACGTTGATGCGCCGCACGCCACATTCGGCCAGTTCGGCGGCGTGTTTCGCAAGCTGCGAGCCGTTGGTCGTCAGCGTCAGCTCATCAAGCCGCCCGGCTTCGATCTCGCGGCCGAGTTCGCGCACCAGAAACATGATGTTCTTGCGCACCAGCGGCTCGCCGCCGGTCAGGCGCAGCTTGCGCACGCCCTTGCCAATGAAGGCGGAACAGAGCCGGTGAAGCTCTTCCAGCGTCAGCAGGTCCTTCTTCGGCAGGAAGGTCATGTGTTCCGCCATGCAGTAGGTGCAGCGGAAATCACAGCGGTCAGTGACGGATACGCGCAGATAGGTGATCGCCCGGCCGAACGGGTCGATCATCGGGACGGTTTTGTCGACAAGCGCCGTAGCGCCGTTTTTCACTATCGCTGCAGTGTTCACACGTCTTTCTCCCAGCTCCTTCAATGTCGTCAGCAAACGTGGTCGCGTCAAGGCGCATCCTGTCGCAAAGTGTTGATTGGAAAAGCCGGGTAATTCTCGGCAGGCGATTCTTCCGATAAGCGTTGCTTGAAAACAGGAGCAGACACCATGAGCGACATCTGGCCGACGGAACTGCGCGTATCGAAAGATCGCCATCGCCTCGTCGTCGCCTTCAACGACGGCGCATCCTTCGATCTTTCGGCGGAGATGCTGCGCGTGCTTTCGCCGTCTGCCGAGGTGCAGGGCCACGGGCCGGGCCAGCGGGTGACCGTGCCCGGCAAGCGAAATGTGCAGATCATTTCGATGCAGCCGACAGGAAACTATGCCGTGCGCATCGGCTTCGATGATTTCCACGACACAGGCATCTTTACCTGGACCTACCTGCGTGAACTGGGCGAGAAGGGCGAAGAGCTGTTTGCCGTCTATGAACAGGAGCTGGCCGACAAGGGCATGTCGCGCGACAAGACCGAAAAGCCGCGCTGAACCTTTTCAAAAAGAGACGGTTTGTTGATCGCCGGTGCGGTCGCCGTACCGCTGTTCGAGCGCGTCTCTTCGGCGCGCAGGTGTTGAACGTTCTGGGCGAGATGCCGAGACCGCAGCGGATGTGATCGAAGCGTTCCGCGACCTCGATAAGGAGCGGTTCGCGCTCGAAACCATCGGCGGCATCTATACCGAGTGGCAGCTGATTCGCGGAAGCGCGTGAGGCACAGGAAGGCTCACCCGGTTGACCAGCCCGGTCGGGCGTCAGGCGATTTCGCTTTCGTGCTTCAGGAGAAGGGTGATCAGTCGCTCCATGGATTGTGCCACAACCATGCACTCCTCGAGCGGCGCGTCCTCCATCAGTTTTCCGATGAGGCCGGTCTGAACCTCCATCGCCTCTTCGGTCAGCGTGCGCCCTGATGGCGTCAGCGACAGTCGCAGCACTCGCTTGTCCTTGTCGTCGCCGCGGCGCTCGATCAGGCCGCGCTTTTCCAGCTGCGGCAGCAGCATGCTCATGTTCGACCGCCCCACCAGCAGCTTGCGGGCAAGCTCCTGCTGCGAGATCCCGTCGAAGCGATAGAGGTTGATCAGGATGTCGAGGTGCGGCGTCTTGATGTCGAGATGCGCGAGAGAACGCGTCATCGTCTGCTGCATCAGCTGACAGGCGCGGGCAACGGCAATCCAGCTGCGAAAACGCGGGTGGTCCCAAGGGAAATGATGCTGTTCGTTCGTCACTTGATTTTTGTTCATCGTTGTACAATAATGTTCAGCATTGAACATATTAAGAGATTCTCACTATGGCATCCTTTGCGATCAAGGTCATCCGCCATGCGCTTGCCGGCGTGTCGGCCATTTCACCGGAGGCCGCCGGCCGGCTGGCCTTCAAGCTTTTCACCGTGACGCCCGGGCGCAAACCGAAGAACGCCAAGGAACGCGCGGCACTGGCGGCTGCGGCTCCCGTGATTGCCAAGGGTAAGCCGGTGACGCTGTCTTATGCTGGTGGGTGGGTGATGGCCCGGCATTTCGTTGGTCCGCGCAATGCCGCCAATGCCAAGCGCGTGCTGCTTGTCCACGGCTGGGGATCGCGTAGCGACTATCTCGCCGCCATGATCGAGGGGCTGGTTGCCGGTGGCGCCGAAGTGGTGACGCTCGACTGGCCGGGGCACGGCGCGTCGCCGGGGCGCACGCTGACGATGGTTGCAGCGGTCAGGGCGATCGACGCCGCCTGGCGTCATTTTGGCGGGTTTGATGTGAGCGTCGGCCATTCCTTTGGCGGCGGCAGCCTGGCTTGCGCGGCGGGGGGCGTCGTCTGCGACGTGCCCAGCCATGTGGCAAAGAAGCTAGTCCTCATCGGTGCGCCGAGCGAGATGACGTGGCTTTTCAAGGGCTTTGGCAAAATTCTTCGCCTGTCGCCGAAGACGCAGCAAGCGTTTGAAGGCGTCGTCGAGCGCTTGGCCGGGCGTCGGCTGGAGGATTTCGATGCGGCCAAGATCCTTGCAGTCAGGGCCGTGCCGACCTTGATCATCCATGCGGAAGACGACAAGGAGGTTTCGGCCGACCATGCCCGCCGTTATGCGGCGGCCGGGCCCAATGTCGAACTTCACTGGGCGAACGGTTATGGCCATCGCCGTATCGTCTCCGCAGCGCCCGTCATCGACAGGGTCAATGCGTTCGTCCATGGTGAGGATCGAAAGGCCGCGGCCTGAGGCCACCTTGCCGGTCAAGGCGGAACGCGCGTCGCGTCACGCCGCTCCTGGGCGGGTCAGCTTCTGCCGGTCGCTTTGACGTCGTCATACGCTTGTCATGCTATCCGTCGAAAGGATCGCTTCGATCCGCAGCGTCGGGCGCTTTTTAGTGGCGCAAGGCTTGCTGCTGCTATTGGATTGACGGCATGATTCCGTGCATCGATTTCGACGTGCGGATATCGTGCATTAGCGGGAGGACGGCATGTCGATCATCACCACGGTCGAGGAATTGAGCGCGCTTTACGGCGGTGTCAGCGAGGCATCGGTGGCAAAGGTCACCAAGGCGCTGACCGCGGAATACCGGCAGATGATCGAGGCTTCGCCTTTTGCCGCCCTTGCCACGGTCGGCCCCGAAGGGCTCGACTGTTCTCCGCGCGGTGACGACGATTGTGTCGTCAGGATCGCCGACGACAAAACGATCCTGATGCCCGACTGGCGCGGCAACAACCGCGTCGATTCGCTGGCCAACATCGTGCGCGATCCACGTGTCGCGCTGATGTTCCTGGTGCCCGGATCCAATACCACCATGCGGATCAATGGCACCGCCGCGGTCAGCATCGATCCGGCACTGACAGGTTCCTTCGAGGTGGATGGCAAGAACCCGCGCAGCGTCATCGTCGTCACCATCGGTGAGGTCTATTTCCAGTGTGCTCGCGCGTTGATGCGGTCGCAGATCTGGAACCCTGAACGCTTCATCGATCCCGCCACGCTTCCAACGCCCGGCGCACTGCTGAAGGCCGCCAAGGCGGATTTCGACCGGGAAACCTATGATCGCGAATGGCCGGAGCGCGCCGCAAAGACCATGTGGTAGGCTGGACCGATCGGCCGCGCATTCCCGTGCGTGGTCTTCGGCCGGATCGGGAGTGCCGAGAGATGGGGACGTGATGCGACGTGGTTCTCTGTGCACCTGTCTGAGGGTAGCGACTGTGTTTCTGTCGGTGTGCGTCGGCGATACCTTGGCTGCCGATCCGACACTTCGAGAGAAACTCGAATTGCTCGCCAGGGCCTATCCGGAAGGGATCGTTGAGGTTGGCACAGATACGTTGACGCTGCGCGATGGCGGCACGGCGCTTCCGATCGATGACGGCAGGCAGAAGAGCCACGCCGAAAAGCTCGCGTCCGGCGACATCGAAGACAGTCTTTCGCAGATCTATCCGCTTGGCGCCTGCGCAAAGCCGCCGCCTAAGGATTTCGATCCGGGGCGCATCCGCAGCGAGGCCTTGATGAAACGTCTCTATGGCGCCAGCGCTGCGAGCGCCAGGCGCGATCTCGTCACGGTCAACTGGTTCGGCGAGCGCCTGATGGTCACCCGCAGGCATGGCGTGGCCAAGGCGCTGCAATCAGTAGAGGCCGAACTTACCTCACGACCGAAGCTGAAGCGGTATCTTGTTCCCAGTGCCGGGACTTTCAACTGGCGCAATATCGCCGGTACGCGCACGCTCTCGGTGCACAGCTTTGGTGCTGCGATCGATCTCAATACCGCCTTTGCCGACTACTGGCGTTGGGCCGGCGGCGCCAAGAGCGGGGCAGCGCCTTACCGTAACCGCTATCCGCTCGACATCGTCGAGATCTTCGAGAAACACGGCTTCATCTGGGGCGGGCGCTGGTATCATTTCGACACCATGCATTTCGAATACCGGCCGGAATTGATCGCCATCGCGAGACAGGCGGGCGCCTCCGACTGTCGCTAGCCGCCGTTGCGCGCCAGTCTCTTGGGGGAAACCAACCTGTCAGTCGCGAACGATCACCGTCGCGCCGATCTCGACATTGGCATAGAGATGCTCGACGTCCTCGTTGGCCATGCGGATGCAGCCCGATGACATCGCCTTGCCGATCGAGAGGGGCTGGTTGGTACCGTGAATGCGGTAGATCGTCGAGCCGAGATACAGGGCGCGGGCGCCGAGCGGGTTGTCGATGCCGCCTTCCATGCTCGCCGGCAGCACCTTGCCCTTCTTTGCTTCACGAACGCGCATGTCTTCCGGCGGGATCCAGGTCGGCCACTCGGCCTTGCGGCTGACGGTGTTGGTGCCTGTCCAGAGAAACCCTTTGCGCCCGACGCTGACAGCGTATTTGACGGCGATACCGCGGCCAACGACGTGGTAGAGCCTGCGCTCGGAGTTGTCGATGATGATGGTGCCCGGCGTTGCGGTTGCCGGGATGGCAACGAGTTCTCGGGCGATCGGCGACTGGCTGATGTCGCTGCGCTTCGCCTTCTGCCTAGTGCCGCCCTGCGACAGTACCTGAAGCCAGCCGGTGTTGGCGGTGGCGCTGTCGAGCGAGGCAACGGTGATCGGATCCTGTCTGACGTCTTTTGCGTCGGCGGTCGCCGATGCTCCGGCCATCAGGGCGGTCGCTATCATTGCTGCAAGAATGCGCTTCATGTCGGTTCTCCCCTCGAATTGTGGGAACCGATCGCGCTTTTCGTAGCCGTTGTTCCCTGTTGTCAGGGTTGTAGCGGGTGCAACCTGATCTGGCTGTTTCCAAGGGAACGGGGAGGCGAAACGAAAATGGCGCCGATCGGGCGCCATCTTACCAAGGGAGTGTCGAGAGTTCGCTAGCGCCTGTAGATCAGCCAGTTGCGGCCGGATTCCTTGCGCATGCCGTCTTCGAACAGCATCGTCTTGTTGCGGCCGGCATTCTTGGCGGAGTAGAGCGCGATATCCGCCTTGTTGTAGAGGTCGACGGCATCCTCGGCGGCGGTCGCCATGCAGACGCCGACCGACAGGGTGATCGGGCCGTAATTGACGCCGGTCTTGGAGTTGCGGAAGGGCGTTCCCGCAAGCACCGTGCGAATGCGATCTGCGACCTGCAGGCATTCTTCCTGACTGCTGTCGTTGAGGATGATGGCGAATTCTTCACCACCAGTCCGCGCCACGAAAGCATCGCGCCGGACATTGGCACGGATGACGCTGCCGACTGTCGCCAGGATCTTGTCGCCCACGGGGTGTCCGAACGTGTCGTTCACCTTCTTGAAGTGGTCGATATCGGCGACCAGCAGGCCGGTGAAGTTCTTCTGGTGATCGTTGTTGTAGACAGCTGCGAGATTGTCGTCGAAGGCGCGGCGGTTGGCGAGCCGCGTCAGCGAATCGGTGTTGGCGATCCGCTTGTACTCGTCGAGTTCCTGCCGGATGACCTCCATCTCGAAGGACTTCTGCACCACGGTCTGGACGCGTTCCTTGCCCTGGCTCATCGTGTCGGCGGTTGCTTCAGTCAGGATGCCGATGGCGTGGCGCAGGATGTCGGCGCTGGAAGCGCTCTTGCTGGTTATGTTGACATAGGCTTCGTCGAGAACCTTGTTGTAGTTTTCGAGCGCATATTGCTCGTCCTTCAACAGGTTGACGAGTTCGGCCAGCTTGGCCGCAAGACTGGTATGGGCGCGTTCGATGCCGGTCGAACGGTGGATATGGCTGAAATACTGCGCGCCGATCGCGTCGAGTTCTTCCTGAGTCGCCCGGCTGCCGAGGGCGGCGAGCTCCTTGGACAGCTGTGGGTTCGAACCGAGATAGGCTTCGTAATAAAGCTCGTAATTGCGCGGTATCGGCGAAACGCCCATCATGCGCATCGCATGGGTCACCTGCGCTGCGATATCCGGAGCCTGCGTTTTTCCAGATGTGGCCGTTTGCATCCGCAAACCCTCAATATTACTCATTGCTTACGGGTACTGATTTTTAGGGGCAAATGATTTGCGAAGTCTTAATGATTGTTTTCGCGAACGAAGACAATTCGACTTAACACCGATAATGCGATTTCCCTTTAGCCCGGGCGAGGGCACTGCCGCGACGCCGATAGAAGGGCCGCGGCAGCAACAAACCGATCAGGCCGGCTGATCTGCCGATCAGGCCGGGCTGATCATCGTTTCCGGGCGGACGACCGCGTCGAACTCTTCGTTGGTGACGTAGCCGCCGCCAACTGCTTCTTCGCGCAACGTCGTGCCGTTCTTGTGCGCCGTCTTGGCGATCTTTGCGGCGTTGTCGTAGCCGATCTTCGGCGCCAGTGCCGTCACCAGCATCAACGAGCGATCAAGGGCTGCCTTGATGTTGTCTTCGCGGGCTTCGATGCCGACGACGCAGTTGTCGGTGAAGGAGACTGTGGCATCGGCGAGCAACTGCACAGACTGCAGGAAGTTGTAGGCCATCAGCGGGTTGAAGACGTTGAGTTCGAAGTGGCCCTGGCTGCCGGCAAACGTCAGTGCGGCGTTGTTGCCGAAGACCTGGACGCAGACCTGGGTCAGCGCTTCGCACTGGGTCGGGTTGACCTTGCCCGGCATGATCGACGAGCCCGGCTCGTTTTCCGGCAGCGACAGTTCGCCGAGGCCCGAGCGCGGGCCGGAGCCGAGGAAGCGGATGTCATTAGCGATCTTGAAGAGGGCGGCGGCAGCGGCGTTGATCGCGCCGTGGCTGAAGACCATGGAATCGTGGGCGGCAAGCGCTTCGAACTTGTTCGGCGCCGTGGTGAAGGCAATGCCGGTGATCTTGGCGATTTCGTCTGCAACCTGTTCGGCAAATCCAACCGGTGCGTTGAGGCCGGTACCGACGGCGGTGCCGCCCTGGGCCAGTTCGCAAAGGCCGGGCAGGGTCATCTCGATGCGCTTGATCGAGGAGGCGACCTGGGCTGCATAGCCGGAGAATTCCTGGCCAAGCGTCAGCGGGGTTGCGTCCTGGGTGTGGGTGCGGCCGATCTTGATGATGTGATCGAACGCCTTGACCTTGGCTTCGAGCGCCTTGTGCAGGTGCTTCAGGGCCGGCAAGAGGTCGTGGATAACGCGCTCGGCGCAGGCGATGTGCATGGCCGTCGGATAGGTGTCGTTCGACGACTGGCTCATGTTGACGTGGTCGTTGGGGTGGACAGGCTTCTTCGAGCCCATCACGCCGCCGAGCATTTCGATCGCCCGGTTCGAGATCACCTCGTTGGCGTTCATGTTCGACTGCGTGCCGGAGCCGGTCTGCCAGACGACGAGCGGGAAATGCTCGTTGAGCTTGCCGTCGATGACTTCCTGCGACGCCTTTACGATGGCATCGGCGACGGTCGCATCGAGGCGGCCGAGTGCCATGTTGGTGCGGGCGGCAGCCTGCTTGACGATGCCGAGGGCGCGGACGATCGACGCCGGCTGCTTTTCCCAGCCAATCTTGAAGTTACCCAGGGATCGCTGGGCCTGGGCGCCCCAGTAGCGATCGTTTGCCACTTCGATGGGGCCGAACGTATCTGTTTCCGTGCGCGTCGATGTCATCGTGATCCCTGCCTTCGTCATGCGGTTCATGAAGTCTGGGCGAGGGGACGCGGCCGCAACCGGCTGTCCCTCCCCAAGGTGCCGGGCCTCTCTCTGCCCCGGCTGGAAAGGCTTGTAAAGAGGTGGCCGCGGCGCTGGCAATGCTACAATCGTTTGAAAGGCAGGCTTGCGACGAAACGCGGCTCTGACGCCATGCAATGGGTGATTCGCCTTCTTCTCGCCGCATGCGCATTTCTTGTGGCGTTTCAGTCACATTCGCAACCTTCCGTGCCGTCAGGAATGCTGCGCACTGGCCGCGGACGCCCATTGCTGCAGCATTAATGTCGATGCAAATCAAATTTTTATGCCCTTTCGAACGTCCTGGAAATGAGCCGTTTTTTTTCGCGTCATCGAGGTGGTTTCATGCGAGTTCGGGCAGGCGCGTTTCCTTTTCATTCACCATCCTTTTCTATAAGTTTTGGAGCACGAGGGCGTGGCGAGGAATTGGCTAAAGCCGAGTTCGGCGACAACGCGATACGGGGACGCAGTTTCACATGAGAATTTTTAAGACGGCAGCGATCGTAGCGCTCATGAGCGGTTGTGCGGTCGCGACTTTGGATGCTCGGCCGGCATCGGCCTTCTCGCTCGGCGATTTCATCCGCGCAGGCAGGAAGAAGCCGGAACCTCAGCAGTCGCAGCCGCAGTCGCTTCCAGGCGTCGGCGCCATGGTCGAGCCGCAGCAGAATGCGGTTGCCAAGCCTTTGCCGAAGGTCACGGGTCCGCAGTATTACACCTACAAGGCCGATCCGCTGCGCCGGATCGCAACCGACAAGCTGCTGGATCCGGTCGTGACCGGCTCAGTGCGCAATGGCGCACTGCCACCGATGCTGCGCACGCCGCTCGCAGATGCTCGCCAGTTCATGCCGGACGTCGATGTGCGCGCAACCGCAGCCGTCGCAAAGGCCATCGAGACCCATTACGGCTCGCGTTCAGATTTCGTCTGGATCGACGGCGCGGGTGTGAATGCGCGGGCGAAGTCGGCGATGGCCGTGCTTGCCGAGGCGGCGAAGGTCGGGCTCGATCCACAGGATTATGCCGTTCAGGTGCCCTCCGACGATTTCGATCGGGGCGATATGATCGCGCGCGAAAAGGAGCTCGTTCAGTTCGAACTCGCATTGTCCGCAGCTACCCTGTCCTATGTGCAGGACACCGTGCGCGGCCGCATCGATCCCAACAAGATTTCCGGCTATCACGATTTTCAGCGCAAGACCGTCGATCTCGGCGCCTTCCTCGACAAGCTTTCGGCATCGACCGATGTCGCCACACTGCTCAACGATCAGAACCCGAAGAGCGCGCAGTTTGCCGCCCTGTCGGTGGAGCTTGAGCGTCTGCGCGCGGAAAAAGGCATGGAACAGCGCGTCGAAATTGCGCCGGGCACGCTCTTGAAGCCGGGCCAGAGCAATCCGGAACTTGCCAACATTGTCGCGGGCATCCGCATCAAGGGCTCCGAGACGCTGAAGGCGGACCACGCCGCGGTGCTTGCGGCCTACCAGGGAACGCCGGAGTACACCCCGGAGCTGGTTGCACTGGTTGAAGCGTTCCAGAAGGAGCACGGCCTCAAGGCCGATGGCGTGGTG
The DNA here is from genome assembly GCF_059419585.1 of Ensifer sp. GW821-FHT05G01. NCBI lineage: Bacteria > Pseudomonadati > Pseudomonadota > Alphaproteobacteria > Hyphomicrobiales > Rhizobiaceae > Ensifer > Ensifer sp. GW821-FHT05G01. Next base: position 212,539 of record NZ_JBWKSC010000003.1, on the reverse strand, counting down.
GGGCAGGCGTCGCTGCGCATCCTGACGGGTGGCGACAGCACGGCCGCCAGGATCAACAAGCTCGAAGTCGCGATGGAACAGGCGCGCTGGCTTCCCGACGGTCTTGGCAACCGCTACGTCTTCATCAACCAGCCGGCCTTTACGGCGTCCTATACCGACAACGGCACCGAGCAGTTTTCGATGCGTGTGGTCGTCGGCTCCAAGGCAAACCAGACCTATTTCTTCCAGGACGAGATCCAGACCGTCGAGGTCAACCCTTACTGGGGCGTGCCGCAGTCGATCATCATCAACGAGATGCTGCCGAAGCTGCGCAACGATCCCAATTATCTCGATCGAATGGGCTATCAGGTGGAAGTCGGCGGCCGTTCGGTGCCGTCGTCGTCGATCAACTGGAACGGATCGACTGCGTCTGTTGCGGTCAGACAGCCGCCGAGCAGCGACAATGCGCTCGGTGAACTGAAGATCCTGTTCCCGAATGCACACGCCATCTACATGCACGACACGCCGTCGAAGAGTTTCTTCAAGCGCGACCAGCGTGCGCTCAGCCATGGCTGCGTCCGGCTTGCCGATCCGCGCCGGATGGCAGCAGCCGTGCTTGGCACCAGCATCGAGGATGTCGGCAAGGAAATCGGCGGCGGCCGCAACAAGGCGCTGCAGGTGCCGCAGAAGGTTCCGGTTTACGTCGCCTATTTCACAGCCTGGCCGAACAAGGACGGTGTCATAGAGTATTTCGACGACGTATACGAGCGCGACATGTACATGAACCGCGCCTTCGAGGCGACCCGCAACGCCCGCCGGGCCGAGGGGTAAATCTGCGCCAAAGAGGCTCGGTGGGCATTGATGCCATCCGTGTTCACGGAATTTGCGACCCCATGGAGAACCTCCGTGGGGTCTTTTCATTCTGGCGGTCCGCGAAGGAGGGCTGTCGCGTCGCTTTGGTGCGAGTCCGCCAACCCATCGGGCATCGCCAGTCCTGCGATCCGTCTTGGCGATGAAGTCAACCGTTGCTGTGAAGCGACTTGGATCTTCCAAGGCGGCTCCGGGGCCGCAACTCACTTGCCGTTGAAAAGTCCCGTGACCAGTTCCGGCGTCAATTCGTCGAAGTGCTGGATGATGATCGTCGGCTCAAGGCTCTCGATCGGAACGTCGGAATAGCCGAACGGGACGGCGATCGATGGGACCGCGGCGTTGCGGGCGACGAGGATATCGTTGAGGCTGTCACCGACCATCACCGAGTGCTGGGCGCTGCCGCCGGCATTGGCGATCGTGCGCAGCAGATGGTCCGCATCCGGCTTGCGGATCTCGAACGTGTCACCGCCCGACACCGCAGCGAAGCGATCGAGAAGGCCGAGGCGCTCAAGCAGGCGATTTGCCAGCATTTCCGGCTTGTTGGTGCAGACGGCGAGCTTGAACCCGGCTGCAGCCAGCCGGTCGAGCGCATCGAGCATGCCGGGATACGGAAGGGAATCACCGGGCATCGAGCCATGATAGAAGTCGACGAATTCCTTCATCTGCCAGGCGAGCGCGTCTTCATCGAGCGGCTTGTTGCGCATGGCGAACGTGCGCTCGATCATCGCGCGGGCGCCATGGCCGACGAGGTGGGTGAGGTCGCGGTACGTGACGGGCTCGACGCCGGCCTGGGTCACCGCATGGTTGAGGCTCGCCACCAGATCCGGCGCCGTATCGACAAGAGTTCCGTCGAGATCAAAGACGACAATGGGAGAAGACAAGGAGAGAACCTCGCGTAGCGGGAAAGGGTTGCCGTTCGGGTAGGCGAAGTTGCGCCGAAATGCAATGGCAAGTGTGCGTGGGAAGCGTGCGGGAATCCGGGCGGCGCCTTTGAATTTGGCTTTTGTTTGCAGCTTGGGGCGTGTAAGTGTCTCAGCGGAAAACGGATGACAAAGGTGGGCTTACCACATGCACATCCGGTGAACATAAGGGAGCGACTGGCGCATGGACGCCCGCCAAATGAAAATCAAAGCCGCGGCAGCGGCGCTCGAACATGTCGAAGACGGCATGCGGCTTGGCATCGGCACGGGGTCGACGGCGGAGGAATTCGTTCGGCTGCTGGCCGAAAAGGTCGCCTCAGGCTTTCGCATCGAGGGTGTTCCGACCTCCGAGCGCACGGCACGGCTCTGCCTGGAACTGGGCGTGCAACTGAAGTCGCTGGACGAACTTCCCGAACTCGATCTGACGATCGACGGCGCCGACGAGGTCGACGGCCGCCTGCGGCTGATCAAGGGTGGCGGCGGCGCGCTGTTGCGTGAAAAGATCGTCGCGGCTGCTTCCAGGCGCATGATCGTGATTGCCGACGAATCGAAAGTCGTCGACGTTCTCGGCGCGTTCAAGCTGCCGATCGAGGTCAATCCCTTCGGTCAGGTGGCAACGCGGATCGCCATTGAAAAGGTGGCTTCGCGGCTCGGCCTTACCGGCGAAATTTCCGTGCGCAATTCAGGCGACGGCCCCTTCAAGACCGATGGCGGACACCTCATTCTTGATGCATCTTTTGGCCGTATTCCTGATGCAGATGCGCTCGCGGGAGAGCTGAATGCCATTCCCGGCGTCGTCGAGCATGGACTTTTCATCGGCATCGCTTCGCTGGCAATTATTGCTGGACCGGAAGAGGCACGCATTCTGACCGCGTCTTGAGCCGATTCCCGTGGCTCCGCCAGGAGCCGGGACGGTGAAGAAAACAGGTTACCACACATGCGGGCCTGGCGGCGGCAATCGCCCGGGCAGCATGCGACAAACACAGGAGCATGGATAAAAATGAACAAACTCGCAGGTCTTGTCCGCACTTTCGCAGCCACCGCGGTTCTCCTTTCTGCATCCATTCCGGCAGTCCAGGCTCAGGACGTGTCCGAAGAACAGATCAAGGCTGCTCGCGCGACCATCGCGGCACTTGGTGTCACCAACAGCTTTGACAACATCCTGCCGAACCTCGCCGAGCGCCTGAAGAACACGCTGATCCAGGCTTCGCCGAACTTCCAGGAGCTGATCACCGCGACCGTCGACGAGAAGGCTCTGACCTTGGCTGCACGCCGCGCCGACCTCGAAAACGAAGCTGCGACGATCTACGCCAAGACCTTCACGCTGGAAGAACTGAACGCCATTTCCGAGTTCTACAACTCGACGGCCGGCAAGAAGCTTCTGAACGATGGCCCGATCGCTTCGCGCGAACTGTTGAAGGCTGCCGACATCTGGGCAGCTGGTGTGTCGCGCGATCTGAACACGGAAGCGACGAAGTCGCTTGACGCCAAGGTCGGCACGTCGGCCCCGGCGCTTGTTGAGGGCACGCCGGCGGCGCCGGCTCAATAGTCTGAGATAATCTGGGGCCAGTTGAACTGACCTTGGGCCAGCCCGACAAAGTCATCACGTTTTGAGGAGCCCGGAGCAATCCGGGCTTTTCTTTTTCTGCAGTGCAACACTATATGTGCCTGCAACGGGGCTCCCACCCCGGGCGGGGCATGCCGTCGGCGAAATGCCGACCGGACGGTGCTCCCATGATCCCAATTTCCGTCTGCACGACCTTCAGGAGTTCGCCCATGCCCGCTTTCGAATATGACCTCTTCGTGATCGGTGGCGGCTCCGGTGGCGTCAGAAGCGGTCGGCTGGCGGCGAGCCTGGGCAAGAAGGTCGCAATCGCCGAAGAATTCCGCTACGGCGGCACCTGCGTCATCCGTGGCTGCGTGCCGAAGAAGCTCTACGTTTACGCGTCGCAATACACCGAGCACTTCGAGGATGCAGCCGGGTTTGGCTGGACGGTCGGTGAAAGCCGCTTCGATTGGCAGAAGCTTGTCGCCGCCAAGGAGCAGGAGATCACGCGGCTTGAAGGTCTCTACCAGAAGGGGCTTGCCAATGCCGGCGCAGAGATCCTGCGTACCCGGGCGGAACTCGTCGGCCCGAACACCGTTCGTCTGCTCGACACCGGCAAGACCGTCACCGCCGAGCGCATCGTCATTGCCGTCGGTGGGCATCCGACGCCGCACGACGCGCTGCCGGGACACGAACTCTGCATTTCCTCCAACGAGGCCTTCGACCTTGCGGAACTGCCGAAGTCGATCCTGATCGCCGGCGGTGGCTATATCGCTGTCGAGTTCGCCAACATCTTCCACGGTCTCGGCGTCGAGACGACGCTGATCTATCGCGGCAAGGAAATCCTGTCGCGCTTCGACCAGGATATGCGCCGCGGTCTGCACGCGGCGATGGAAGAGAAGGGTATCCGGATCCTTTGCGAGGACATCATCCAGTCCGTGGCTGTCGACGCCGACGGCAAACGTGTGGCGCACACGATGAAGCACGGCGAGATCGCCGTCGACCAGGTGATGCTGGCGCTCGGCCGCGTGCCGAACACCAAGGGACTGGGGCTTGAAAGCGCCGGCGTGAAGACGGATGAGCGCGGCGCGATCATTGTCGATGCCTTCTCGCGCACCAGCGCGCCTGGCATCTATGCGCTTGGCGACGTCACCGATCGCGTGCAGCTGACGCCGGTCGCGATCCACGAGGCGATGTGCTTCATCCAGACCGAGTACAAGAACAACCCCGTCTCGCCCGATCACGACCTGATCGCAACGGCCGTGTTCTCCCAGCCGGAAATCGGCACGGTCGGCCTCAGCGAAGAGCAGGCTGGCCACCAGTTCGAGGACCTGGAAGTCTATCGCGCCGAGTTCCGGCCGATGAAGGCGACGCTTTCCGGTCGCAAGGAAAAGACGATCATGAAGCTGATCGTCAACGCTGCCGACCGCAAGGTGCTGGGCGCGCATATCCTCGGCCACGACGCCGGAGAGATGGCGCAGTTGCTTGGCATTTCGCTCAAAGCCGGATGCACCAAGGACGATTTCGACCGGACGATGGCCGTTCATCCGACCGCATCCGAAGAACTCGTGACGATGTATGCGCCGTCCTATCGAGTGCACAAGGGCGAGCGGGTTAACTGAGCCCGCCGCCGCTTCGCTTTCCCTGGCGCTGAAAGCCATGAATTCTGGTAGGATGTCTTTCCAAGCCATCGCTTAACGTCTATAAGCCCGCATCCGCGAAGTGACCGGCTTCGGGCGGGCGCCAAGGCTTGGGCCAAGCGCTGGAGCAGGGCGCGGACGCAGTGAAATTTCCGAATACCGGGCGGTATCAAAGCCGTCAGGGCGCGACCCGCGCGGACCGCAGTCCGCGGCAGACAACAGGTGATCGAAATGGCACAGACTTGGACTCCGAATAGCTGGCGGCAGAAACCCATCCAGCAGGTGCCGGACTATCCGGACCTTGCTGCATTGACGGCAACGGAAGCGAAGCTCGCGAAGTATCCGCCGCTGGTGTTTGCCGGTGAAGCGCGGCGTCTGAAGAGCGCACTTGCCAATGTTGCCGAGGGCCGCGGCTTCCTGCTGCAGGGCGGCGATTGCGCCGAGAGCTTTGCCGAGCATGGTGCCGACACGATCCGCGACTTCTTCCGCGCGTTCCTGCAGATGGCCGTGGTCCTGACGTTTGGTGCACAGCAGCCGGTGGTGAAAGTCGGCCGTATCGCCGGCCAGTTCGCCAAGCCGCGCTCGTCCAACATCGAGAAGCAGGGCGACGTCGAGCTGCCGAGCTACCGTGGCGACATCATCAATGGCATCGAGTTCACGGAAGCCGAACGCGTTCCGGATCCGGAACGCCAGATCATGGCCTACCGCCAGTCGGCTGCCACGCTCAACCTCCTGCGCGCATTCGCGATGGGTGGCTATGCCAACCTCGACAACGTGCACCAGTGGATGCTTGGCTTCGTCAAGGACAGCCCGCAGGCAGAGCGCTACCGTAAGCTCGCCGACCGGATCTCCGAGACCATGGATTTCATGAAGGCGATCGGCATCACCTCGGAAAACCACCCGAGCCTGCGCGAGACCGATTTCTTCACCAGCCATGAGGCGCTGCTGCTCGGCTACGAGCAGGCGCTGACGCGCGTCGACTCCACCTCGGGCGACTGGTATGCGACCTCGGGCCACATGATCTGGATCGGCGACCGTACCCGCCAGCCCGATCACGCCCATATCGAGTACTGCCGTGGCATCAAGAATCCGCTCGGCCTGAAGTGCGGTCCGTCGCTGACAGCCGACGGCCTGCTGGAACTGATCGATCTGCTCAACCCGGCCAATGAAGCCGGCCGCCTGACGCTGATCTGCCGCTTTGGCCACGACAAGGTTGCCGAGCACCTGCCGCGCCTCATCCGCGCGGTCGAGCGCGAGGGCAAGAAGGTCGTCTGGTCCTGCGACCCGATGCACGGCAACACGATCACGCTCAACAACTACAAGACCCGTCCGTTCGAGCGGATCCTGTCGGAAGTCGAGAGCTTCTTCCAGATCCACCGTGCGGAGGGTTCGCATCCGGGCGGCATCCATATCGAGATGACCGGCAACGATGTCACCGAATGCACGGGCGGTGCGCGCGCGCTTTCGGGCGACGATCTGGCTGATCGCTACCACACCCATTGCGATCCGCGCCTGAACGCGGACCAGGCGCTGGAACTGGCGTTCCTGCTGGCCGAGCGCATGAAGGGCGGGCGCGACGAGAAGAAGCTGGTCGTCAACGGCTGATCCTGACGCAGCGCCGCACGGTTCAGTTTTTCTGACTGTCGGGCGACTGCTATGAAATTGACAATGCCGGGCCCGCTCGCGAAGCTGGCCCGGCATTTTTCATTGAGGGAGGTCGGGGGACCATGTCGGACATCCACAGCGGCAGCTGTCTCTGCACTGCGGTGCGCTTCAAGACGCGGGGAGAGCTACGCGAGCTGATCTTTTGCCATTGCACGCAATGCCGCAAGCAGACGGGCCTCTACTATGCCGCGACCAATGTGCTGGATCGCGACCTGGAGCTGGAAGGTGCTGAGGATGTCACCTGGTATCGCTCGAGCGACGGCGCGCAACGGGGCTTCTGCCGTCATTGCGGGTCGGCCCTGTTCTGGAAAGCCGATGGGCTCGACTATACGTCGATCATGGCCGGCGTCTTTGAAAAGCCGACGGACCTCAAACCCGGCTATCACATCTATTGCGCCGACAAGGGCGATTTCTATGGCATCGACGACGACCTGCCGAAGTTTGACGCAGGGCGACCGTAAAAGCCTTCAGGCCACTTCCGGCCGCCAGGCGATGACACCTTGCGTCCGCGCACGGACCTCCGGCGACGCCAGGCAGTTGGCGACGGTCTCGTAGCCTGGGGTACCCGGATAGGGCGCGACCTCGGTCGGCGGGCTATGGTTGGCCGGGCACAGAATGACGGTTTCCTCTGGTCCGAGAGCGGCCAGGTCAAGGACGGCATTGGATCGGGTCAACATGAGGATCGGCCGCCGGTCGGTACGGTGGTGACGCAGGTGCTTTAGCAAGGCGGTTTGCGAAGCGGCATCGAGGCCCTGTTCGACCATATCGACTACGAATGCCTCGGCATCCCCTTCCAATGCCACCAACAAAGCAGTCAAAGGTGGCGATGCGACGGCGCCGTCGTCCAGTAGTCGCGCAAGAACGGTGTCTATGCGTGATTTTAGCCGAGGTTCGACCTCGAGCCGCCGGAGAGTGGCCTCGCCGTTTATCTCCTCCAGCCGATCGAGGCCCACGAAGACCGCGCCGGGCAGGGCCGTGGCAATGGCTTTGGCCAACCGTGTCTTGCCGCTGCCGAGCGGTCCGATGATGTAGGTCAGCGGACGGATCGTCTGAAGGCTGAACGCCTCACCGCCCCATGGCCATGGCAGGTTGAAGGCGACCGCGGGATTGCCGGATGACGGCTCCCCTTGTACCAGTTGCTGCAAGTCGGGCGCATTGTCCGCATCGCTTGCCAGATCTCGGCGGAGACGCCGGACCTTTGCGACTGTCTCATGCAGATCCTGCGCCCGCGCCTCCAGCAGCCCCTGCTGCTGCGCCAGGGCAGGGCCAAGCTCGCGCGCACCGCCATCGAGCACGCGTCGGATCTGTGCCAGGGTGAGGCCGAGCGAGCGTAGGGCGGCGATCTCGCCCGCGCGCGCCATTTGCACCGGGCCATAGGTCCGCCATCCTGCCGAAGTCCGCACAGGCGCGATCAACCCATGTTGCTCATAGAGGCGTAATGCCTTGATCGAGACGCCAAGGCGCCTGGCGGCCTCGGTTGCAGTCAAGAAACACGTGGAGTCGCTCACGAATCACCTCTTCCTGTTCACCGCGATCTTTATCGGTCCTGGCCCCGGGGACGGGTCAACTGTCCGCTGAGAAATAACGGCACCTGCGCCCGGCAAGCTTGGAGTTGAGAGAGCAGGTACCGTGGTTCTGAGTGGCCGGAGCCGAACGGACGAATGCCGATTGTATATTGGTTGCGTTTGCCCAGCGATGCGCGCACCGCTAAAGTCTTTCACCGAGCCCGCGATTGCCTAAACCGGGCGCGGCCGTGGAAAGTGTTTGTGGCGAAAGGTCAACCTGTCACAGGTTCGCTGCGACGCCGTGTTCGTCAGAAGAGAGGAAGGGCGAAGGCCATGTCGGACGATGAGTTTGCGGAGAATATGGTCTGCGCTACGATCAATGCGCCCCATCGCGCGCTGTCCGACACGCTCCTGGCATACCTTGCTGCTCACCGCCCTGATCGGGTGGTCGCATTCGTGTTCTTGGCCGATACCCCGGCCACGAGCGAGTGTTGGAAGAGCCGGCTGATCAGCGAGGTTCGTGTGCGCGAAGACGGGGCACGCGCGACGAATTTTGTCGGAATCGCCGATGTGGCGACCTGGAACAGGGTCTTTCGGGAGCACCGGCCCGAACTGGAGCGCCACGGGGTCGAAATCGTGCCGACGAGGCCAGGCGTGTTCACAGGGACAGCAGCCTAGATCGCAATCGGCCCAAGGAAAACCGCCGGCAGGTTAAGGCAGGCGCAGGCAATCGCCGACAGCTTCCGATCGTTCCGACGCGCACGTCGATTTCGCCGCAAGAAAGACGCGGACTATTTTGCGAGTCGCACCGCACCGTCGGTGGCTCGCTCATAGGCGTTGGCCAGTGCGGCAAGCTTGACGGCCTGCCACCGACAGTATTCGTCGACCAACCGGATGCTCATCCAGAAGCGACCGCGCGAACCGTCGTTCGATCGGCCGATGTAGCCGGAGTCCTGCGCCTTGGTAAACAGTCTGCGGACATGGGTGTTGGAGATGGTATAATGGTTGGCGAGTTCGGCCAGGTTGAGTTCCAGCCAAACCTTCCCATCGACGGGCGTCAGGCTTTTCGGGCGCGCCATCAGGTCATCGAGCAGCAAGCCACCGCACTCGGTCCAGGCGAAGATGGCGACACCTTCGGGAGGCTCGCTCCAGTTCTTGTCGGACAGGAGCATTCTTGCCGCAATCGGCTGCGTGCGTACAAGGACGGAGGTGTCGGCCTCAACGTGTTCCAGCCGATTGCCGCCATCGAGGCGATCGAGCGTACCCATCTGGCTCATGAACCAGCGCATCATGGCGCTCTCGCTGACTTCCGTCGGTTCGAGCGGGCGAACCTTCTTGTTCGTCCGTTCGCCGCTGACATCGCGCAGCAATTTGTAGGCGAGCAGTTCTGCCAGGAATGCGGCTGCCGTGTTTCGACTTGCACCGCCGGTATCACGCATGAACTTCAACAGCCGCGCCGCTGTGATGCCGGAATCCGGATGCGTCGGATCGCGCTCGAGATGAAGCGCATAGGCGGCCTGGCTCAAAATCCATTTCTGATGGGAGGCGACCAGACGAGCCACGCGCGGAAAGATGTCATAGACGGCCATCAGATCGCGGGCGCTGATCTGCAGCGTCTCGCGCAGCAGCGGGTTGCGCAAAATTCCATCCGCCGTAAAGGCGGGCGGTTTTTCCGGTGCAGCATCCCCCTGTTTTGCCACCAAATGCATGTGTCGTGCACGTCTCCCGACGATGTTTCGCGTAGGCTTCGGAGGCCGATCCCTCGCCACGCCTGCCTCGATACTACTCAACTCTACTGCTTTTAGCAGCTTTACCTTGCTCATAACGTGTGAAGCCGCCATTTTGTTCGAAAGAGCAAGCAAAGGATTTTTCCGTCGCCAGCCCCATCGCATTTTCCGGGGTGGTGTTACTGCACGAGCACTGGTGGTTGGCACTTGACCCCAGTGACGCGAACATCCGCTTCGCCCACCCGCACCCCGACCAGGAGCAACAGGTTGTAGAGCAGATCGTCCACCGGTTTTGTGACGGCTCCCAGCGTCTGGGCCAGCGCCTGTTGCAGGATCGTCGGGCTGCCAAGCGTCAGGAACAAGACCTGGATGTTCAGATCCAGATTGTTGAGCAGCGTCTTCGTCGTCGACGAGAGGATGTCCTTGGTCGATACGCTCTTGATCGAACGCGCGGCGACCTCGGCAGGGCTAAAGGTGAGGCGGGACGCCTGAAGGTTTTGCGCCTCGATGTGGGCGATCGCGTCGATCTTGACCACCAGCGCGTCGACGATGCGGGCGCGCTCGACGCGGGCATCGGACGAAAAGCTCGAAAGCACCTTCGGGTTGACGTCGCCGATCGCGATTTCAGCGACGCCCGGAACCGCATCGACGACGACGGCTGCATTCTCCGGCTTGCCGCCGTAGCAGCGGATATCGGAGAGTTTGGCTTCGGCGTGGGCTAGCTCCACGTAGATCGGCAAACGAATACGGATACCGGCAAGGGCGGCCAGCCCGTCTACGCCCACTTCGACGGCAAGGCGGGTCTGTGCCGTGCGGACCGCAGTACCTGGCGTGCCGAGGCGATGGCTTGGCGTCTCGACCGGCGGTTCGCCGATCGCCAGTTTGACGGTCGCCGACGCTATTCCCGGCAACCCGGCGACCGCATTCAGCGCGATCTGGTTCTGGCCGTTGGCAATGGCGGCCGCGGCGGAGACAATCTGCAGGGCGCTGACCCTCATCGTCCAGTCTGAACCGGCATCGATCCTCAGGTCTTTCTTGGGATCAAGATTGAGTATCTGCGCCAGAGTAAAGGTCTTCCTGTTGTTGGCCGTCGCAAGTTCGATGCTCTTGAGCGCGGAGTTGACTGTTCCCGACAGTCCCTGGAACAGCCGCATGGACGACAGCAGCTGTGGCATCGTCAGTTTGGCGTCGAGCACGTCTTCATAGGAGGCGGTTTTGAGGCTGAGCTTGGTCGCAATGATCTTCAGGAACGGCTGGATGTCGATATCCGCGTCGATCAGGGCGGTGTAGTCCATCACCTTCAGTGAGATGGTGGTGCCGAGCATCTGGCCGAGTATGGCGTTGAGGAGGCCATCGTTCAGGCTGGCAAGGCGGGATCCGACAGAAAAGGCGGCAATTTTCGAGCTTGCGGCCGTTCCGACGACATTGAGATCCGGTGGCTCGGCGAAGACCGAGGCGAGGAAGATCTGTCCCTTCTTTTGCAGGTGAACCTGGACGGCATCCGAAGGGGCCGCGTTCTTGACGAAGCGCTGGCCGGCGGTAATGTTCGGATCGGGGACATAACGCCCGCGTGTGACCGTTGCCACACCTTCGATCTTTGCGGTGGCGACATCGCTTGGTCGCACAACCTTGCCATCGATGGTCAACAGGCCGGTGGGCGTCGCGACCGCGAAATTATGACTGTTGTTGGAAAAGTACTTGAGGACGGCCTGCTCTGCGGAAGAGACGTTCGATGCGGCGGCGATGGCGGCAAGATCGACAGTTTGCTGCATCTCCCGCTTCTGGACGGTGAGATAACCGTAGTCGATGCCAAGCCCCATGGACGCAATAACCAGCGGCATGACAAGCGCGGCGGACATGCCGATATTGCCATGCCTAGATTGGGCGAGCGCGCGCAATGCCGGTGCTTTCGGAACCATTTCAGATGCCTCCCAAGCGGATGGTGGCGAAGCGCTCGATCTGCTCGCTCGGCATTGCGAAGGTGAACATGTTGTAGATCGGCAGATCGCTGGCGTCGTATTTGATCCTTACCGTGAACTGGTTGGCATTGCTCGCGTCGGCCTTGACCGTCACGGTCATGCGGGACGGCTTGATGAAGGATTGATCCATCGTGGTGCGCTGGATGTAGTCGGTGGCGAGACGTTCGCGCTCGCCTTCCGAAAGCCCTGCAATGGCGGTACGAGCAGCATCGGCAGCGATCTGCTGAATGGAATGGGCGGCGCTGAGGTAGATGCCGTAGGCGATCAACGTCAGGACGCAAAGAAAGAAGAGAGGGGCGATGATTGCAAATTCAATTGCGGCAGCGCCATCGCGGCTGCCAAACAGGCGCGTTATTCTGGACATTTCAGCAACTCCGACCGAACCGTGACTGCTTTTTCTCTGTCCCTGCACCGTCAGGCTGCGCTTCAAATATTAATTTTCTGATACGCGAATAGGTTGTTTCAATGGCTAGAAATAGCCTATTGGTGCAAAATGCATATTTGTGATTGAATTAGGGATTGCGTAGATTCTTGAGGGTTTTAGCCGTACCGGATAAGGCTAGTCGTTGTCGGGTATGTGCCGGTATTGGGCAAGCTGGCGATTGAGAGTGGCGAGGTCGGCCCGCAACTCGGCAATTTCGCGCAGCAGCACGTCATCGACCTTGTGATGCAGGGCGATCAACTCGACTTCCGATTTCAGATTGACCTCGTAGTCCTTTGCCGCGGCGAAGCGGTCGCGCTCGGCCTGCCGGTTTTGAGACATCATGATGACCGGCGCCTGCAATGCCGCCAGCATCGAGAGCAGCAGGTTCAGGAAGATGAAGGGGTAGGGATCGAATGCCCCGGTCATGAGCAAGACGGTGTTGACTACCACCCAGGCAACCAGAAAGCCGCAAAAGCTGAGAATGAAGGCCCAGGAGCCGCCAACCCTGGCGATGGAGTCGGCAAGCCGATCGCCGACGGAAAGCTCGGCGCTGAACTCGGCGTTGGTGTCCGTCGCAACTGTGCGCCGCTCCTTGGCGCGGGTAAGGATGCGGCGCTCGATTTCGCCGAGTTCGGCAAGCGGCTTGCCGAACAGGTGCTGGGACAGGTCGTTGAAATGCGGCATGGCTATCTCCGAGAATGGTCCGGGCGGTATCTAGCGCACCACTTCGGTGAGGAAATCAACGGGAGACCTCAGATGAAAAGAACCGGACGGTCACCCGTCCGGTTCTGTGTTGTCATTCAGGCTCTCCGGCACCCTGCGCTGTGCAAGAGCGGTGTTTACGCGACGCGTCTTCCGGCGATACCAACTAGAAACCTGCGGCGTAAAGATCCGCGTGCGACTTGAAGAAGCGGTCCGTCGAGTAGCGCTTGCCGAACATCATGTCGTGCTGAAGGAAGCGATAGTCACGCAGCAGCGCCGGCACCTTCGGCTGACGGGACCACTCGGCGACGTCCTTGCCGTTCTTGCGGATCAGCATGTAGCGGTCGACGACGCGGTATTGATCGTGCACCTTGCCGAGGAAGCCGGTGTAGTAGGGATGCTCGTAGCCGGACTGCTTCAGGATCTGGTAGGAGAGGAAGGCCGGGCTGATCGTGCCGACATTCTTCTTCGGACCAGTCTTGTTCGACCAGACGACGAGTGGCGTTTCATGCTGCGCCTTCATCTGGTCCTTCGGACCTTTGCGCTCGGCCGTCACGCCCTTCATGAAGCCGGTGTTGGTGTAGACGGTGTTCAGCGGCGGCAGATGATCGCCGAACAGCACGATGATGGTCTCGCGGTCGCGTTCCTTCGCCCAGTCCATCAGCTTCTTCAGGCTCTCGTCAGCTTCCTTGATGCCCTGAGCATATGTCGCCAGCACCTGGCGGTCGCTTTCGGGCAGGTTGCCTTCAACCTTGATGGTGTTCTTGGCGTAGCGGTTGGCCTCATACGGGCCATGGCCCTGCAAGGTGACCGCGAAGAAGAAGAACGGGTCATCCATGGCATCGGCCTGGCGGATGATCTCGTTGGTCAGGGACTCGTCCGAGGCGAAGATGCCACGCTTCTGCATCGGCGGCATGTTTTCCTCCGACTTGAAGGTGTCGAAACCGAAGGCCTTGTAGACGGCGGTGCGGTTCCAGAACCAGCTCTGGAACGGGTGGATGGCCCGCGAAACATAACCCTCGCCACGGAAGAAGGTGGCAAGCGAAGGGATCGGATTGCGGATGTACTGCTGGTACGGGATGCTACCATAGGGCAGGAAGGCGTTGGAAAAGCCGGTCAGCGCTTCGAATTCGACATTGGCCGTCATGCCGCCGAACTCCGGCGAGAACACGTTGCCGGACTGCATCTCGCGGATCGTCGGCATCGGGTCGGGCGACAGCTTGACGTTCGGCAGACGGGTCGGATCCCAGAAGGACTCGCTCATCAGCACGATAACGTCGGGCTTGCTGCGATGGGACGTCCCGGCCGGCAGCGGCTTGACCGGGATTCGGTCGATCGCATCGGCCATGTAGCCGGCAGGTGCGCTGACATTGGCCATCGGCAGGTTGATCGCGAACGCCAGCGCAAAGCCGTTGTGACGATAGTTTTCGGTCTGATCCCACATGATGGGGATGACCTTCAGGCGATCACGGATCCAGGAGAACTGGTTGTAGTCCATGATGTTCCAGAAGGCGAAGAGCAGCGGCAACGCAAAGGCGGCGCGGGCGATGCGCTCGCGGCGCGTCAGCTTGGGGAAGTTGCGCCAGGCGTAGCGCAGCAAAAGACCGATGGCGGCAACGGCTGCGAGAAGGCCGACAGCAATGCCGACAGCAGTCCAGGGACGGTCCTTGACCAGAACCGGCATCAGTTCGAGAATCTGGCGACCGAAGAGAAAGTCGGTCGGATAGAGCGGGTCGGAAAGGAAGACCTGCTTCTGCTGGCAGATGATGGCCGGTATGATCGCCAGCGGCGCGAGCACCACGGCGGACTTGTGCTCACGGCCGAAAGCACCATCGATGGCGAGCAGAATGAGGAAGAATGCACCGATGGTGGTCCAGGCCGGGCGGGTCGGATCGAGGAAGTAGGAAACCGTGTCGGCCAGGGAGTGGCGCACGATCAACTCGACTGCGAAAACGAGCGCAGCCGCGATTGACAGCGAAAGCAATGCGCTACGTGCGGAGGTCAGCGTCTTGGCGTGCCGCGCGGCAAATCCGGGTCTATCGGCGTAGACTCGTGATCTCCTCGCTACGGCTGAATCGATACTAGCCAACATCTTCTCCAATTTCATCAATGCGTCGTGTAACTGTCATACGACTGTCATTTTGAACAGGGGATGAATGGCTTGTTCAGGGTGTTTGGAAACAGGTTTTCGTCACGTGAGGGTGTGCGAACCGGAGCCGATAACAATCCGAAATAGCAGAATTTTTTTGGAATTTTTCGCTTCGCTGCGATTGGCTGTGGGTATTTTGGCGCGGATTGCGCTAAAGATCGGGGCGAAAGTCAGACGCATTCGTTCGAGAACAGACCGACAGGCCCGCTCATGACCGCTCATAAAGCTGCTCCCACCCTGCTTCGCATCGCCGTTGCCCAGCTCAATCCGACTGTCGGCGATATCGCCGGAAACCTGGCGAAAGCGCGTGAGGCGCGCGCCGATGCGGCGCGCCAGGGCGCCGACCTTCTTCTCCTCACCGAGCTCTTCATTTCCGGTTATCCGCCGGAGGATCTGGTTCTAAAGCCGGCTTTCCTCAAGGCCTGCCTGCAAGCGGTGGAAAAGCTGGCGGGCGAGACCGCCGACGGCGGCCCGGGCGTCATTATCGGCTTCCCGCGTCTTGCCAAGACGGGACGCCACAATGCCGTCGCCGTTCTCGACGGCGGCAAGATCATTGCGGTGCGCGACAAGGTTGATCTGCCGAATTATGGCGAGTTCGACGAGAAGCGGGTGTTCGACCAGGGCGAGATGCCCGGGCCGGTCAATTTCCGCGGCATCCGCATCGGCATTCCGATCTGCGAGGATATCTGGGGCGATCTCGGCGTGTGCGAGACTCTGGCCGAAAGCGGTGCTGAAATCCTGCTGTCGCCGAACGGTTCGCCCTATTATCGCGACAAGGTGGATGTGCGCCATCAGGTGGTGCTGAAGCAGGTGATCGAGACCGGCCTGCCGATGATCTACGCCAACCAGCTTGGCGGGCAGGATGAACTGGTGTTCGACGGCGCGAGCTTCGCCTTCAACACCGACAAGTCGCTCGCCTTCCAGATGAGCCAGTTCGAGGAAGCGCTGTCGATCGTCGAGTGGAAGAAGGGTGACAATGGCTGGCACTGCGCCGGCGGCCTGCAGTCGCGTCTGCCGGAGCGGGAGGAAGCCGATTATCGCGCCTGCATGCTTGGCTTCCGCGATTATGTGAACAAGAACGGCTTCAAGAACGTCGTGCTCGGCCTGTCCGGCGGTATCGACTCGGCGATCTGTGCGGCCCTTGCCGTCGACGCGCTCGGCGAGGAGCGGGTGCGCACGATCATGCTGCCTTACCGCTATACCTCGAAGGATTCGCTCAAGGACGCCAAGGACTGCGCTGAAGCGCTCGGCTGCCGCTACGATATCGTGCCGATCGAGGAGCCGGTGCAAGGCTTCCTCGGCGCGCTCGCCGATATGTTCGAAGGCACGGAATCCGGCATTACCGAGGAGAACCTGCAGAGCCGAACACGCGGCACCATTCTGATGGCGGTTTCCAACAAGTTTGGCTCGATGGTGGTGACGACCGGCAACAAGTCGGAAATGTCGGTCGGTTATGCCACCCTCTACGGCGATATGAACGGTGGCTTCAATCCGATCAAAGACTTGTACAAGATGCAGGTCTACGGCATCTCGCGCTGGCGCAACACCACCGTGCCCCCCGGTGCGCTCGGCCCGTCCGGTGTGGTCATCCCGCAGAACATCATCGACAAGGCGCCTTCGGCCGAGCTTCGCCCCAACCAGACCGACCAGGATTCGTTGCCGCCCTATCCGGTACTCGACGACATTCTCGAATGCCTCGTCGAAAAGGAGATGAGCACGGAAGAGATCGTGGCGCGCGGTCATGACGAGGCGACGGTGCACCGCATCGAGCATCTGCTCTATATCGCTGAGTACAAGCGCCGGCAGTCGGCGCCCGGCGTGAAGATCACCAAGAAGAATTTTGGCCGCGACCGGCGCTATCCGATCACGAACCGGTTCCGCGACCGGGGCTAGGCGGTGAAAGCCGTCTGCGAAGAGGCGGGCGACGCCAAGAGCTCGCCAGAGTTCACCGACGAGGAAGTCCACCTGATCCGGCTGTGGTCGCTCTGCGATAGTTCTGCTGGCGGCCAGCTTTCGGCGCAGATCGCCTATTTCGCGACACCGGCGGTGTTCGGGATCTATGGTCTTTCGGCTGGCAGTCTCGTCATCGTTGGCGTCGCCTTTGTCTGTATCCTGTTGCTGCTCGGCTGGGGTTTCGTTTCGACCTGGCGAGACCAGAGCAAATTCGGCCTGATGAAATCGATCTGCGTCAAGGTGTTGGCGATGTTGCCGGCGGACGAACGACGCAGATAGCCGCAGTGACGGCAGGAGAATGCGATGCGCAGTTCCGTTGAAACCTACGACATCGTCAGCGGCGAGATGCATGTCGTCTGGCAGACCGACCGGTTGGTCGAGGCGCCGAACTGGTCGCCTGATGGAACGCATCTTGTCATCAATGGCGATGGGCTGCTCTATCGCCTTCCGCTTGACGGCGGCGAACCGGTCCAGATCGAGACCGGCTTTGCCCGTCTCTGCAACAACGACCACGGCATTTCGCCTGATGGCAGCACGATCGCGATCAGCGACAAGACCGAATTCGGCAAGTCGGCGATCTATCTGCTGCCGGCTTCGGGCGGCGAACCTAGGCTCGTAACACAGAACCTGCCGTCCTACTGGCATGGCTGGTCGCCGGATGGCCAGACACTCACCTATTGCGGCATTCGCGATCAGGTTTTCGATATCTATACGATCCCGGTTGACGGGGGCGAGGAGCGGCGGTTGACGCAGGGCGAGGGCCGGAATGACGGCCCCGACTGGTCGCCCGATGGCGCGTGGATCTATTTCAATTCCAGCCGCTCCGGTCGCATGCAGATCTGGCGCGTTCGGCCCGACGGCAGGGACGTCGAGCGCATAACCGACAGTCCCTATGGCGACTGGTTCCCGCATCCGTCGCCGGACGGAAAGCACCTGCTGGTTCTCTCCTACGACGGCGATGTCTTCGACCATCCGCGGGACTTGAATGTTCGTCTGCGACTGATGGAGGTGGATGGCACCAACGCGTGCGACCTGTTCGAACTCTTCGGCGGACAGGGCACGATGAACGTTCCCAACTGGTCGCCGAAGGGCGATCGCTTTGCCTTCGTTCGCTACGAAGCGAAAAGCTGAGAAGGCTGGACAAGAATACGGACTGCGTGCTAGCGATCGTCTCGCTTGCAGGGCGCACCCGATCCGCGGGAAGGGCCAGACCCACCTGTTTCACTGAACTTGGTTGCCACACCTCTTTTCAGTCTGTGGGCGCGGATACCGGACGTGAATGAAAGGAGGTCTTTCATGATCACGCGCGATCTTCCCGCGAATGCTACCCTCGAATCCATCCGCAAGCAGGCCAAGGCTTTTCTGAAAGCCCTGAAGGCTGGCGATGCCGCGGCACGCCAGCGGACGCTGCCCTATTTCACCGAACCGGCCACGATTGGTCTGCAGGATGCCCAACTGGTCCTCGCTCGGGAGTTTGGCTTTTCCAGCTGGACCCGATTGAAAACGCACCTTGAGCGCTCTCAGCAGGGCAAGCCTGCCACCGAGCAGCTTGCCAACCGCTTCCTGGCGCTCGCGACTGTGTCTTACTTCGGCGACATAGCCGCCGATCCTGAGCGGTATGCCCAGGCGAAAGCTCTGCTCGAAGAGCATCCTGAAATTGCAGGCGAAAGTATTCACGTTGCCGCCGCGCTCGGCGATGGCGACGCTATCGACCGCTGGCTCGATCAGGATCCGAAGCTCGCCGGCAAGCGTGCAGGCCCCTACGACTGGGAGCCTCTGCTCTATGCCGCCTATGCCCGCGTTCCCGGCAGGTCTTCGCTTGCAGCCGGTGAGCGGCTTGTTGCGCGCGGTACCGATGCCAATGCCTTCTGGTTGGATGATGGACAGTATCGTTTCACCGCGCTGACAGGCGTCTTCGGCCAAGGCGAAGCGGGCAAGGAGCGGCAACCGGAACACCCCGATTGCACCGCCTTTGCCGAGCTGCTGCTCAAGGCCGGCGCCAGGGCCAACGACAGTCAGGCGCTCTACAACCGCATGTTCGAGCCCGACAATACCTGCCTTGAGCTGTTGCTGCGCCACGGGTTGAGCGCCAAGGACAGGAACAACTGGCTGGTGCGCGAGGATGGAGAACTGATCGAAAACAGCCAGAGTGTTTTCGACTACCAGCTCGCCTGGGCGCTGGAAAAACGAATGGCCGATCGCGTTCGATTGCTCGTCGAGCATGGTGCGGACGTCAACCGAACCGTAAAGGGACGCACACCCTACCAATGGGCGGAGCTTGGCGGCGATGCGTCCCTTGCAGAATATCTGGTTGCTCATGGCGCCACGGTAGCGGAACTTACCGATGTCGATCGCCTGGCGAGAGCGATTGCCGAGGGCAAGGGCGAACAGGCGAAGGCGCTGGTGGCTGGGGATGCAACGCTCGTTTCGCGCACGCAGTCGGCACATCCCGCGATCCTGCATGAGGCTGCGGGCGAAAACCGTGAAGTCCAGGCGGCGCTGATGCTGTCGCTCGGCTTCGACGTCAACCGCATGACGTCGCGAACGCCGCTGCACGAGGCGGCGTTGCATGGACATATCGAGATGGCAAAGCTGCTGCTCGAGCATGGCGCCAACGCCATGGCGCGCGACCCCTATCATCACGCACCGCCGATCGGCTGGGCCGAGTATAACGGCAAGGGCGACATGGTTCGTTTCCTCGAGAGCCAGTCGCTCGACCTGTTTGCAGCCGCCGCCTTCGGCAAGAGCGAACGGGTGATGGCGATCGTCGATGAAAAACCGGAACTGCTCGACATACCCTTCGGCCAATTCCGCGGGCGCGGGCGGCCAAACCCGCAAAGCGACTGGATGACACCGCTTGCCATCGCCGTCGTCAACAGAAGGTCCGCCGTGGTCAAGCTGCTCATCGAAAAAGGTGCCGATGCCAATCGGCGTGATGGCAGCGGCACGCGGTCGATCCGGGATCTCGCCCGCGACGAAGGCGACGAGGAAATCGTCTCGATGTTGCGTAGATTTTCTTCGCCCAACTAGTGGTCGTACGACTACTGATTGTTGGCTTATACTAGGCGGTTGAAGTCTTTAAGGCTTTCAATACCAGCTTGCTTAAACTAAATTTCTGCTTTGATCTTTAGGGTGGCGTCTGATCGGTGCCACCCTTCGCCATTGACGGCTGGTCCGGTGAGGGGGCGTTGGCGTGATCGAGGAAAAGTTTCGGCAACCGAAGCGGAACAGGGCGGTCTGGGCAATTCATGCTGCCTGTACCTTGGTTGCGATCCTGACAATCGCCAGCCTCATCTTCGTTCTCAATCGTTCCGTCGTCGAGGCGGACCGTTTCGGCCGTTCTGCAGAGCGCAGACTGGTGACAAACGAATTGCGCCACCAGATGGAAGCAGCCGTGCAATTCCAGGCGCAGGTCTCTTTCTGGGACGACACTTACGACGAACTTGCGACCGGACGGCTGAGTGACGCCTTCGTGGCCGAACAATTGTCCGGGTGGCTCTGGGAGGACTACGGTTTCTCCTGGCTGATCTTCGGTGATGCCGATGGACATGTTTCGACAGCATTGAAGGACGGTCTGGCCATCCCCGCGCAGGCGGCCGAAGGCCCGCTTCGCGATGTCGATGATCTGCTCGACGAGGCACGTCGCCGCTATGACAATGCGCTGAGAAACAATGGCGGCACCTATACGCTCGATATCCCCCAGCCGAACCGGCAATCGGTAACGCCGATCGTACCCGGCATCCACGCCGTGGATATGCGCGAGGTTCAAGGGCAGATGAGCATCGCGGTCGTCCAGGCGGTGATCCCGGAAACGCTGCAGCTTGCCGCCGATCGCCGCAAACCGGTGTTCATGGTTTCTGTTCGCCCGCTGACGGCGCAGTCGCTGCGGGAGATCGAAGCAAAGCTTGGGGTGTCTGGCCTTGCCTTCGTCCCGCTGTCTCAACTTCCGGCCGATAGCGTGCACGTGTCCGTCGGCCGGTGCTTGGACGCCTCCTGCCTGGTCGTTGCCTGGACGTCCAAATCGCCCGGCGGCTTCGTGCGGGCGGAGATCCTGCCGAGCGTGATCGCCATCGCGATCCTGGCAATGCTTTTGATGGCCTTTGTAGCCCTCAGGTTCTCCAGTGTCTTTGCCGCCTTGCAGCAGAGCGAGGCGCGAAACCTCTACATGGCAAAACATGACCGCCTCACCGGGCTTCTCAATCGCAGCGGCTTCGACGATGCGCTGGCCGCCGCGCTCCTCGACGCGAAAAACCGCCCATTCGCGCTGATCCTTGCCGATCTGGACGAGTTCAAGGCCGTCAACGACCGGCATGGGCACGCGGCGGGTGACGCGGTGTTGATGGCCATTGCCGAACGGTACCGCCGGCGGGTCGGGGTGCGTGGAACCGTTGCCCGCCTGGGCGGTGATGAATTTGCGGTTATCCATCGTTCGTCAGGCAAGGATGCGGACGTATCGGCTGTGGCTGCGGGCCTTGTCATCGATGCACAGACGCCGGTCGAGCTTGAGGGGCAGATGTTGCGCGTCGGCAGCAGCGTCGGCCTGGCCTTTGCGCCTAAGCACGGCAGCACTGCCCGCGCGCTGCTGGCCGCTGCCGACGAGGCGCTCTATCTCGCCAAGAAACGCGGGCGCAACCGTGTCCAGACGGCTGACGACCTTTCCCCGGAAGACAAGGTTGCGCTGAGTGCAGAGGTGTCAAGGCGCCACGCCGGCTGAGTTTTCATGCCGGTAGCTTTCCATCGCCATGGTCTTCATCCGAGCGGCTGAAGCGTCCGCCGAGCGGAGCGGTCACCCACAAAAGCCGGGCGTCGCCGTCGCTGGTTGAAATGCAGGCATGGCCGAGGCGTGCATCGAAGTAGACGGCGTCGCCGCTCTTCAGCACTGCTGGTGCGTAGTGCTCGGTATAGAGGGTGATTTCTCCGTCGAGGACATACATGAAGTCCTCGTCATCGTGCCGGTCCCAATCGGGAAACTGGTCGAGCCCCCGTGCCCTGACCAGCACTTCGACCACCATGAAGGCCGTGTTGCGCACCTCTTCCATCAGCAGCCGCAAGCCATAATTCGGCGTTTCATGGCGGGTGCCATCGTCCTTGCGGGTGACGCTGCGCCGGCCGGCGGGCGGGCTTGCCTCGCCGGAGGCGAGAAAGCTCAGGAGATCAAGCGAGAAGCCGGCCGCCAGCTTCTGCATGGCGTGAAAGGTCGGCGACATCTCGTTGCGCTCGATCTTCGATAGCGCCGAGCGCGACAGGCCGATTCGCTGGCTCGCTTCTTCGAGCGTCCATTCCCGTGCGACCCGGAGCTCCTTCACGCGGGCTCCAAGTTCGGCCGGTCGCTCTTCGGTCGAGCGAAGTCTCTGTTCGGCAGGTCGGCGGGTGATGGTCAGTTTTGGCATGGCGTCTCCTCGGGCAATGCATACGAGCAAAATCGACGATTCTCAATTCTGTTGACGAAATCCACTATAGTAGATAAATCCCGTTTGTGAAACTTAACGGGAGGATGGACTTTGATCAACATTCAGGAAAGCAGATACGGAGTTGACGAGTTGCTGGTCGCCGATGCGGAGGCGGATGAACGGCGCTGGCTGCCCTTCGGCGACAGCGCCTTCACATTGCCGTTGCTGTTCGATGTGCGGGGCGGCAGTTGGGTCAGCATCTTCAAGGCCAAGGGCGCCGGCACCATCGAGCGGCATCGTCATTCCAATCCGGTCACCGGTTGGACGCTGGAGGGCACCTGGGGTTATCGTGAGCGCGACTGGATCGCACGGCCCGGCACCTTCATCTTCGAACCGGCGGGCGATATCCATACGCTCTACGTGCATCCGGAGGCCGGCCACATGAAGGCGCTGTTCCACGTGTTTGGACCTCTGGTCTATCTCGATGATGACGGCAACGCTGAAGGTTATGACGACGTGCTGGTCAGGCTCGACCGATATGCGGCACACTGCAAGTCGGTCGGGCTTGGCGAAGATTTCGTCCGCACACTGATCCGATAGGGGGAGGCAACCATGCATGCATTGGTATTCGACACTTTCGGTGGGCCGGAGGTCTTGAGCTATCGCGAGGTTGCCGACCCGGCTGTGCCACCTGGCCATATCCAGCTGGCCATGCGGGCAATCGGGCTCAACTTCGCCGACATCTATCGGCGCAAGGGCAACTACACGCTTGCGGGCAAGGCGCCCTACATCGCCGGCTACGAAGGGGCAGGCGAGGTGATCGCCATCGGTGAAGGCGTCGAAGGCGTCGCTGTCGGTGACCGAATCGGGTTTGCGGACGTGCCGTTTGCCAATGCAACGCGGGTGACCGTGCCGCTGGAGCGGGCCATCCCGCTTCCTGACGATATCGGCTTTGAGGCCGCTGCTGCCCTTCTGCTGCAGGGGCTGACGGCGCAGTATCTGGTCGAGGACAGCTATAGCGTCCGGGCCGGCGATACCGTTCTGGTGCAGGCCGCCGGCGGCGGTGTCGGGCAGTTGCTGATCCGGCTTGCCATCGCGCGCGGTGCCAGTGTCATTGGCATGGCCTCGACGCTGGAGAAGCAGGCGCTCGCCAAGGCCGCGGGTGCTGCCTATGCGCTCGGCTATGACGAGGGCTGGCCGGACAAGGTGCGCGCCTTGAGTGACGGCGGCGTCAATGTCGCCTATGATTCAGTCGGCATAACCCTTCTCGACAGTCTCTCGGCGGTGCGCTCGCGCGGAACGCTTGTGACGTTCGGCATGGCCGGTGGGCCGGCACCCCTGGTCGATCCGCGCTATCTCATGGAGCATTCCAAAACCGTCGTCGGTGGTGATCTCTGGAATTTTCTGACCGATCGACAGCAGCGGCTGAGCCGGGCCGGGCGGCTGTTCCAGTCGTTCAGGGACGGCGTCATCGAACGACCGCGCATCGAGACCTTCGCACTATCGGACGGGGCCGCGGCCCATGCTCGGCTCGAGGACCGGCGGTTCTCGGGAAAGATCGTGCTTTTACCCGAATGACGGACCGGCCCCGCTTCATTGCGGGCCGCTCCGCTCAGGCGACGGGCACGTTGTAGGGCGTAATCACCTCCACGGCCGACAGCCGGGCCCCGGCCGGCTTCTGACCGTTGCCGCTTCTCCCGGCGAGAATGGCGCGGAAGGCCATGCGGGCGTCGCTGCGCAGGTCATGGTGCAGGACGAAATGGATCCGGCGTTCGCGCAGCAGCGCCAGATTGTCTTGGTCGAGGTCATGGGCGATGAACAACGTGCAATCGCGACCGACGCGCTCGAACGCCGCGAGCACAGCGCGGTTGCCGCCGCCAATGGAATAGGCCGCATTGATGTCGGCGTGTGCCGCAAGCGCCTTTGCCGCAAGCGCACCGGTCTCGGTGTCCTTGCCATGGCCTTCGCTGATCTCGACAATGCGGATTGCCGGATAGTGTTCACGCAGTACGCGGCGAAAGCCGATTTCGCGTTCCTCCTCGCCACGGAAACGACTGCTTGAAATTGTCACGAGCACGGTTGCGGAGCGTTCAGCGAAGCGTTCGCCGATGAGATAGGCCGCCGTTTCGCCGGCCGCACGGTTGTCTGCGCCGGCATAGGCGGTCCGCGCCGAATTCGGCAGGTCGGTGACAAGCGTAATCACCGGGATACCCGCCTGTTCCAGGCGGGCGACGGCGCCCGCGACTTCAGGCATATCAGGCGCTTTCAACACCACCCCATCGGTTCCGCGCAACCGAATGCGGTCGAGAAGCTGGGCGATGTCCTGCGGGCGCATCGTCTCGGCGAAGTGGAAGCGACAACGGAACGTCGTTGGCATGAAGGTCGGCGCTTCGGTTTCGAATGCCTCTCTGACCGTATCGGTAAAACGCTCCGGTGCCTCCATCACCACGTCGATCGTCCGCCTCTGGCCCTGGATCTCCAATCCGGATTGCTGCTTTTCCAGCTCGCGAATGGCGGCCTTCACGCGCGCTTCGGTCTGCTGGCGCACGCCGGGGCGCCCGTTCAGGACGCGATCGACGGTCGCGGTGCTGAGCCCGGCCTGAAAAGCAATATCCTTGACCAGAAACGGATGAGCCAACGGCGATCTCTCCTGATGGTTTTTTGATGGATTCCTGCTCTATATCACGATTGGACGGCGCCTATAGTCGGGGCATCGAATGTTTCTGAGGAGGAACGGGATGAAGACCGACAACAATGCGCGCCAGCGCCTCGAACGCGTGTGGCTGAGCGAAGATGGCTGCGACATCGAAGAATTTCGTGCCGAGGTGGAGCGCCAGACGAACCTTGCGGACTATCCGCATGCGCTCGCCTGCGAGAAGAACGTGCTGATCTATGACAGCGCCAGCCTGGTATCAGCCTGCGCGACGGCCGAGGGGCGCCGCGCGGCACTGGCCGAGATCTGCGAAGTGCTGGCGACCGGTCCAGGTGTTGCCGTGTTCAAGCACGCCTACGCCGACACAACCGTCATCGATGCCGCCAGCGGCATCTTCGATGCGATCATCGAGGAGCAGCACCGCACCAAGAGCGGCGGCGGCGACCATTTTGCCAAGCCCGGCGCCAACGACCGGATCTGGAACTCGCTCGAAAAGCACTGCCTGAAGAGCCCTGAAAATTTTGCTGCCTACTATGCCAATGCCATCATTGCACTTGTCAGCGAAGCCTGGCTTGGTCCGAACTATCAGATGACGGCGCAGGTCAATCGGGTCAATCCGGGTGGGGCGTCGCAGGCGGCGCATCGCGACTACCACCTCGGCTTCCAGAGCTCTGATGTCATCGAGCAATATCCGGCTCATGTGCACCGGCTGTCACCTGTCCTGACGCTGCAGGGGGCGGTTGCTCATTGCGACATGCCGCTTGAAAGCGGCCCAACGCTGTTCCTGCCCTATAGCCAGACCTATGTGCCCGGCTACCTCGCGCTGAAGCGGCCGGAGTTCCGCGCCTATTTCGACGAACATCACGTGCAGTTGCCGCTTGCAAAGGGCGATGTCGTTTTCTTCAATCCGGCGCTGTTCCATGCCGCCGGCAGCAACCGTTCGACCGATATCAAGCGCGTTGCCAATCTGCTGCAGGTTTCGTCGGCCTTCGGGCGAGCGATGGAGACCGTGGATCGCGTGAAGATGAGCGCGGCGCTCTATCCGGCGCTGACAGCTCTTATCGCATCCGGCGCCCTTTCGAAGGGTGAGGTCGCCAATGCGATTGCGTCCTGTGCCGAAGGTTATTCCTTCCCGACTAATCTCGATCGCGACCCGCCGCTCGGCGGCCTTGCGCCGAAAACACAGGCGCAGTTGATGCATGAGGCGCTTTCAGGAAGGTGGAGCGAGGCGGATTTCCGCAAAGCGCTTGAAGAGCAGGCACAGCGCAAGCTGAGCTGAACAGAAGATATCGCCATGACAGGTCCCCGGCGCTCGGCGGCGGGGGCCGTTCCTGTTTCGATGACACTTTCACTCCTGGGAGGAATTTCATGACCGAACAACACGGCCGTCTTGACGGCAAGGTCGCCATCGTCACCGGTGGGACGCAAGGGTTGGGGGCAACGATCGCCAGCCTGTTTGCGGAACGCGGGGCCGAAGGCATCGTCATCTGCGGGCGCAACACTGCCAAGGGAGAGGCGAAGGCTGAGGAGATCCGCAAGGCGAGCGGCGCGCAGGTGCTTTATGTCGAAGCGGATCTCGAAAAGGTCGAAGATGCCCGAAAGGTTGTCAACGCCTGCGACGCCACCTTCGGGCGGGTCGATGCGCTGGTCAACGCGGCAGCAATCACCGACCGCGGCACCATTCTCGATACAAGCCCCGAACTCTTCGACCGGATGTTCGCCATCAATGTGCGGGCGCCGTTCTTCCTGATCCAGGAGGCTGTCAAGGTTATGCGAAGGGAGGGCACTCAGGGCACGATCGTCAACATCGGTTCCATGTCGGCCATGGCCGGGCAGCCGTTCATCGCTGCCTATTGCTCGTCCAAGGGCGCGCTGGAGACGCTGACCAAGAACACGGCTTACGCGCTGTTGCGCAACCGTATTCGTGTCAACGGTCTCAATATCGGATGGATGGCCTCAGAGGGGGAAGATCGCATCCAGCGAGAGTTTCACGGTGCTGCAGCCGACTGGCTGGAAAAGGCGGCCGCCAGCCAGCCTTTCGGCCGGCTTGTCGATCCCAAGGAAGTCGCGCGCGCCTGCGCCTATCTGTCCTCGAACGAATCCGGCCTGATGACGGGGTCGGTCATCTGCTTCGACCAGTCGGTCTGGGGTGGCTATGACGGCTCGCCACATCCCGTCGCCCCGCTTTGATAGTGAGCCGCAAGGGCAGCGGTCGAAAGGTCTCCGATGTCGACCGCTGCCGAAAGGCTCGCACGGTGCCGGCGGGCACCCACCGAGTTGCTTGTCATTCCCGATTGGCTGTGCACTTATGGCGTCGTCAGGTGCCCGCGACGCGGGAGAATCGGGAATCCGGTGTCACTCCGGAACGTGCCCAACGCTGTGACGGGGACGGCTGCCCCAGGGATCTTGAGTTTTCTCAAAGTCTTGCCACTGGATCTTCATCGGATCTGGGAAGGCGGAGCGGCCGGGGGATCCGAAGTCAGAAGACCGGCCTGGCAAGATAGACCGAAACCCGCGCGGACGGCGGAAGGTTGTGCATTGTTGGGGATCGAACGATGCTGACTGACGCGAATGGCGGCCTTGCGGCCGCAGAAGCCTTTTCATTTGACGAGCGCGAAGCCGTCTACCGCGCCATCGAAACACGCCGGGACGTGCGGGATCAGTTCCTGCCCGACCCCTTGCCTGACGATCTGGTGATGCGCCTGCTCAATGCAGCGCACCGGGCGCCATCGGTGGGGTTCATGCAGCCATGGAATTTCGTCGTCGTGCGCCAGGCGGAAACCCGCGAGCGGGTCTGGCAGGCGTTTTCCCGCGCCAACGACGAAGCTGCGCTGATGTTCGATGGTGATCAGCGGGCGAAATACCGCTCGCTGAAACTGGAGGGTATCCGCAAGGCACCGCTCAGTATCTGCGTGACATGCGATCGCACACGCGGCGGCTCGGTCGTTCTCGGGCGCACCCACAATCCTGACATGGATGTCTATTCCACCGTCTGCGCCGTCCAGAATCTCTGGCTTGCCGCGCGCGCTGAAGGCGTCGGCGTCGGCTGGGTCAGCATCTTTCATGAGAACGAGATCAAGGCGATCCTCGGCATACCCGATCATGTCGTGATCGTCGCCTGGCTTTGCCTGGGCTTCGTCGACCACCTCTACCGTGAGCCGGAACTGGCGGTAAAAGGCTGGCGCCAGCGCCTGCCGCTGGAGGAACTGGTATTCGAGGAAGGTTGGGGAGCCTGCCGGAAGGCTGACGCCGCGATCAGTTGCTCTGAACGGGCTGGTAAGCCGGACCCGTGGGGTGGCGAAGGTCGATCGACGTTTCCTTCTGGGGCAGGAACGTCGGCCCGATGACCCGCACCTTGCTCTTGGCGGGATCGTAGGGGCGCTCTTCAGCGGGAACCGTCACCTTGGCAGAAGGGGCATCTGCCCCCTTATTGCCTTCGATGACGATGATCGAGGACCGACTATCGCTGGAATTGCCGCCGCCTGCCTTGGGCGCTGTTGCCACCGTCTTCGGGATCTGGCAGCCGCAGATGCCGGGCTTGCCGACGTCTCGCGTCCGGTAGGCAAAGGCGTTCGGCAATTCCCGATAGGGGCGTCCAGTCGAGGCGGAAACCATCTGGTCGCTCTCTTCGGTCGCAAGCTCGTGGAAGAAGAGCTCGGTTTCGGCACCCGGGCAGCGGGCGCGACAGGCCTGCTCGTCGCGAGCAAAGTCCGCCGGGCTCGCCTCGGACGAAATGGGGAAGAAGGCGCCGTCGCAGGTGCGCACGCACATGGTGCGAAGCGTGCCGGAATAGACGCCGCTTTCCGGAGGGTATCCGTCTGCGTCGCCATCGCGCAACAACGGCCCGTAGGATTCCTCCGGCGGCAGATCGCGCAGGATATTGCGATGCGTTTCCGGCGCGTCCGGGTCGGCGCTGGCAAATTCCTCGCGGTCGCCATAACAACCGTTGATCTCAAGTGCAGCCAGGATGCGCCGACGCGTGTCGTCGCCATCGCCCGATATCAGCTGCTGGCGTTCCGATTTGAGGATAGCGAGATTGTCTTCCATCTCGGCGATCAGGCTGTTGATATCAGCGCAGATATCCGGGTCGCCGCCATTGAACACGACGACGCTGCCTGTGCCGCAGCCGGCGCGGCGGCGATCGTTGCGCGCTCGACGCAGTTCAATGTTCTGTCGCGAAATCGCGCTGGCGTAATCGCGCGTATCGGCCGTGGTGGTGATGGCCTCGGGCAATTGCGCAAGCCGGGTGTTCAGGCGGTCGCACACGCTGGAGGCCAGCGCCTGATCGGCAAGAACCAGAAGCAGCGGCAAAGTCGCCGCGGCAAGGGTTTTCATGTTCCGGAACAAGGGCGAACGTCCATTTCTGCAACCGCGCTGCGCCGCCCTTGTTGTCCGGGATCGGTCGCCGTCGGCATTTCCTGTTTCAGCCCTATCATAAGGCTTGTCACTGCGTGTGCAACGACAAGCCTCGTAATGCGTTAACAGTGTCGTCCTCTCGGACGAATGGACGGCTCCGATCCGGTGTCAGGCTGCGCGTGCGGTTTCCAGCGACATCGGCCGCTCAAGCACGGTGCCTTCGATCGCGGCGACGGCCTTCATGGCGCTCAGCAGCGACGGCGTCACTTCCCAGGCGACCGCCACGGCAAAGACCGAGCCGATCCGGTGCGGTTCACCGATGCGCTCGCCGGGGCAACCCATGCGACGGAACATCCGCTCGAGGAAGACGTCGGTGACCGTAACGATGTGGCTGATGCCGGAGGCAAGTCCGAGTTCGCCGACGCCGCACATCAGTTCTGCGGCGGCAACCGTGACCTGATTGGAAGCACGGTCCTGGGAAATTTCCGGATCGATGCAAAAGCGGCTCGATTCCCAGATCGAGGCGCTGCGGATCTCCGGGTTGTCGCCAAGCAGGATCGGGAACGTATCGTCCAGCATGTTGGGGCCAAGCGTCGGCAGCAGCCTCAGCGATCCGCGCAGCTTTCCGGTGTCCGGCGAATAGGACAGGATGTAGAGCGGGTTCGACTTGTCGTAGTTGTCGATCTCCCAGTCCCCATCGGTCTGAACGTCCCATTTCAGGAAGTCGTGAAAGACGCGCTTGCGCAACTTGAACATCTCGTCGATGGCCTGTGGGTGCTGTCCGCGTGTCCTGCCGTTGAGGATCCTGATCATCGTTCTCTCCATCCTTGTCTTTGGGGGATGGCGTGATGCTGTCAGTCCGGCGGCGGAGAAGAAACTGGCACTAGTGACAGTACCGGTAACGGATTTTTTACTCTAAATTTCGATGGGTTTCCGGAAGAGCGTGGGGGGAGCGGCTCTAGCCCGGATCAAACTGTGGGGATCAGCGCATGGCGGACGGCCTGGGCCACGGCCTGCGTGTTGGAGACGACGTTGAGCTTGCGGCGGGCATTGGTCATGAAGAAGCGCACGGTGCGCTCGGAAATGCCGAGAATGGTGGCAATCTCCCAATAGCTCTTGCCGGCTGCCGACCAGGTGAGAACCTCGGTTTCACGGCCGGTCAAGCGCATCTCGCGCGTTGCCGCGCCACTCGTCATGGCCGCATTCTCGAGCATGCCGGCATGAAACAGGTTGGCGGCGAGCTGGAAGTCGCGCAGATGATTGCGCCGATAGATCGACCATTCGGCCGCCGACATGTTGACGTTGATGGCAAGCAACGCCATGCGACCGGCCGGCGAGGGTAGCGGCAGGGCGACGCCTTCGCTAGAGAGCCCGATCTCTTCGGCCGTCTTGAACAACGGCTCGCATTCGGGAAAGCGATGGCGCGCCGTCGTCCATTCGACCGGTCTGACGCCGCCGAGCGCCAGCTTGAGGATCGGATCGATGCGATAGAGCCCACGCGTCAGATAAAGCTCCGCCGCGTAGGCACCGAATGTGTGGTGCAGGCGGCAGATCTTGAGCTCGTCCGCATAGGGCTCGGCCTCAAGATAAAGGAGATGAGCGATGCGAAAGGTACGTCGCATCAACGTAAAAAAATGGGCCGGCTCGACACAGCCTCCGCATTCCAGGATTTCCAGCATGTCGAGGACAGCCTGTTGTTCAGTCATGCCACAACACCGATTCTTGCCCTGAACCCCACAATGGTTGGGGGTTCACCTTTTGTCCAGAACCGTCATCCGCATTTGCTGTGGATTGTCGATCCTACAAACAATGGTTGTTGCCAGGATCGGATCGGAAACACAGGGCCGCCGGGTACGACGGCCCTGCAAAAAGTTTCAACCCGGATGGCTGGCTTCAACGACAGCGAGTGCTGCCATGTTAACGACGCCGCGTGAGGTCACGGACGGCGACAGGATGTGCGCCGGCAGTGCCGAGCCAAGCAGGATCGGGCCGACATGCAGGCTGTCCGTCATCGTCTTGACGACGCCGAGCGTGATGTTGGCGGCATCGAGATTCGGGAAGACCAGCAGGTTGGCTTCGCCCGAAAGCGTGCTGTTGGGCATGACGCGCTGGCGCAGAACCTCGGAGATGGCCGAATCACCATGCATTTCGCCATCCACTTCGAGGTCGGGCGCAAGTTCGCGCACGAGCTGCAATGCCTGACGCATCTTGGTGGCGCTTTCGGAATCGCGTGAGCCGAAGTTCGAGTGCGAGACAAGGGCGGCATGCGGCGTGATGCCGAAGCGGCGGATTTCCTGTGCCGCCATGACTGTCGTCTGGGCGATTTCTTCGGCGCTCGGGCAATAGCTGAC
Source organism: Ensifer sp. GW821-FHT05G01 (assembly GCF_059419585.1). Classification (NCBI taxonomy): domain Bacteria; kingdom Pseudomonadati; phylum Pseudomonadota; class Alphaproteobacteria; order Hyphomicrobiales; family Rhizobiaceae; genus Ensifer; species Ensifer sp. GW821-FHT05G01. The sequence continues at coordinate 180,730 of NZ_JBWKSC010000003.1, read as the reverse complement.
ATAGGTGTCTGTGAAGAACGTTGCGCCGCGCTGTGAGATGAGCAGGCTCAGCGCCGAGAAGTCGAGAACGCCTTCGCGCTTGCCGATGATCTGCGAGACGTCGCGCAGGTGCTTGCTGTAGCGTCCTTCGACACCGCAGATCAGTGCGTCGGCTTCGCCGCGCTTGACGGCAAGCGCCCCGATGACCGTGGTGTTGGTGCGCACGATCGTACGGGCTGCTTCCGGAATGACGCCGAGGCGGCCGACAAGGGCGAAATAGTCCTCGACATAGTCACGATAGCGCGGGTCGCCTTCGGGGTTGACCACTTCGAAATCGACATCAGGACGAATGCGCAGGCCGTAGCGACGCAGGCGCGTCTCGATGATCTGCGGACGGCCGATCAGGATCGGGCGGGCAGTGCCTTCTTCGAGCAGCACCTGGGCTGCGCGCAGCACGCGCTCGTCTTCGCCTTCGGCAAAAATCACGCGGTTCTTCTGCGCGTTCTTGGCGGCGGCAAAGACCGGCTTCATGATGAAGCCGGAGCGGAAGACGAAGCGGTTGAGCTTGTCGAGATAGGCGTCGTAATCCTGGATCGGACGAGTGGCGACACCGCTCTCTTCAGCAGCCTTGGCGACGGCCGGCGCGATCCTCAGGATCAGGCGCTGGTCGAAGGGCGAGGGGATCAGGTAGTCAGGGCCGAAGACCGGCGTCTCGCCGGAGTAGGCGCGGGCAGCGACATCCGATGGCTCCTCGCGGGCAAGGCCGGCGATGGCGCGGACGGCCGCCATTTTCATTTCTTCGTTGATCGTGCTTGCGCCGCAGTCGAGCGCACCGCGGAAGATGTGCGGGAAGCAGAGCACGTTGTTGACCTGGTTGGGGAAGTCCGAACGGCCGGTGCAGATCATGGCGTCCGGGCGTGCCGCACGGGCGGCTTCCGGCATGATCTCGGGCGTCGGGTTGGCCAGTGCCATGATCAGCGGCTTTTCCGCCATCTGTACCAGCAGTTCCGGCTTCAGCACGCCGGCCGCCGACAGGCCGAGGAAGACGTCGGCGCCACCGATGCTGTCTGCAAGCACCCGGTTGTCGCTTTCCTGGGCGTAGACCGATTTCCATTGGTCCATCAGAACTTCGCGGCCCTTGTAGACGAGGCCTTCGAGGTCGTGCACCCAGATGTTTTCGGTCTTGGCGCCGAGCGTGACGAGCAGGTTGAGACAGGCAAGCGCTGCAGCACCGGCACCCGAGGTGACGATCTTGGCCTTGGCGATGTCCTTGCCGGCCAGCTCCAGGCCGTTGAGGATCGCGGCCGCAACGATGATGGCGGTGCCATGCTGGTCGTCATGGAAGACGGGGATCTGCATTTTTTCACGCAGCTGGCGCTCGACCTCGAAGCATTCCGGTGCCTTGATGTCTTCGAGGTTGATGCCGCCGAAAGTCGGCTCCAGCGCCGAGATGACGTCGACCATGCGCTCGATGCTTGCCGCATCGATCTCGATGTCGAAGACGTCGATGCCGGCGAATTTCTTGAACAGGACGGCCTTGCCTTCCATCACGGGCTTGGAGGCAAGCGGACCGATGTTGCCGAGACCGAGAACGGCCGTGCCATTGGAGATCACCGCGACAAGATTGGCGCGCGCCGTGTAGTCGGCTGCCGTTTCCGGGTTGTCGCGGATGGCGATGCAAGGTGCAGCCACGCCTGGCGAATAGGCGAGCGCGAGGTCGCGCTGGTTGCCGAGCGGCTTGGTGGGCTGGATTTCGAGCTTCCCCGGGCGCGGGTAACGATGGAAGAAAAGAGCCTGCTGGTCGATATCGCCGCTGGCCGGACCGGTGTGGGATTTGTTTTTGTCGCCCGTGCTCATAGTCTGCATTCCTCTTTTTTGGACGTGGCCTTGTGGCACGAATTGCGAACCGCGTACAGTTTTTGCGCGGTTCTTTTGCGCCGGTGCGACGAAGCGGCCGGCGTCCGTGTCATCTTCCTGAAACACGAGTCTGGTTTTGACGGGCCCCAGAAGGCTCAATCAAGACGAGGCTGGTATGATGGCGGCGCCGCAAGACAACTCCGTAAGACATCTCAGGACGTTGTTCATCTCCGACGTCCACCTCGGCTCCAAGGCGGCCAAGACCGACTTTCTCATTGATTTCCTGCGGTATCACGAGGCGGAAACCATCGTTCTCGTTGGCGACATCGTCGATGGCTGGCGGTTGAAGCGAAGCTGGTATTGGCCGCAGAACTGCAACGACGTCGTCCAGAAGCTTTTGCGCAAGGCGCGCAAGGGCACGCGTATCATCTATATCCCTGGCAACCACGACGAATTCATGCGCGATTTTCCTGGCGTTCATTTTGGCGGAATCGAGGTGGCGCAGCGCCACATGCATAAGGGCGCCGACGGCCGCAACTATCTGGTGCTGCATGGCGACGAGTTCGACGTGGTCGTGCGCAATGCCCGCATCCTCGCCTATCTCGGCGACTGGGCCTACGACACGGCAATCGCCATCAATATCGGTCTCGCCGCCATTCGCCGCCGGCTCGGCATGCCCTATTGGTCGTTCTCGTCCTGGGCGAAGCTGCAGGTGAAACACGCCGTCAACTTCATCGGCGAGTTCCAGAAGGTGGTCGCCGACGAGGCCAGGCGTCACGACGCCCAAGGGGTGATCTGCGGCCATATCCACCATGCCGTCATCGAAGACATCGGCGACATCCGCTACATCAACACCGGCGACTGGGTCGAAAGCTGCACGGCGATCGCCGAGCACCACGACGGCACCATGGAGCTGATCACCTGGCATCAGATGCGCGGCGGCGCCGCTGAAGCCGAGGGAACTGCAGAAGCCGAACGTCTGTTGGCGCAATTGCTGACGCAGCGGGCTGCCTGAAGAGGCTGCGAGCAGCCTACGAACCGCGCTTGTAGCGAAATCTAGGTTATGGCGATCCTGCAGTGGGCTATGCTATTGCTGGCCCATAGCCATCAGGTCCTCCCATGATTCCCTCCCAAGCGCCCGCTGCCGTGGGCCCTCCGCCGCGTTATTTTACGCTTCGCACAGCCTTGCTCTTCTGCGCTCCGTTGATCGTCAACGGTTTCGCCATGCCGTATTTTCCGGTCTGGCTGACGACGCTTTCCATGAGCGATTTCGAGATCGGAGTTGTGCTGGCCTTGCCGATGTTCGTGCGCGTGTTCACGGCGCCGATCGCGGGCGTGATCGCCGATCGGCTCGGAGAGCGCACGATCGTTCTGATCTGGTCTGGGTTCCTGTCGCTGGCGACGGCGTTCGTGCTGTTTTATGCCCGCGATTTCTGGCCGATCCTGATCATCTACACGCTGCAATCTGCCGTCTATTCACCCTATGTGCCGATCGTCGAGGCGATCGCGCTTTCCGGTGTCAGGCGCTGGGGTTTTGACTATGCCCAGATGCGGCTGTGGGGCTCCGTTGCCTTCATCGGCGCAACCATGCTCGGCGGCTGGTTGATCGGCATCTTCGGTGGCGACATGGTGCTGCCGGCGATGGCGATCGGATTTGGCCTGACGATCGCGATGGCCTTCGCGGCGCCCAAGGTCGGTCGGCCGCGACGTCCGTCGCCGATCACGGCCTTGACCGAGCCCCCGCCGAAATCGCTGCGCCAGCTCGATCTGCAACTGCTGTTGATCGGCGTGACGCTGGTGAACGCCAGCCACGCCATGCTGTTCGCCTTCTCGGCAATCTACTGGCAGCATATCGGCTATAGCGGCACGGAGATTGGGATTCTCTGGAGTGCGGGCGTTGCTGCCGAAGTGACGATGTTCATCTTCGCCAAGGCGATCATTCGGCGTTTCAGCGTCTGGACGATGATCCTGTCCGGTTGTTTCCTGGCCGTGCTGCGCTGGATCATCTTCCCGATGGATCTCGGCTTTTCCGGATACTTCGTGCTGCAGTGCTTTCACGCCTTCACCTATGCCATCATGCACACCGGCATGCAGAACAAGCTGGTGGAGCGCGTGGTCGAGGAGCAGGAAGCATCGGCGCAGGGCCTCTACTTCTTCTACACCGGCATCTTCACGGCAATCTTCACGTTCCTGTCAGGCTATCTCTATGCCTGGTACGGGGTGAACGGGTTCTATTCGATGTCGGTGGTCGCCTTTGCCGGCTGCTGCTTTGCCCTGACTGCCCGATACCTTCAGCCCCAGAGGCGCGGCTCGGGCGGAAAGACCAGCGAGGCCTCATAGCGCAGGCTCGGCGTGCGGTCGCGCGCCAGGAGCAGGGGGCCGTCGAGGTCGACGAAATCGGCGCCCTGCGCCGCCAGGATCGCCGGTGCCATGCCGAGCGAGGTTCCGACCATGCAGCCGACCATCACCTTAAGGCCGAGCGATGTCGCCGCATCGCGCATGCGGAGGGCCTCCGTCAGGCCGCCCGTCTTGTCGAGCTTGATGTTGACCGCGTCATAGCGGTCGACAAGGGCGGAGAGATCGCCGGTCGCATGCACGCTCTCGTCGGCGCACACGGGAACGGGGCGGGCAATGGTGGCGAGCGCCTGATCGCGGCCGGCCGGCAGCGGCTGCTCGATCAGGTCGATGCGCTGTTCGGCGCAGATGGCGAAGTGATAGGCGAGGCTGTCCGGCGTCCAGCCCTCATTGGCATCGAGAATGATGCGGCTCTCCGGCGCACCCTCCCGCACGGCGCGGATGCGAGAGGCATCGTCCGACGTACCGACCTTGATCTTGAGCAGGGCGCGGTGGGCATATTGCGCGGCCTGCGCACGCATCGCTTCGGGCTCGGCCAGAGAAAGCGTATAGGCCGTTGTCAATGTTTCTGGTGAGGAAAGACCGGCAAGCTCGCGGACAGATTTGCCTTTCTGCTTTGCTTCGAGGTCCCACAGCGCGCAGTCTACGGCGTTGCGGGCAGCACCCGGCTTCATCGTGGACTGCAGTTGCTGGCGCGTCAAACCCTGCTCGATCTGCGGGCGAATGGCTTCGATCTCTGCAAGCACCGAGGCAATGCTTTCGTTGTAGCGGCCATAGGGCACGCATTCGCCCCAGCCGCTGCTGCCGCCCTCAGTGATTCGGCAGGTCACCACGCTCGCCGTGGTCTTCGAGCCGCGTGAAATCGTGAAAGTGCCCGCAATCGGGAAGTCTTCGGTTGTCGCTTCGAGCACAGTGGACATGAAATCTTCTCCGGCGGGGGCTATCTGGCACATTGGTGGCGATGTTACCGGCTTCGTCCGGATGACATCAAGGATGTGAGCCGTTATGACGGAGCAAGCTTTTACGAGCGGTTAGCAAATCGGGATGACAGAGACCAGGTGACGCGTTCCCAGACCAAGATCGTTGCGGATGTCGCGCTCGGCGGAGACGCCGAAGGCTCTGATGGCACTTACGTCTTTTCGGGCGTCTGGCGGCACGAGACGGCTGAAGCCATGGCTGCCAAGCTCGACCAGCTTGCGCGCAAGGGTAGTAGCGTCAAGCAGTTCGATCTGTCGGGTGTCACTGCCATGGATACGGCGGGGGCATGGATCATCCGGCGTTTCATGACGAAGATCGCCGGCCCTGAAAAGGACGGGATCCAGTTTGTCGATGGCGGACAGCGCTATGTCGAACTGATCGGCGCGCTGCCTGCGGAACTGCCGACACCGGAGGACGAAAGCGACAAGATTCCGCTGTTCCAACGGCTCTTCGCTCCGATCGGCGAAGTGATGATCGCCACCTGGAACGATATCGTCGCTGCAATGTACATTCTCGGTTCGGCGGTTCGTGGTGCGCAGCTCAAGCTCGGGCGACACAGCGGCCTCTCGCCGGCGGCCATCGTCCACCAGATCGACCGCATGGGCGTCAAGGCCGTTCCGATCATCATGCTGATGTCCTTCCTGATCGGCGCGATCATTGCGCAGCAGGGTGCATTTCAGCTGCGCTACTTCGGCGCCGAAGTTTTCGTCGTCGATCTCGTCGGTATCCTGCAATTGCGTGAAATCGGCGTGCTCTTGACCGCGATCATGATCGCAGGGCGTTCGGGCAGCGCGATTACAGCCGAAATCGGTTCAATGAAGATGCGCGAAGAGGTCGACGCGCTGAAGGTCATGGGCCTCAGCCCCGTTGGCGTCCTGGTGTTTCCGCGCCTTGTGGCGCTGACGATCGCTTTGCCGCTTCTGACCATCATCGCCAATTTCGCGGCGCTGACCGGTGCGGCGCTGGTCGCCTGGACCTATTCCGGCATTACCATTGCGACCTTTCTGTCGCGCCTGCAGGAGGCCGTCGATTTTTCATCGGTCGCGGCCGGCATGATCAAGGCGCCGTTCATGGCGCTGATCATCGGTGTGGTGGCGGCCGTCGAAGGCTTGAAGGTGGGCGGCAGCGCCGAATCGCTCGGCCGGCACGTGACCTCCTCGGTGGTCAAATCGATCTTCGTGGTGATCCTGATCGATGGCCTGTTTGCCATGTTCTACGCGGCGATCGAATTCTGAGGCGGATGGGACGATGGACACAACAGCCACAGAAAGACAGCCAGACGCCGCGAACGGCCATGAATCGGTTCTGTCCGTGCGCGACCTGACGGTCGGCTTTGGCCCCCATATCGTGCTCGACAAGCTCAACCTGGAGATCTATCGCGGCGAAATCCTCGGCTTCGTGGGGGCGTCTGGCACCGGAAAATCAGTGTTGATGCGGACGGTCCTCAGGCTTCTTGCCAAGCGCTCCGGCACGATCGAGATCCTCGGCGCGGAATACGACAAGATGTCGGAGGCCGACCGGATCGCGCTCGACATGCGTCTGGGCGTGCTTTTCCAGCACGGCGCGCTCTTTTCGGCGCTGACAGTGCGCGAAAACATCCAGGTGCCGATGCGCGAGTATCTCGACCTGTCGCAGAGCCTGATGGACGAGCTGGCACGCGTGAAGATCGAATTGGTGGGCCTGGCGCCAGAGGCGGCCGACAAGTACCCATCCGAGCTTTCGGGCGGCATGATCAAGCGGGCCGCACTTGCCAGGGCGCTGGCGCTCGACCCCGATCTCGTCTTCCTCGACGAGCCGACGTCGGGCCTCGATCCGATCGGTGCGGCCGAGTTCGACGAGTTGATCGCCAAGCTGCGCGACACGCTCGGATTGACCGTGTATATGGTGACTCACGACCTCGACAGCCTGTTTTCGGTCTGCGATCGCATCGCGGTGCTCGGAAACAAGAAGGTTCTGGTCGAGGGGACGGTCGAGGACATGCTGGCCTGTGACGATCCCTGGGTGCAGTCCTATTTCCGGGGGAAACGGGCGCGGTCGATCGTGCGTCACGACGAATAGCGCCAGGAAGCCGGCGGGCAGCTTGGGAGATTTTCCGGATGTCTGGAGCAGATGAACGGCCGATAGGATGGCCACTGAGGTAGTCGGAACGAATGGAAACTAAAGCGAATTACGCCATTGTCGGCTTCTTCACGGTGTTCGTGATCGCGGCGGCCTTCGGCTTCGTCTACTGGATGTCGCAATACGGCCGCAGCGGCGAAATGGTCGAGCTGGTCGTCAACATTCCCGGCTCCGCCAACGGGCTTTCCGTCGGCTCGCCTGTTCGCTTCAACGGTATTCCCGTCGGCTCCGTGCGCAATCTGGCGATCGACGCCAACGACCCGCGCTATTCCATCGCGGTGACGGAAGTCTCCATTGACGCACCCGTGCTGAAATCGACCAAGGCGACGCTGGAAGTGCAGGGCTTGACCGGTGCCGCCTACATCGAACTCAGCGGCGGCAACAAGGGGGACGAGAACATTTTGAGGAATGCTCTCGAGAAGGGCACCCAGGCGCGCATCCTCGCCGACCAGTCGAGCGTTACCAGCCTTCTTGCGACCGCCGACAAGATCATGGACCGCGCCAACGACGCGATCACCGACATTCAGGGCTTCGTCAAGGACGTGCGCGGTCCCTTGACCGGCACAATCAGCAATGCCGAAAAATTCTCCAAGGCGCTTGCCGACAATTCCGGCGCGATCGACGATTTCCTGAAGAGCGTCACCGAGCTTTCTGCGTCGATCAATGCGGCATCGAAGAAGCTCGATTCGACGCTTGCTTCTGCCGATGTGCTGGTGAAGTCGGTGGATCCGAAGAAGATCGATCGTATCGTCAGCAATGTCGAGCAGATGAGCAATGACCTGAAGGCCGCCTCCGGCGGGGTTTCGGAGACCATTGCGGCGTTCAAGCGTACGGTCGAGACCTATGACCAGTTCGGCAAGAACGCGCAGAAGACGCTCGAGCGCGTCGATACGCTGGTGGCTGCCGTCGACAAGCAGAAGGTCGAACTGGTCGTCAACGACATCTCGGCGGCAAGTGCCGATGCCCGCAAGGCGGTCGCAAACATCACACAGTTTGCCGCGAAGATCACGGCGCGCCAGCAGGACATCGATCGCACCATCACCGACGTGACCCAGATGGCGAGCAAGCTGAATGCAGCATCGAACCGGGTCGACAGCATACTTGTCAAGGTGGATGGTTTCCTCGGCGATGCCGACGCGCCATCGCTTTCGGCCGAGGCGCGCAGCACTCTCGAATCGTTCCGCAAGGTGGCCGAGAACCTCAACGCCCAGATCGGACCGATTGCCGATAATCTGAAGCGGTTCTCCGGGGGAGGTCTTCGCGATGTCGAGGCGCTGGTGTCCGATACGCGCCGGACGGTGCAGAGCCTCGAGAATACGATTTCGACATTCGACAAGAACCCGCAACGCCTGCTGTTCGGCGGCGAAACGGTCAAGCAATATGATGGTCGCACCCGACGGTGAATCAGGTAAGACAAGGCCGGCGCGGGGCCGGGCGGGTTGCTTTCAATAAAGAGCGCTCTAAGGTGCTGCGTATTGGACAAGGGTTTGGGCAGTATGAATTTTCCGGGGCTGGTGTGTGTGCGTAAGACCGGAGCGAAACGCTCCGCGATGATCTTCACGCTGGCTGTGTTGCTGGCGGGCTGCGGAGCCGGTGCCGCCGTCAACGACACGTTCAACCTGTCCTCGTCCCCCGTCGTCGAAGGGCGCGTGTCGACCAATAAGCAGATCCTGGTGCCGGAACCAACGGCCTTGAAGGCGCTTGACAGCGACCAGATCGTCATCCGTCTGTCCGGCTCGGAACTGCAGTATCTTTCCAAGGCGCAATGGAGCGACCGCCTGCCGCGCATGGTTCAGGCAAAGCTGGTTCAGGCGTTCGAGAATACCGGCAAGGTCGGCGGCGTCGGCAAGCCGGGCGAAGGCCTGGCGATCGACTACCAGGTGATCAGCGAAATCCGGTCCTTCGAGATCTCGACTGAAGGCTCCGACACGGCTGTCGTCGAGATCTTCGCAAAGGTCGTCAACGACCGGAACGGTACCGTGCGAGCGCAGAAGGCGTTCCGCGCTACAGTCGGCGTCAAGGGCACCGGAAATCCGGCTTTCGTCAAGGCACTCGACCAGGCATTCGCCACCGTCGCGTCCGAGATCGTCGGTTGGACGCTGAGTTCGATCTGAGTTAACGCTGTCCGACTTCTGCCGCCTCGATGCGGTTGACGACCTCGGCGACACCTTCTGTCAACCTTGCGGCCTCTTCGGCGCGCGCACGCTCTGCCTGGGTGGCGACATGACCGGAGAGCATGATCGTATTTCCCGTGCAAATGACGATGACATCGGCGGCATCGAGCCCCGGTGTCACGGCCAGACCGTGAGCAACGCGACGTTCCAGCTCCGCCGGCTGATCACCCGCCGTCCGCTCAGGCTCCATGCCGTGGAATGTGCGCTTCTTGAAGATCATGACCGGGTCCCTCCGTGCCTTGCCAAGGACAACGCCAGCGACCGTCATTTGTTCAGCTGTTCCAATCGAAACAGTGCGAAATCGGTTTTCATGCGATGGCTCTGACATGCGGATCGCACGTCATTCCTGGCCGCTGAATTCGAACGGGGAACATCCATGCGCCATTCTTTCATCGCCATCGCTACTGCGATGACGACCGCCTTTGCCGTCACTATGCCTGCCGAGGCTGGCACCTACAGTTACGGCTATCGACAGACCTGTGTCGTCAAGACAATAAAGAACTACGGTGCCTATGGCCGGGTGGTGATGAAGAAGGTGCGCATCTGCAAGTGACGCCTGCATGGCCTCGGTAGCATGTTGTGGCAGGTTTGACACGTCATCACCGAGACAAGCAGGCGGGCTGATTACCCGGGTGTGCGGCCGGTCGCGAGCATCTCCATGACAGCGGACATGGACCGATCCTCGCCGGCGACATAGTCCGCAAAGGTCGGCTTGACCGGCACGTTCGGTTCAAGGGAGCCTGCCGGGACGTCATAGATGTAGTTCAACAGAAAGCACGTCCTGAGCTGCGCTAGGCTGCATCCGTTCTTCCAGTCATGGAAGCCAGTTGTATAGCGGATCGCAAGCTTGGAATTTGGCAGAACGGCGAGGCCTCCTTCGCCCCAGAACTGCATGCGATCACCCACGGGCTCGCCAATGATAGTGACACGGGCTCCACCGTAATGTTTCAGCCAAGCTGCGGTGCTGATCGCCGCGGAGAACGTGTTCCCGCTGGTCAGTATGAACAGCCGCCCCGTCGGTGGCAGAATCTCCGGCAAACGTCGGCCAAAGTCAGCGGCGAGCACGTAGTTGCCGCCATTGTTAAAGCGCAGGTCGACGACGGCGTTGCGAATTGGCTTCTCAGCGGATTCATCGAGGATGTTGGAAAGATACGCGGACAGATCGAGCGGCGCCTGGTCGCGGACGTGGTTGATTTGAACGTAAAGCAGGTCTGGCAGAGGATAGGAGTGCCAGTAATTGCGATCAGGTTGGGAGAGATATTGCGGCGGCACTGTACCATCGAGGGCATGTCGCCACCCGGATGTACCGCCGGGTTGCGCGATTGGGCTCAGATCACGTGCGGGCCAGAAGTTGGTGTTCTGGGGCTCTTGGGTACCGGGCATCGCGGCGAGTTCCACCGAAACGACGCTCCGATCTGCCAGCCGTATGTCATAGGTGCTGCTTGCCGCCGTTTCAGCAAGGCCGGCGGCATGGAGAAGCTCCGGTGAGATCAGGAAGTTTGGCGCCAGCTCCTTTGCAAGATTGGCAGGGCCGCCAACATATGGCCGCAGCGCCGCCACCAAGGCATCCGTCGTTTTGCCATTCACACTGAGGATCTGCCTCCCAAGCAGGTGGCTTTGACCTTCAGCTGCGGCGATCACGAACAGCCCATCGGCAAACCAGCCGAAACGAATAGGCACGGCATTGAAGCTGCGACCGCCGACGAGCCCGACAACATTGGTGTGCCCGTTGTCGGCGAGCGCCACTGCCTTCGCCGTCGCCATTGCCAGTCCAGCCCGGTCGAGATCCCCGGCGCGTTGTTCCATCTCGCTGAGGGCGAGCGCGAAGGCGGCCTTGGATTCCGGCGTGAAGCTCCGTTCGAAATCCGGAAAATGCCGCAAATGGGCGAGGTCCTGCCTATTTGCGTCCAGCTGCGAAACGCCTGCCTGGACGGGAGGAGCCGTCGGATAGGTCTTCAGCGTCGGGTAAGCGATAAACGCAAGCGGTGTCAGGATGAGAAGGGCCAACAGCGCGATCGTGATCGCGGATAACTTGAGCCACCGCGGGACGCGCTTCTTGCGCCGGTCAGCAGCAGGTGCCGTGTTCTCGTTCGACATACGTTCGTCCTTCTCGCGTGGTGATGACTTGTCATCCGTCGATGCCATTTTGGGGACACGCGTCGCCACCCGGATCATGCTCCAGATCCAAGTATTGCAACGGAGCCGATGGGGACGGACAGATTGGGACTGGGATCTCTGTAAAACGGCATGCTTGCGTAGCGGCGCGAAGAGCTTTTACGGCACCACGTCTAGTAGATGTTCATGGGTCTGGAAAAGCACAAGGGCCTGAGCGCAGTTCACGGCGCAGGGCGCAGTGAACTGGTCGTCACCAGCACGTTGAAGTGTTCGGAGAGAGTTTCAGATGGCGACGCCGATGCGTTCGGCAAAGGCTGACGGGCGCCTGGTCCCAACTCGCAATCTGGAAGCCGGTCCTGCCGGCTTTCTGCCAGCGCCCATCACAAGACTGACCCCGACCGATCTCTTCTCAGATCGGTCGGGCCACGGAGCATATCAAGGCCAGCGCACGACCGGGGGCAGGGACGAGAGGATCGACTCGACGTTGCCCCCGGTCTTCAGCCCGAAGATGGTGCCGCGATCGTAAAGCAGGTTGAACTCGACGTAGCGGCCCCGGCGCACGAGCTGTTCGTCGCGATCTTCCTCGGTCCATGGCGTGTTGAAATTGCTGCGGACGATCTTGGGATAGACGAGAGCGAAAGCCTTGCCGAGGTCGCGCGTAAAGGCGAAGTCGGCTTCCCAGCCGCCCTGCTCATCCGGGGAACGCAGCCAATCGTAGAAGATACCACCCGTGCCTCGCGGCTCATTCCGGTGTTTCAGGAAGAAGTAGTCGTCGCACCATTGCTTGTATTTGGCGTGATCGGCGACCGCGTGGCGATTGCAGGTGATCTCCATGGCGCGGTGGAACAGCTGCGTGTCCGGATCGGTCATGACGCGGCGGCGGTCGAGAACCGGTGTCAGGTCGGCGCCGCCGCCGAACCAGTTGCTGGTGGTAACGACCATGCGGGTGTTCATGTGAACGGCAGGCACGTTCGGGTTCACGGGATGCGCGATCAGTGAAATGCCCGATGCCCAGAAGCGTGGGTCTTCACTGGCGCCGGGGATCTGCTCGCGGAACTCGGGCGAGAATTCGCCAAAGACGGTCGAGGTGTGTACGCCGACCTTCTCGAAGACGCGCCCTTCCATCATCGACATGCGACCGCCGCCGCCTTCGCCGCCGTCCCGGCTCCACTCCTTGCCGACGAAGCGGCCCGGTTCACGGTCGGACAACGGCCCGCTCAGGTCATCTTCGACCGCTTCGAAGGCGGCGCAGATCGTGTCGCGCAGGCTTTCGAACCAGGCCCTGGCTGCGGCCTTCTTGTCTTCGATATCGGCAGGCAGCCCCTGGGGCAGTTGCGGTCGTTCCATGAAAATTTGTCCTGTTCGCGGCTTTGCGCGCCGGAAAGCCGCCGATTCGTTGATGTGCGCCACAGTTCATATTTCCGCCGGATTGGCAACGGCGGTTGGCGTATCGGGTTGCTGCAAGATTCCTTAAATCGGATTCGATTCAAGGCGAAAATTATGCAGCAAGTCTAAAGTGCTACAGCGTCGTTAGCGCATCATATTCGACGCGCGGGGCTGTAGTCTGCCGCATCGGATGGACGGTGTAAAACGGACTCGCAATGGATCCATACCCACACTATCTTTACCCTCAGAGGTATGGTCCATGGCGAGAATACCCGCAGCTCCGCCGCTTGATGGTTTGCGGCGTCAGATCGCCCGGCATCGCCGGGACAATCCAGCCCGAGGCGATGGCCTTTTCGTGCGTGAAACCTTTCGGCTCGATCGAAGTGCTGCCCGTGCCAAGGCACGCGAATGGTTCGATACCTGGCCGAAAGCCGCCTACTGGACCGAGGTGGAAAGCTGGCGTCAGCTTGATGGCGACCAGATCGAATTTACCATGCGCCGCCTCCCGACCGCGGATTGATGCTCCCGGCGAGCACAGCTTCGGACAGTCAAGTCTTCTAAGGCTGGCCGTCCTCTTCGGTTGCATCCATCAACCGCGGGCCGGCGCCCTCCATCGAAAGCACGTCGTGCGGATTGCGTAGCGGACATTCCCGCAGCGACAGACATCCGCAGCCGATGCAGCTTGTCAGATGGTCGCGCAGCGCCATCAGGCTCGCAATGCGCTCGTTCAGTTGCTCATGCCAGCTCTCCGACAGGCGCGCCCAATCCTGAACAGTCAAGGGACGATCGTCCGGCAGGACCGTCAACGCCGCCTGGATTTCCGCAAGCGGAATCCCCGTGCGCTGCGCGACCTTGATTACTGCCACGCGACGCAGAACACTGCGCGGATAACGACGCTGGTTGCCGCGGCTGCGGTTGCTGCTGATCAGCCCCTTGGCTTCATAAAAGTGGAGAGTGGAAACGGCGACGCCGCTGCGCTCGGCGACTTCGCCGACCGTGAGTTCACGTCGCATCTCGCTGTTTCTGACAATCGTCATGACGCCTATTGACCTCAACTAATGTTGAGGTTTTATAGCATGAGCTCCATGAAAGTCACAACAAGGAGCTGATCCCCATGACAGAGAAAATGACGCTTGCGGTGATCTACGGCAGCGCCCGGCAGGGACGCTTCTGCGATACGGTCGCCAACTGGCTGATCCGCGAGATTTCGGATTCGACCGTGTTCAATCTCACGGTCATCGACCCGGCGCGGCTGCGGGCGTCGCGCGGCGTCGGTGCTGCGGTCAATCCCGGCGAGTGGCTGGAGCGCAAGGTCGCGGAAGCGGACGCCTTTCTGGTGGTGACGCCGGAATACAACCACGGCTACCCGGCCGCGCTGAAGGAGCTGATCGATTCGGTCTACGAGCCCTGGCATGCCAAGCCCATTGCCTTCGTCTCCTATGGCGGCGCATCCGGCGGTATCCGCGCCGTCGAACAGCTGCGGCAGGTCTTCGGCGAGTTGCACGCTGTGACGCTGCGCGACGGCGTCCAGTTTGCCAAGGCCTGGTCGAAATTCGATGCGGCAGGCAACCTCTATAAACCCGAGGAGATGCGCGCGCCGCTGTTCCTGATGATGGACCGGCTTCTCTGGTGGGCGCGGACGTTGAAGCAGGCGCGCAAGTCGACGCCCTACAACGAGATTGCTGCCTGACTTTTATGGGCGCTGCCGTCGGCGGCGCCCATCAAAACCTCATCGGGAAAGCGGGGAAGAGCGATGCGAAGCTTTTCAGACCAGCTGGACTTGCCGGATGGCCTCACCGGCGATCATGGCCGCGGACATGGCGACATTCAACGACCGTTGCCCCTCGGCCATCGGGATGAGGATGCGGCCTTCCGCGCGATCATGCACATGGTCTGGCACGCCAGCGCTTTCGCGCCCGAAGAGCAGGATGTCATCGGGGCGGAACTGGAAGCGGGTGTAGGGTTCGGCGGCCTTGGTGGAGGCCAGGACGAGCCTTCGCCCGGTAGAGGCCCGCCATGCCTCGAACCGTTCCCAGTTGATGTGGCGGGTGAGGGTGACCGAGGCGATGCAGTCCATGCCCGCGCGCTTCAGATTTCTGTCGGAAAGATCGAAACCCGCAGGCTCGATGACATCGACGGCAAGCCCCAGGCAGGCGGCAAGGCGCAGGATCGTGCCGGTGTTGCCGGGAATGTCCGGCTGGTAGAGGGCAATGCGAAGGTCACTCACGTCTGGTCACTTTCCTTGCGGTGTGTCTTTTGGTGCGGAGAACTCGTGCGCGAGAATCCCCATCATGATGTCATCGTGCCATTCGCCATCGACCAGCGCCGCCTCCCGCTCGCGCCCCTCAATCGAAAAGCCGCATTTGCGGTAGCTGGCAATGGCACGCTCGTTGAAAGCAAGAACGCGCAGCGAAACCCGGTGCAGGGCGAGTGCACCGAATGCGTGGCCCAATACAAGCTTCGCAACGGCAGTGCCAATCCCTTGGCCCAGCAATTTCCGATCAAGGATGCCGATGGCGAAAGAGGCGCGCCGGTCGTGCCGATCGATATTGTCGAGCCTGACCTCGCCGATCAACCCGTCGCGGTCGATAATCCAGGCGGCCGGGTGCTCGATATTGGCCCGCAACCACGCTTCGGCGTCCGCTTGCGTGTAGGGGCGAGTCACGAATGCGTCGCCGCCAAACATGCGGTAGATCTCCGGGTCCCGCCCGAGTGCC
This sequence comes from Ensifer sp. GW821-FHT05G01, assembly GCF_059419585.1. NCBI lineage: Bacteria > Pseudomonadati > Pseudomonadota > Alphaproteobacteria > Hyphomicrobiales > Rhizobiaceae > Ensifer > Ensifer sp. GW821-FHT05G01. The sequence continues at coordinate 165,051 of NZ_JBWKSC010000003.1, read as the reverse complement.
AACCGCGCCTCGACATCGTTTTCCTGCGCGCGCCTCAGCAGGAAATCCTGCCCCTTCAAATCAATAGGGGGCGTCGATGATGCATTCATGGGTGTTTCCTACACATGTCGGTCGTGTTCTCGCTGATTTTGTAGTCGCTAATCTGTGCCGAACTGGCAACATCCGACGAAGCGATGAAAAAACAGGCAAGAAAGTGTCTGCGACAATCTGGCATCTCTGCGCGAATGGAGGTAGACAGGACCTCTCTTCAACGCGAACCGACGGAGGCAACGATGACTGTATTGATGTTGACACGCCTTCCTGGAGTGATGGGCCACCGTTTGGCCTGACCGGTTTCGCGACCTATCTTTCAAGAGATTTATGCGCGCTTCCGGAACTCCGGAAGATAGACCCGCTTTTGCGGGACAGCATTTCCGGACTGAAATTTTCACGATAAAGAATGCGGGGAGAGACACCCGCCTTCCTTCAAAATACTCTGAAGGAGCTAGACAATGTTTGGCTGGTTTGAATCCCGCCTCAATCCTTATCCGACGGAAGAGCCCGTGCTTCCGCCGAAAGGCCTTTTTGCCTTCTGCTGGCACTATTCCAAGCCCGCGGTTCCGTGGCTGCTCATCATGTCAGTCTGCACCATGCTGATCGCCATCGGCGAAGTGGCGCTGTTCCAGTTTCTCGGAAACATGGTTGACTGGCTGTCGAGCGCCAATCGCGACACCTTCCTGGAAGCGGAGGGCCACAGGCTCATCTGGATGGGCGGCCTGGTGTTGATCGGCCTGCCGCTGCTGGTGGCAATCGATTCGCTGATCATGCACCAGGTACTGCTCGGCAATTACCCGATGATCGCCCGCTGGCAGATGCACCGCTATCTGCTGCGCCAGAGCATGACGTTCTTCGCAAACGAGTTCGCCGGACGCGTCGCGACCAAGGTCATGCAGACCTCGCTTGCTGTTCGCGAAACGGTGATGAAGATCCTCGACGTCTTCGTATACGTCGTCAGTTACTTCGTCACGATGCTGATCGTCGTTGCCGCCGCCGACTGGCGGCTGGTGACGCCGCTTGCCGTCTGGCTGGTGATCTACATCGGTATCGTCAGCTATTTCGTGCCGCGGCTGCAGAAGATTTCCAAGGAGCAGGCCGACGCGCGCTCGATGATGACGGGCCGTATCGTCGACAGCTATACCAACATCGGTACCGTCAAGCTGTTCTCGCATGCGGGCCGCGAGGAAACCTACGCGCGCGACGGAATGGATGGCTTCCTCAGCACCGTGCATCGCCAGATGCGCAAGGTGACGCTGTTCCACGTGCTGGTCTATGCCAACAACAGCATCGCGCTGTTTGCCATCAGTGCGCTCGGCATTCACCTGTGGCTGACGAGCGCCATCTCGGTCGGCGCGATCGCGATCGCCGTCGGTCTCGCCATGCGCATCAACGGCATGTCACAGTGGATCATGTGGGAAGTCTCGGCGCTGTTCGAGAACATCGGCACGGTCTATGACGGCATCGGCATGATGACCAAGGCGCACGACATCGTCGACGAGCCGGATGCCACGGCGCTCAAGGCTGAAAAGGGTGGGATCACCTACGACAACGTTCGCTTCCATTACGGCAAGGCGAAGGGCGTCATCGATCACCTGTCGCTCGACATCAAGCCGGGTGAGAAGATCGGTCTGGTTGGCCGGTCCGGCGCCGGCAAGACGACGCTGATGAACCTGCTGTTGCGGTTCTATGACGTGGAATCGGGCGCAATCCGGATCGACGGCAAGGATATCGCCACCGTCACGCAGGATAGCCTGCGCGCCCAGATCGGCGTCGTCACGCAGGACACCTCGCTGCTGCATCGCTCGATTCGCGACAACATCGCCTATGGACATCCGGAAGCGGACGACGAAGCGATCACGGCGGCAGCGAAACGAGCGAACGCCTGGGAGTTCATCCAGGCGCTTGAGGACAACCAGGGGCGCAAGGGGCTCGATGCCCAGGTCGGCGAAAGGGGCGTCAAGCTCTCCGGCGGCCAGCGGCAGCGCATCGCTATTGCCCGTGTCTTCCTCAAGGACGCACCGATCCTAGTCCTCGACGAGGCGACATCAGCGCTCGATTCCGAAGTCGAGCAGGCGATCCAGGAGAACCTGTTCGCGCTGATGGCCGGCAAGACGGTGATCGCGATTGCTCATCGCCTGTCGACGCTGACGGAAATGGACCGACTGGTCATCCTCGAGGCTGGCCGGATCGTTGAAACCGGTTCGCATGCAGAGCTTGTCGCCAAGGGTGGCCTCTATGCCGACCTCTGGTCGCGCCAGTCGGGCGGTTTCATCGCCGACGATGCCGAAAAGGAAGAAGCGGCGGAGTGATCCGCGGCAGTCCCGCCGCCCCAGTGGCGGCGGGACTGCAGAATTGACGTTACGCATTTGTAATGCGCCCAATGGTGGAAACGGATTGCTGTTGCCGCCGAACCGCCTATATCGGAACCATGCTCAGCGCCATCGTCAGCATCTTCGAGAACTGGATCAAGCCGTTTGCGCCGCGGGAGCAATTGCAACCGCCGAAGTCGCTGTGGGCATTTGCCTGGTTCTATGCCCGCCAGGCCAAGGGGCCGTTTCTGGCGATGGCCATCCTCGGCGGCCTTGTCGCCATGCTGGAGGCGGGGCTCTTCTATTTCGTCGGGCGGCTTGTCGATCTGCTGGACACCGTGAAGCCCGAAGCGGGCTGGAGCGGGTTGATTTCCGCCAACGGGCCCGAACTGCTGTTCATGCTGCTGACGGTGCTGGTGTTCCGCTTCGTCGCGGTGTCGCTGGCGGCGCTCGTCGAGGAGCAGTCGATCATCACCGGCTTCCTCAATCTGGTGCGCTGGCAGTCTTACACGCACGTCGCGCGGCAATCGCTTTCCTTCTTCCAGAACGACTTTTCCGGCCGGATCGTGACAAAAGTCTGGTCTGGCGCACAGGCGACCAGCGACCTGATCGTGTCGCTGCTGCAGGTCGTCTGGTTCATCGTCATCTATACCGCCTCGACCATGGCGCTGGTTGCCCAGCTCGACTGGCGGCTTGCGGCCATGGTCGCGTTCTGGATCGTCATCTTCCTGGCGCTGGCGCGCTATTTCGTTCCTCGCATCCGCAAGCATGCGCGCGATACGGCCGAAATGGCCTCGATGCTGAACGGACGCATGGTGGATGCCTATTCGAATATCCAGACATTGAAGCTGTTCGGGCGCGACGACGAGAACGACCGCTATATCCGCGCCGGCTTCGATCGCTTCCAGCGGGCAGTCATTCCGTTTACGCGGCTGCTCACGGCGGTGCGCGCCTCGCTGGCGCTTCTGTCGGGCATGATGATTGCGGCGATCGCGATCTATGCCATTCACCTGTGGCTTGGCGGTTCGATCAGTTCGGGCGCTGTCGCCTTCACGCTGGCGTTGGTGCTCAGGCTCAACATGCTGCTCGGGCGGATGATGACGCAGTTCAACTCGATCATGCGCAACATCGGCACGATCCAGAATTCGGCCGAACTCGTCTCGCAGCCGATCGGTCTGGTCGACAGGTCGGATGCCAGGGAGTTGTCGGTCAGCGAGCCGGAGATCCGCTTCGAGCATGTCAAGTTTCACTATGGCAAGGGGGCAGGCGTCATCGACGACTTCACGCTCGTCATTCGCCCAGGAGAGAAAGTTGGCATCGTCGGCCGTTCGGGCGCCGGCAAGTCGACGCTCGTCAATCTCCTTCTGCGCTTCTACGACCTCGAGGGCGGGCGCATCCTGATCGACGGCCAGGATATTTCGACGGTGAAACAGGAATCGCTGCGCGCGCAGGTCGGCATGGTCAGCCAGGACACATCGCTTCTGCATCGCTCCATCCGCGACAACATCCTCTTCGGACACCCGGATGCGACAGAAGAACAACTGATCATGGCCGCCGAGAAGGCCGAGGCGTACGAGTTTATCCGCGACCTCGAGGACCAGCGCGGCCGCAAGCGTTTTGATGCCCATGTCGGCGAACGCGGCGTCAAGCTTTCGGGCGGACAGAGGCAGCGCATCGCCATTGCGCGCGTCATGCTCAAGGATGCGCCGATCCTCGTTCTCGACGAGGCGACCTCGGCGCTCGATTCCGAAGTGGAAGCGGCGATCCAGTCCAATCTCGACCGGCTGATGCAGGGCAAGACGGTTCTGGCCATCGCGCACCGGCTCTCGACGATTGCCGCTCTCGACCGGCTCGTCGTCATGGACAAGGGTCGGATCGTCGAGGACGGAACCCACGCCGAACTGATCTCGCGTGGCGGTCTTTACGCCGATCTCTGGTCGCGACAATCCGGCGGATTTCTGGCGCGTGAAGAGGCGGCGGAGTAGGGCGGCCCAACTGCCTTTTCAAGGTGGTTCGACGGCCGTAGCGCAAACCGTCAAGTCCTTGTGCCAATTGGCCGCGCTTTTCCCCGCGACAATCTGCCCACCCACCCTTGTCAAGGCTGGACATAATTTGCGATCAAGCATAGAACGCGCCGGATTGACGGGGAATCTGCGAGCCGTGCGCGCGCAGAAATTTACGGATTCTGGCGCCTAAAGTGTGTTTGCAGCAGCAAACCGGCTAAGGTGTCAGCACTTTGATTGGGCGTGTTTCCTTGACCTAGGTCAAACCGCAAGGGCAGGGATCTCGCTGGGCGGATGCGGTTTCCGCAACATTGCGTGAGAGGATGGTTTAGCCGTGAGCGAACACGACATTTCAAGCGAGACCTCGGGCGAGCCCACTCGCCGCGATTTCCTTTACCTGGCCACCGGCATGGCGGGCGTCGTTGGCGCCGGCGCGGTCGCTTGGCCATTCATCGACCAGATGCGTCCGGATGCCTCGACGCTCGCGCTCGCCTCGATCGAGGTCGACGTGTCGAGCCTTCAGGCCGGCATGTCGCTGACGGCCAAATGGCGCGGCAAGCCGATTTTCATCCGCAACCGTACCGAGAAGGAAGTGGAAGAGGCCAAGGCGGTCGCTCTTGCCGACCTCAAGGACCCGGTTGCGCGCAACGCCAACCTTCCGACCAGCGCCGAGGCGAACGATCTCGATCGCTCCGCCGGCGAAGGCAAGGAAAACTGGATCGTAATGATCGGTTCCTGCACCCATCTCGGCTGCGTGCCGCTTGGTCAGGCCGGTGATTTCGGTGGCTGGTTCTGTCCCTGCCACGGTTCGCACTACGATACGGCTGGCCGAATCCGTAAAGGTCCGGCGCCGGAAAACCTCCCCGTGCCGACCTTCTCGTTCGTTTCCGACACAGTTATCAAGATCGGTTGAGGGGACTACTGATAATGAGTGCTGAACATTCAACCTACACGCCAACGACTGGCATTGAGAAATGGGTTGATTCCCGTCTTCCGCTGCCGCGTATGATTCACGACAGCTTCATCAGCTATCCGGTTCCCCGGAACCTGAACTACGCATACACCTTTGGCGCCATGCTTTCCGTCATGCTGGTCGTCCAGATCCTGACCGGTATCGTGCTCGCCATGCACTATGCTGCCGACACGACCGTTGCGTTCAACTCGGTCGAAAAGATCATGCGTGACGTCAACCACGGTTGGCTGCTGCGCTACATGCACGCCAACGGCGCGTCGTTCTTCTTCATCGCCGTCTACCTGCACATCGCCCGCGGCCTCTACTACGGCTCGTACAAGGCACCGCGCGAAATCCTCTGGATCCTCGGCGTGGTCATCTATCTCCTGATGATGGCTGCCGGCTTCATGGGCTACGTTCTGCCCTGGGGTCAGATGTCCTTCTGGGGCGCGACGGTTATCACCGGCTTCTTCTCGGCCTTCCCGTTGGTGGGCGAGTGGATCCAGCAGTTCCTGCTTGGCGGCTTTGCCGTCGACCAGCCGACGCTGAACCGATTCTTCTCGCTGCATTACCTGCTGCCCTTCATGATCGCCGGCGTCGTCGTGCTTCACGTCTGGGCCCTGCACGTCACCGGCCAGACCAACCCGACCGGCGTCGAAGTGAAGTCGAAGACCGATACTGTTCCCTTCACGCCCTACGCGACGCTGAAGGACGCACTCGGCGTTTCCATCTTCCTGCTGATCTATGCATGGTTCGTCTTCTACCAGCCGAACTTCCTCGGCCATCCGGACAACTACATTCCGGCTGATGCGCTGAAGACGCCTGCTCACATCGTTCCTGAATGGTACTACCTGCCGTTCTACGCGATGCTGCGCGCCATCACCTTCAATGTCGGCCCGATCGACTCCAAGCTCGGCGGCGTTCTGGTGATGTTCGGCTCGATCATCATCCTGTTCTTCCTGCCCTGGCTCGATACGTCGAAGGTCCGTTCGGCTGTCTACCGTCCGTGGTACAAGCTGTTCTTCTGGATCTTCGTGGTCAACGCCATCATGCTCGGCTGGCTGGGTTCGCGCCCTGCAGAAGGCCTGTATGTCGTCATGTCGCAGATCGGCACGCTGTACTACTTCGGCTTCTTCCTCGTCATCATGCCGGTTCTCGGCCTGATCGAGACGCCCAAGCGCATTCCGAACTCCATCACCGAAGCGGTGCTGGAAAAGAAGAATGCGAAGGCTCAGCCGGCCACCGCACGCGCCTGATCAGAACAGCGATTGATAAGGAACTCACAACAATGAAAAAGCTTGTAACAGGTATTCTGTCACTTGCTGTCGTCGCTGGCCTCGGTCTCGGAGCTGCTGTCGCTGAAGAGGCTGCAGGTGGCGCGGAGCATGGCGGCGGCACGCCCCACTATCCGATCCACAAGCCCGAGCAGCAGGACTGGTCGTTTGCCGGCCCGTTTGGCAACTATGACAGGGGCCAGCTGCAGCGCGGCCTGAAGGTCTACACCGAAGTCTGTTCGGCCTGCCACTCGATGAACCTGGTGGCATTCCGCACGCTCTCGGGTCTCGGTTATTCCGACGCCCAGGTGAAGGCCTTCGCCGCGAACTACGAAGTTCAGGACGGCCCGAACGCAGACGGCGAAATGTTCACCCGCAAGGCCGTGCCTTCGGATCATTTCCCGTCGCCGTACCCGAACAAGGAAGCAGCTGCTGCGTCCAACAACGGTGCTGCACCGCCGGACTTCTCGCTGATTGCCAAGGCGCGCGGCATCGAGCGCGGCTTCCCGCAGTTCGTCTTCGATATGTTCGTGCCCTACCAGGAAGGCGGCCCGGACTATATCCATGCGCTGCTGACCGGCTACCATGAGCCGCCGGAAGGCGTTCAGGTCGCCGAAGGCACACACTACAACCCTTACTTCGCCAACGCTTCGGCGCTGGCGATGGCTCAGCCGATCTCCGACGATCAGGTTACCTACGACGATGGTGCTCCGCAGACGGTGGACCAGTACGCCAAGGACGTTTCGGCCTTCCTGATGTGGGCAGCCGAACCGCACCTGGAAGATCGCAAGCGCACCGGCTTCATGGTCATTGTGTTCCTGCTGATCTTCACCGGTCTCATCTACCTGACCAAGAAGTCGGTTTACGCCAACAAGGAACATTGATCTTCTGCCGGCTCGGCCGGCATGTGATCGAAATCGAGAAAAGGCCCCGGGTTCGTCCGGGGCCTTTTCTTTTGTGCGATGTGGTTTTCGCCCGTCGCCGCGAAAGGCATCTGGGCTGCCCTGTCTGCACAGCGACGTGCCTACCGCGGCACCATCGTTTCGCGTCGTTTGCTCTCGCGCCCGAAAGCGGGCTTGTTATCCCGCAATCCGCCTCGCGCTGCGGATCCATGCCACGCGGTGATGCCGTCGTCTCCACGAGCAGCGTCAGCAGCATGTCACGCCTCAACCGTCGATCTGGCCGCAAGCACGCGCAGTCAGTGGGAAGTTGAGGTCAAAGCGTTGGTGGACCGCCGTTCCGTTCACAGCTGCGCAAGAGCGAGCGTAGGGTAGCCGCATCAGGCAACCGACAGATGCAAATGACGCGCGCAACAGTGCCGCAAGGAGCGGAGACCAAGGTTGTTTCCGTCGTTCAAACAGCATCCGTGGTGCGTCTGATGGTCGTTCGGCGTTCAGATCACAAGATCTAGTCCCGACTGCAGACGCAATCCTATCGGTGGGAATTCGCGGTAGAGTTCGCGTTCCGATCCCCGGAAGGATGCTGCGCGTTTTGGCGGCAGGCGGAGCTTGCCACCGATGGTTTTCCGTGAATTTGCCATCCATTGCGGACGCTTTGTCTGGCTCGCCTAATCGCACCACTGCCGAAGCGGCATGACAGCTTGCGCAACAGAAGCTGGCACGGCGGTGCCGGTGATGCGCAATGCCAGAGCGCCGCGCCGGTATCGGCATGAGACGTCGCTCGCAGGATCGAAGGTCCGTAACAACGACGTCGCAATCGACAAATGTTCAGCGCAAAGGGCAGAGATCCCGCACCGATCGCAATTTCGAGGCGGATCGCGGTCGCTCTCCAATGCCCCAATTCCGTCGGAGGTGCTGCAACCCAAGGGTCGGCCTACCGGTTGGGCGAAGTTCTATGGCGGTGAGGACGCGGGAAGGGCACCGGCAGTGCATGTGGTATCAAGATACTCTGTGGTACCAGAGTAAGATATGGCATTCTCGCCCGGAGCCGAAACGCAATTGCCGATACTGCTCTAGCGACAGCCAAACCAGTGCCAACGAGGCTTTGGCTCCCGCTCTGGCTGTTGATACGAAAACGGCCCCACCTTGCGATGGGGCCGTCTGATCTTTCCGATTGACGCTGCCTCAGTTGAAGCGGCCGGCTGCGTGGGCGAGCATCGTGTAGACCTTGCCCGTGTCGGACGTGAGGTAGGTCTGGGTGATGCGCTTGTCCGGATCGTTGCGCGCGACGTCAGCGAGCAGCTTTTCGAAGTCAGCGATGTAGCGATCGACGGCGGTGCGGAACTCCGGCTCGCGGTCGTATTTGCGCTTGATCTCGTCGAAGGTCTGCTGGCCCTTCAGCGTATAGAGCCTACGGGTGAAGACGTCGCGCTCGCCGCGCTGGTAGCGGCGCCACAGGTCTACCGACGCATCGTGATCGATGGCGCGGGCAATATCGACCGACAGCGAGTTCAGCGATTCCACCACGTGCCGCGGATTGCGGGTGTCGCCGCTGCGGGTCGCAGGCTGGCTTTCAGCCGGGCGCTGCGGTGCGGCCGCCGGGGCCTCCTCACGGGAAGCGGCGCGCAGCAGGTCGCGCATCCAGCCGCCGCCTTCTGCGACCTCGCTGGTGACGGCCTGTGTGGCCGGCTGGGCGCGGACAGGCTGGACTGCGACGGGCTGCTGGACGGGGGCAGGCTGCTGAATGGTTGCCTGCTCGATGCCGAGGCTGCCGCGCAGCGTCGGTGCGGGTTCCTGGCGGCGCGGCTCCGCGGCCGGCTGCTCGACCGGACTGGCGACAGCAACAGGTGCAGCAGCCACGGGGGCGGCGGCAACCGGCTGCTGGCGCAGCGGCTGGGCGACTTCGAGCTGCGTCGAGGACTTGCCGATGATGTCGGACAATTCCTGCAATGCCTTGATCTGCTCGGCCACGGCGCGACGCATGACGGCGGCGTTTTCCTTGGCTTCTTCCGGCAAGTCGAAGGCGCTGCGCTTCAGTTCTTCGCGGGTCATGTCGAGTTCCTTGCGGATCTCGCCAGCCGAGCGGCGGATGTCGTCGGTCGCACCGCTGAAGCGGCCGATGGCTTCGTCGATCGCGATGCGAACGGCGTCGCGCAGCTGGGTTGCCACGCCGTCGGACTTCTTGCCGCTCTCGTTGAGCATGCGCTCGACATCGGAGACCGACGAGGCAACGCTGCCACGCAGACGGTTCGCCACTTCCTTGGAGCGTTCCTCGGCGTTTGCGAAGGCACCTTCGATCGAGGAGCCGGCATCTTCGCCAACCTTGGCAATCGCCTGACGAAGCGCTTCGGAGGCGCCGAGCGCACGGCCTTCAACCGCCGTGAGTGTCTTGTTGACGTCGGCAAACGAGGTTTCGACGCCGGAGCGCAGCGTATCGGCAATCTGGCGCGACCGTTCTTCGGCGCGCGAGAAGACGGCTTCAACAGACGCACCCGCTTCGTCGCCGGCCTGTGCCAGCGCATTGCGCATGGATTCGGCGGCTTCGGCTGCACGCTGTTCGGTGCTCGACAGCAGGCGACCGACATCCGAGAAGGACTGCTGGATGCCGCTGCGCAGGTTGCCGGCAACCAGACCCGAACGCTCTTCGGCGCGCTGGAAGGCGCCATCGACGAAGCCTTCGAGGGCACGCATGGTGCGCTCGATTTCCTCCGAGCGCTGCACGAGGCCGACGGAGAGGGTGCGCAAGGCATCCTGACGTTCTTCGAGCGTGCTGACGAGGTTCGACTGGGCGGCGCCCAAGAGGTCCGAAGCCTGGCCGAGCACCTTGGAGTGATCCTCGAAGCGCCCGACGATACCGCCGATCTGCGACAGCGTGGAAGCGGAGATGTCCGAGAGCTTGTCGACCTTGCCTTCGATGAGGCGGGTGGAGGTCGACAGCATGTCGGAGGCCTGGCGCGTGGTTTCGGAGAAGCGGCTGGCCGTCGCCTCGAGCCGCTGATCCATGTCACCGAGGTTATTGCTTGCCTGGTCGATGACGGTTGCAATCGCTGTGTTGTTGGCAGCGAGCTGGTCGATCAGGCCGAGGGCCGTCGACTGCAGACGGTTCTCGACCATCTTCATCGCCTTCGCCGTCTCTTCGGCGCGCAGCGAAATGGCGTTGAGCGTCTCGCCGGTGCGTTCGGTGATGGCGTTGACCAGCGCGGCATTTTCCGCACGCAGGCGGTCGGTGCTGTCCTGCGTCACGCTGGCGATGCGCTCAGCAGCCTCGCGGCCGGTTGCGGCATACTGATCGATAACCGGACGAGCCTGCTCGTCGATGATGCGTGACAGCTCCATCGAGCGACCTGCGAGCATCGAGTTGAGTTCGCGGGTGCGATCGTCGAGCGTGCTGCGGATTGCTTCGCTGCGCGCTTCCAATGCCTTCTCCGCATCGGCAAGACCCTGCTGGATGTTCTGGGCGTGGCTGGCGACCTGACCATGGGTGGCGGCAAGGCGCGCAGTGGCGCTGTCGGAGGCGTCGGCGACCGACCGGGCGAGTTCGGCATGGCGTGAGGCCGTTGACGCTGCGGTCTGTTCGATCGCGTTGGCGAAGTCGGCGTTGCGGGATGCGAGTACGTTTGCAAAGTCCTGACCAGCCTTGGAAAGAAGGCCGGCTGAGCGGGCAGCTTCCGCGTCGAGTTCCTGTGCTGCCTCGCTGACGGCGCCGCGAAGGGTACTGACCAGACCCGCGGCCTTGCCCCCGATGCGGGCTGCCTCGGCGTCGAGCTCCTGGGCAACATCGCCAACGGCGCCGCGAAGGTTGCTGACGAGGTCGGCAGTCTTGCCCTCTATGCGGCCCGTTTCGGCGTCGATCGCCCGTGTGACTTCGCCGACGGCGCCGCGAAGGTTGCTAACGAGGTCGGCAGTCTTGTCCTCGATACGACCAGTTTCGGCGTCGATCTCCTGGGTGACTTCGCTGACGGCACCGCGCAGGCTGGTGACGAGGTCCGCAGTCTTGCCTTCGATGCGGCCGGCTTCGGCGTCGATCTCGTGCGTTACGTCGCTAACGGCGCCGCGCAGACTGGTGACGAGCACCGCTGCCTTGCCTTCGATGGTCCGGTTGACGTTTTCGAGGCCGATGTTGAGGGCGCGGTCCATGGTGCCCAGGCGCTCTTCGATGCGGTCCGTGCCGGCATTGATGGCGCTGGAGATACGGCTTGCGGCTTCCTCGCTGGCGCGGTCGATTTCGCCCGCGCGTTCGCCAAGGCTGTCGGCGATACGCTGTCCAGCGCTGCCAACGATCGCGTTGACGCCGTCGACGCTTTCGCGGACGCGATCCTCCAACGAGCCGAGGCTCGTTTCAAGACGCAGGCCCGTGTCATCGACGAGTGCGTTGACGCTGCCGACGCTGCCGCGGATACGGCCTTCCAGAGAACCGAGGCTTGTCTCGATCTTGGCGCCGGTATCGTCGACAATGGCGTTGACGCTTCCGACGCTATCGCGGATGCGATCCTCAAGCGTGCCGATGCTGGCCTCGATGCGGAAGCCGGTGTCGTCGACGATGGCGTTGACATTGCCGACGCTGTCACGGATGCGGTCTTCCATCGTACCGAGACGGGATTCGATGCGATTGCCGGTTTCGTCGACGATGGCGCCAACCTTGTCGACGCTGCCGTGCATCCGGCCTTCAAGCGAGCCGAGGCGCGCTTCGATGCGAGCTGCCGTATCGTCGACAATCGCACTGACATTATCGACGCCGCCGCGCATGCGCTCTTCGAGCGAGCCCAAGCGGGTCTCGACACGAACACCTGCCGTATCGGCAATGATGCCGACATTTTCTGCGCTGTCGCGCATGCGTTCTTCAAGCGCGCCAAGGCTCGTCTCGATGCGCAGGCCGGTGTCGTCGAGACGGTCGTTGAGACCGTTGATCGACATATCGACCCGATTGGTCAAAGTGTCGGCAGCAAGGCTGATCTGGCCCGCTGTCTCCGCTAGCCGCTCGGCGATGTTGCCGGTGGTCGAGCGCATGCGGGCTTCCAGCGTTTCGCCACTGCGGTCGATGATGCCGGCAAGAGCGGCCTGGCGCTCTTCGAGCGACATTTCGAGCATGCTGGCGCTGGTGGCAAGGCTGGTGGCAATCGACATGGACTGGTCGGACAGCATGCCTTCCAGCTGATCTCGGCCCTGATCGACGGCGAGGTTGATCGCGTTGATCCGGTCGTCGAGCGTGGCGCGGATCTGCTCGTGGGTCGAAGACAGGGTTTCGCGCAAGTGCTCGGCACGGCCGGTGAGCGTCTGTTCGATTTCCGTTGCCTTGCCGGCAAGCGAGGCGGTCGCCTCGGTCGTGCGCGCCGTCAGCGCTTCGGCGATCTGTGCGCTCGTGGCGGTCAGCGCATCCGAAATCTTGCCGACGCGACCGCTCAGGTCTTCGGCGATGCGGGCGCTGGTGTTGGTGAGGGTATCGGAAATCTCGCTGACGCGGCCGCCGAGGTTTTCGGCAATCACGGAAACGCTGTCCGACAGCTTCTGTTCGATTTCGCCGACGCGGTCCGTCATCGTCTCGGCAACGGCCGTGGCGCGGAACGTCAGGTTGTCGGCGACGTCTTCGGCATGGCGGCTCAAGGACTCCGCCATCTCGTTGGCGCGGGCCGTCATCGTCGAAGTGATGTGGGAAGACCGGTCGGCAAGAACGCCGTCGAGCGCCGATGTCTGGTTTGACAGGGTTTCTGCAATCGCCTGGCTGCGTTCCGACAGAACGCGCTCCAGCCGGTCGGCCGTTTCGCCGACGGCGCCTTCGATCGCGTCCGTGCCGGTCGACAGCACGGTCGAAAGGGCAAGGGTGCGCTCGGACAGGGTGTTGTCGAGACGGTGCTGGCTTGCAGCGATGGCACTGGTGATCTCGTCGGTCGACCCGGTCAGCGTCTGCTCGATGCGAGCGTGAGCCGCTTGCAAGCCGTCAACGAACTGCGCCGTGCGGGTGTCGAGGCCTTCGGTCAGACGTTGTTCGCTCGAGGTCAGGGCATTGGCAAGCGCATCGGCGCGCTGGCCGAAACCGTTTTCGATGCGATCCTGTGCCTCGGAAAGAGCACCCATCAGGCTGCTGGTCTTTTCGGAAAGCACGCTGTCGATGCGGCTGTGAGCGCCGCCGATCAGGTTGCTGAGGTCGGATGTGCGGCTGCCGATCGTTTCCTCGATGAAGTCGTGCGTGGCGCCGAGCGCGGTCGCAAGCGACAACGACTGATCAGAAAGGGCCGAGCCGATCTTCTCGATGCTGCCGTCAAGAGCGCTGCCAATGGCATCCGAACCGCCGGTCACCGTTTCGTTGATGCGGTGCAGGCTTTCCATCAGCTTGGTGTCGAGCATGCTGGCCCGCTTGTCGAAGGCCGAGGCGAACTCGTGGAAGCGTTCGTCGAACGCGGTAGCCAGCTGGCCGACCGTCGTCTGCAGTTTCTCCTCGAAGAAGCCGCCGCGTAGGTCGAGATCCATGATCGCGTCGTCGGCGCTGGAGCGCAGGCTCTGGCGGAAATGTGCACCCTTTTCGTCGAGCGTGGCATTGAGCGTTGCAAGCACGTCCTCAAGACCGCCGGCGATCGCGCTCTGGCCGACACTCAGGCTTTCGTTGAGGTCGCGCGTGCGGGCAATCAGCGTTTCATTGAGCTGGCGGGCACGCTCGTTCAGGGCTGCATTCAGCTTTTCTGTGTTGGCGTCGAGCGAGGAGGCGCGGGTCTCGAACTGGCCGAGCAGCTGCTCGCCGCGCTTGGTCAACGTATCGCTCAGCTGATCGAGGCGGGTGTCGAATTCGCTGCTGAGCCCGAGGCCGGCAGCGGTCAGGCCTGATAGCAGCGAGTCCGTGCGGTTCGTCAACATGGTGCCGATGTTCTGCAGGGCAGCATCGGACTTTTCACTGAGAGCCGCGGCGCGCGTATCGATCAGCGAGGCGAAGGCTTCGCCAGAGATCGCGATGCGCGAGGCAATGTCTTCGCCCGCCTGGTCGAGATCGTCCTTCAGCTTGCCGTGTGCACCGGCAATGGTGGAGCGGATACGCTCGGAGTGACCGATGATGGCTTCGCGCTCGAGGCCCAGCTCCTGAACCAGCGTGCGTACGCGCAGTTCGTTTTCGCTGTAGCTGCGCTCGAGTGCGTTGACCTCGGAGTGAACCAGCGTTTCAAGCTCGGTAGCGCGGGCAATCGTGCGCTCGATGCCTTCGTTCATCGCGGAGACTTCGCGGCGAACGGCCTGACCGACGGTCATGACCCGGTCGGCGGCTGCAGTTTCCGGCTCGGCCAGGCGCAGTGCCACTTCGGCCATGGAACGCGCGGCGTTACGCAGTTCCTGCGCGCGGGCGATCATGATGGCGAAGGAGAAGAAGAGCATGATGGGCAGCAGGATGCCGATGGCAACACCGACTGCACCCGGGGTGGCGGCGAGATCGCTCAGCGTGCGGATCTGCCAGATCTGCGGACCATAGAGCAGGTTTGCGACACCAAGGCCGGCGACGGCCCAGACGATGGAGACGAGGGCTGCGACCCGGATGGCGGCACGGTTCGAGCGTACGTCGAGGGCGCGCAACATGGCTGCCGGCGAGCGGCGACCATCGTCGTTTGCCGGGGAAAGGGGAGGCGACTTCGGCGCGGGTTCGGGAGCGAGCCCGCGTGCGGCGTCATTGGCTCGCGCGGCGCGGGGTGGTTCCTGCTGAGGCTTGGCATTTCGACTGTGATCGGGCTGGGCAGCCTGATGGGTGGAGTCAGACACATTTTCCTCCGGATCATCCAAGGAAGTCTTGTCGTTAGGGCTCGACTTAAGCTCGTCAAAATCGATCTTAAGGGCCGCTTCCAGAGCCTGGAAGGCCTTTTCGTCAATCGACTCGTTGCTCTTCTTCGTCGCCATAGGGATACGCCTCATTACCTTTTGCCTCCGCCGAAGCGTGCCCATTCAAACCGCAACTGCGGCCGGGCACCCTCTTCACCGGGGCGGTGACGGCAAGATACGCGCATCACATCTACGCAATACCCTACTCAACACCCACATCATTTCCTCGATGGATAGTCGGAATTGTGCCTCGAGGGCACCACCCGCAACGCTTATCCACCGGAACGGTTGCCATTTTCGTACGCAGGCCCGTTCCTAACCGTATCGTAGTGACACATTAGCCGGGTTCTTACAATTAAGAGCACTCCGGCTTCATTAAAATCCTAATGAATTCTTAATGCGATAGAGGGGGTTAGGGCGGAAAAGACAAGGAAAACAGCAGGTTTAACGGTCATTAACCATTTTCCCAGATTCCTGCCTATATTGCGCCCCGTTTTAAGCCGATAGCAGCGCCCGCCCGTGGAGGATGATAGCTGCAGAAACTGCAGCGATCGTCCTGTGACGACGCCTGGTGAACAGGCGCGGTCTGGCATGGCGCCCGTGCCACCCTTTCCAGTCAATGCGCAAACTATGCGCGACGGCAAGGTGGCAGCGGACATGGACAACACTATACAAACAATAGGGAAATTGGCTGATGGCGGCCCTCAGAATTGCCTTTGAAGCTCCCGATACTCCGGGTAGCTCTTCTTCCTCCGGCAGGAAGCCCATCGACTTTGCCCATCTGACCGCGCAGACGATGGGCGACAAGGCGCTTGAAATAGAAGTGCTGCAATTGTTCGCGCGTCAGGCGCGCAAGGTGATGAAGGAAATCACCGAAGGCGAGGGGAATGGACGCGCGCAGGCCGCCCATCAACTGAAAGGGGCAGCCCTTGCCGTCGGCGCCGTCGATGTCGCGGCCGCCGCGGGCGCAATCGAGCAGCGTCCGACCGATCCAACTCTGCCCGACGTGCTTGCAACGAGCGTGCTTGAGGCCGAGCTGTTCATCCTCAAACTCTGCCGCTGATCGCAACCGGCTGGAAAGGCGCATCGCGCACGCTGAAACGCCGCGTCCGCGATGCGCTCACTGGCTGTTGTTGACTGAATGGCCGAATTGTTGGAAGAACCTTCCCTGAATTTGCGCCCGCCGCACCGCGCGGCTTTGCGCGATCGGCCAGTCCCATCAGCTTATTCCGGAAAGTGACATGACAAAACTTACGATCGTTGCCTTTGATGGCACGCGCCACGAACTCGATGTCGAGAACGGCTCGACCGTCATGGAGAACGCCGTTCGCAACTCGGTTCCCGGTGTTGAGGCCGAGTGCGGCGGGGCCTGCGCCTGCGCAACCTGTCATGTCTATGTCGACGATGCCTGGACGGCGGTCGTCGGCGCGCCGGAAGCGATGGAAGAGGACATGCTGGACTTTGCCTACGACGTGCGTCCGACCTCGCGGCTTTCCTGTCAGATCAAGGTCAGCGATGCGCTTGATGGGCTCGTCGTGCACGTGCCCGAACGCCAGGCCTGATCGCCGGCCGTCGGCGCCGCAGCTGCTGCTTTTCGATCCACCGATGCCGTATTTGCCAAAAAAGCGCCTCGCTGGTCGTGTGACGAGCGAGGCTAGGAGGGCGTATCGCACGCAGATGAGGGAGGGAACATCTGCTGCATCAAGACACGCCAGGAGAACCTGTACCGCTGCGGCATCGGCTTTTGCTCTTCAACAAACAAACCGACGCTGGCGAACTCAAGTAACGGCAATATTTATACGTCCTGCGAGATCATCATGGCCCGCCAAATCGCTTCCGACAACGGAGGGTTGGATTTCATCTCGCCCTCACGTTTCATGTTTTGAATATAAGCGAGTCGTTCCGCTCCAGCTATCGCTAGATTTCACCAATAAAATACTGTGGGTGCGCGCGCGCTAAACAGGTAGCGGTCAAGTATATTCCCGCTATGCTTATGCCAGTCACGAGGACGGAACGCCGCCCTGTCTATTCCTGTGTTTTCTGCAGTGTTTGCAGCCGGTACTGCAGCAGCCGGATGATACGCTTGTCGAAATTGGCCGCCTCCGTCCGGTCGAACCGGGCCTGATCCTTGTCGTGGGCGGCGATGGCCTCTGCGCTGGCGCGCGTCACGCTTTCCTGCATTTTTTCGCAGTCCGCTTGTGGCTTGAGCGCCAGGAACGTCTTCTCCATCTTGCGGGCATGGTTGCGCGCGATCTCGGCGTGGCGTTCCTCGTGGCGCTTGATGTCGCTCGACAGCGTATCCCAAACCAAGGCGAGGTCGCGGCTTGCCTGTTTGCGATACTTCCAACGCGGCAGAATGATGCGCGTGTTGAGCGTCACGACCGCCGCGCCAACAGCGCAGCGTCCCCCACGGTTGACGTAGGTGATGGTTCCGCCAAACTTGATGCGCGTTGCGCCCGGATGGCGTGCGCCAGTCGCCTTCATCATCGGCCCTGCCTTGGACAGAGCCTTGTCGAGATCCGCCGCCGTGCGGCCGCCGATCGAGAAATAGGAGAAGCTCTTGCTCATCACCGTTTCGCCGGACGCGGAGCCCAAGGGCATGGCAACCAGAAGGGCAAGAAGGGCGGCTTTGAGCGGGACGCGTACTCGAGACATCAATGCGTAGTTCTCTTTAGTTGAACTTCAATCAAGCTTGGGGCATAGCCAGCGCGGGTGCAACAGCAAATCGAAACGGTTGGCTGCTGCCCATCGTGAGGTGGAATGAATTACAATCCGTTTCAAAATTTTCATTGGACGCTGGCGCATGGCCGTAGCCTCGAACTGGGGCCGCGTGGCGTTTTGATGGCGATCATCAATGTTACCCCGGATTCTTTCTCCGATGGCGGTCGTTTCAGCGACACGGAAGCTGCGGTCGCGCAGGGCAAGCGCTGTCTCAGCGATGGCGCCTTGATCCTCGATGTCGGCGGTGAATCGACCAGACCTGATGCCGCACCGGTGAGTGCCGACGAGGAACAGAGCCGCATCCTCCCGGTCATTGCAGCGCTTGCGCGCGAGACCGATGCGCTCATATCGGTGGATACCTACAGGGCGGAAACCGCACGCTTTGCCGTCGAGGCAGGGGCTCATATCGTCAACGATGTGCACGGCCTTCAGCGCGAACCCGATATCGCACACGTCGCGGCGCAGACCGGAGCCGGGCTTTGCATCATGCACACCGGCCGAGACCGCGAAAAGCTTGCCGATGTGATCGAGGACCAGTTCCACTTTCTCGCACGTTCGCTGCAAATCGCGACGCAAGCCGGGATCGAGCGCGAACGGATCGTGCTCGATCCGGGTTTCGGCTTTGCCAAGGATACGGAAGAAAACCTGGAACTGATGGCGCGGTTTGCCGAGTTGCACCGGTTCGAACTGCCGTTTCTGGTCGGCACGTCGCGCAAGCGTTTCCTCGGCGCCATCACCGGACGAGAGCCGGCTGACCGTGACGCCGCCACCGCCGCAACGACGGCGCTCTTGCGGCTGGCGGGCGGCGCCATTTTCCGCGTACACGATGTCGCAAACAGCAGGGATGCGCTGATGATGGCGGATGCTATGCTGGCTGCAAAGAAGAGCTGACGGGACGAAAAACCATGAGCGCCACCTATACGATCACCCTGAAAAACTGTGCCTTCTTCGCGCGCCATGGCGTTCTCGACGAGGAAGAGTTCCTCGGGCAGCGGTTCTTCGTCGATGCGGAACTTGAAGTGGAGCAGGGCACGGCGCTGGTCGACGATTCGATCGACGACACCGTGCATTACGGGATCGCCTTTACCGAGATCGAGCGCATCGTCACCGGGCGTCGGCGCTACCTGATCGAGGCACTGGCGCTTGAGGTCGCCAAGACGCTCTGCGTGCGCTTCCCGCAGATCCGGCGGGCGAAGGTCTCGGTTCGCAAGCCGAACGCGCCTGTGCCCGGCGTGCTCGACTATGTCGAGGTGACTGTCGAGCATGTCGCCTGATATGAGCGGATCGATCGCGACACTGGGGCTCGGCGGCAATCTGGGCGAGCCGCGAAGGGCGATGGCCGATGCCCTGCAGATGCTTGACGCAAGGCCGGATTGCACGGTTCGGGCCGTTTCACGCCTGTTTCGCACACCACCCTGGGGCAAGATCGATCAGGCCTGGTTCTTCAACGCCTGTGCCGAAGTCGAGACGACGCTCGGGCCGGAAGCATTGCTCGAAGCCTGCCTCGATATCGAGCGTCAGATGAAGCGGGTACGCGACGAGCGCTGGGGCCCGCGAACAATCGACATCGATGTCCTGACCTTCGGCAACATGTCCCTGTCCGAGAGCAGGCTGGAACTGCCGCATCCGCGCATGACCGCGCGCGGCTTCGTGCTGATGCCCCTTGCGGACTTCGCTTCCGGCATGAGCGTGAACGGACGGCGGGTCAAAGAGTGGCTGGCGGATGCCGACGTCACTGGCATCGAGGTGGCGGACGAAGACAGGCATTGGTGGCGGGCACAGGCCTGAGATCGAGCGGCATAAACGACAAAAGCCCCGGCGTTCGGCCAGGGCTTTTGTCGTTGATCTGAATTGTCGTCTACTTGATCGAGCCAACGGCGATGTTGTCGACCTGGCGATTGAGGCTGACGCCGATTACCGGCACCATCGTGTTCTCGACCTTGACCGAGATCGTGATGTTCATCGTCTTGTCGTTCTGAAGCCGAGCGATCATCGCGCCGTTCAGCTTCTTGCGGTTTATGCCGACAACGACTTTGTCCTTGGCGACGTTGCCGGACACGATGTCGAGACCCTTGCCGTCGGCGCCATCGAGGAATTTGCCGGTGTAGCTGTTGCCCTTTTGGGTGATCAGCGCCGACATCGGCTGCTTGAACACGCCGACGCGGCAGAAGCCATCGAGCTTGATGCCGGCGTCATCGCCGGCGGCCGGTTCACCAGCGAGGTCGCAGGTGAACTTTGTGCCCTTGTATTTGCCGGCGACGATCTCGCCGGGGCCTGTCCATTGGCCGGAGACTCTCTCGAAGAAAGCCTTGTCCTTGCCGCCGGATAAGGCCGGCGTCGCAACGCCGACGGTTGCTGCAAGCGCGAAAGCGGCAGCGCCGCGAGCGATCAAAGAAGGGCGCGAGAACATAAACGATCCTTGATGGGTCAACGTCCGAAACTAGAAGCCACATTTGCGCGCAAATGGTTAATGGACGGTTTCTTTCGGGCGGATATCAAGGCTTCTTTGTGTCGGCGATGCCTCTTCGGGCGACACAGATCGCACGGCCGCAAGGCGTGCACCGCGTTCTCACCGTCATGTGCTTCGATGGGCGCAAACGTGTTTATGAAACTCTGTTGCATCGGCGTACGTATCCACTTGAAACGCGGAGGTTTCATGATGGCTGCGACGGACAACACCACCTCGGGAGCGGATGTCCCGATGGCACTGATCATCCGCCGTCATGGACTTGTCACCCGGCTGACTCATTGGCTCTGGGCACTCGCCCTGTTCTTTCTGCTCCTGAGCGGCCTGCAGATTTTCAACGCCCATCCCTCGCTTTACCTCGGGCAACAATCGGGTTTTGACTTCGACAACGGTGTGCTGTCCATCAGCGCCATGCGCACGGAAGGCGGCGATGTCAGGGGCGTGACGACGCTGCTCGGTCAGGGTTTCGACACGACTGGCGTTCTCGGTGTCAGCGGCCCCCTCGATCGGCGCGCATACAGAGCCTTCCCAGCATGGCTGACAGTTCCCTCCTACCAGGACCTGGCGACGGGGCGGGTGGTACACTTCTTCTTCGCGTGGCTTTTTGCGGCAGTCTTTGTCGTCTGGATGGGGGCGAGCATGGTCAACGGGCACCTGCGCCGCGACATCCTGCCATCCGGCGCAGATCTGCGCGGTTTGCCGCGAAGCGTCATCAATCACCTGCAATTCCGATTCGATCACGGCCGCAGTTACAACGGCTTGCAGAAGCTTTCGTATGCAGCTGTTTTGCTGATCTTCTTTCCGTTGATGATCCTGACCGGACTGACGATGTCGCCGGGCATGGATGCAGCTTGGCCGTGGCTGCCCGACATCTTTGCCGGCCGGCAGACGGCGCGCACGATCCACTTCGTCGTCATGCTGTTGCTCGTTCTTTTCTTTGCGGTCCACATTTTCATGGTTTTTGCCGCTGGACCGATCAACGAACTGCGCTCGATGATAACTGGGCGCTACCGCGTTGATGCCGAATCGCAGCGCGAGGAGGCAGGACGATGAGCCGTCTTCTGATCAATCGCAGGCGCTTTCTAACTGCCGCCGGCGTCGCCGCCTCGACGTTGCCACTTGTCGGCTGTGATGCATTCGATGGCATTCTGCAAAACAGAGGCATTGTCCGCGATGTCCTAGCGGCGGCGAACGACCTGACTTATCGCGTGCAGAGGCTCTTGATGGACGCCGACCGGCTCGCACCTGAGTTCGGCGAAAGCGAAATCAGACAGGGGCAACGGCCGAACGGCTCGACCGATCCGACCGACCCACAGTACATTGCCCTCCAACAGCAGGACTTCTCCGAATACCGTCTCGCTATTGCCGGGCTTGTCGAAAAGCCGCTCAGCCTGACCTTGACCGAATTGCGCAACATGCCGTCGCGCACCCAGATCACCCGTCATGACTGCGTCGAGGGCTGGAGCTGTGTTGCCAAGTGGACCGGCGTTCCGCTTTCCAAGGTCCTCGATGAGGCCAAGGTCAAGCCGGATGCGCGCTATATCGTCTTCCATTGTTTCGATCGCATGAACCTTGGGCTTTCCGGCTCGGTGGCCTACTACGAATCGATCGATCTCATCGATGCGCGCCATCCGCAGACGATCCTTGCCTATGGATTGAACGGAAAGCCGCTACCTGTCGCCAACGGCGCGCCGCTCCGCGTGCGTGTCGAGCGGCAACTCGGTTACAAGATGGCGAAATATCTCAGCGCCATCGAGGTCGTTTCGGAGCTGTCGACATTCGGTCGTGGCAACGGCGGCTTCTGGGAAGATCTCGGTTACGACTGGTATGCGGGCATCTAGTTCCGGCTTCTAGGTGTCGCCATTTTGACCGACCGTGCGGCCGGCGCCGGGTGCGAGGTCGGAGAGAAAGTCGCCGATCCCGGGCCGCTTCAGCGCCCTGAACGGCATCGGGCGGCACAAATCCATGGCGGCGATGCCGATGCGCGCCGTCATCAACCCATTGATCACGCCTTCGCCCAGCCGCGCCGAGAGTTTTGAGGCAAGGCCGTGGCCGAGCACCTGCTGGATAAGGCTGTCGCCGGCGGCGATCGAGCCGGTCACAGCGAGATGGGCGACGACGTCGCGCATCAACCTGATCATGCCGAGCGTGCCCGGGCGGCCGCCATAAAGCTCGGCCATGGCCCGGATCATCCTGGCGGATTCATAGAGCACATAGCCGAGATCGACCAGCGCGCGCGGGCTGACGGCAGTGACGATCGATACCCGCTTGGATGCGGCAAGGATGATGCGGCGCGCCTCGCGATCGAGCGGCGTCAACAATTCGCGCTCCGTGAGCTCCAAAAGGTGGGGGCCGTCGATGATTTCCCCTTCGGTTTCCTTGAGACGTGCCCGGCCGCGAGCCGTGCGCGGATTGGCGGCGAGGAGATGCACGAGTTTTTCCGCGGCCGATCGTGCCAGTTTGGTATTGCCGGAGGCGGCCGCACTTTCCGCCTCAGCCTTCAAGCTCTGGACGGCTGTCAGTTGCATCATGCCTGAAAGCTCGCGGGCAACGACCACCAGCAGCGCCAGCAGTCCGACGGCAACCACACCCATCGCGGCATAGCCCAGCCAGTCGGCGCGGGAGAACAGGTCGCGGATCAGGCGATCGACCCAAAGGCCAGCCGCCAATGACAACAGGATGCCGAGCGCGCCCATGGCGATCTTGCCGACGGACAGGCGGCGTTTGCGGGGATTTGCCTCGGGCAGCGCAAGGCTCTCAACCGCGAGCGTGGTTTCGCGGAAAGGATCCTCCGCGTCCGGCGTCATCACCACCTTGTCGTCGAAACTCGCCGGCGCCCGACGGGGCCGGGCGCTTTCGGAGGCCTTCGGCTCCGGATCGGGGCCGACCGAAAAGGCACCGGGCTTTCTGCCTCGGCTATTGAAATCATCGCTCATGCCAGCCGATCTCCGAACAGGAACTGCATCGCCCGATCGAGCCGTATATGGGGCACCGACAGTTTCAATCCACCACCGGTCTCCTCCAGATGCGGCGGCCGGAATCGGACGAAACTGAGTTCGGGCATCGGATGCGCATCGCCGAAGGTCGTTGCCGATGCATCCGCATCAACGGCCTTGAAGAGAACTTCAGGATCGTCCGGTAAGTCACCGGGAAATATAGCTGTTTTCCGCTCTCCGTCAAACGTGTCGCCGTTGATCTTCTCACCGGCGATCGGTGTGCCGACGATAACCGGCAGCGTATGCCCGCCATGATCGACGGTTGCCTCGCGCGTCGCCCGGACCGAGGCTATCGCCATGACCTCGAGCCCGGCACCGCTCATGCCGATGCTGGCAGCCGCCCGGCTGACCAGACGGGCCGTAATGCGTTCCAGACGGTCGTGGCTTTCGTGATGCAGGTGATCCGCCTTTGTTGCGGCGATCAGCACCTTGTCGATCCGTCGCGTCAGGAACGAAGAGAGCCAACTGTTGGTGCCTGGGCGGAAGCAGGCCAGCACGTCGGCCAGCGCCTGCTCCAGATCCAGCAGGGCTTCCGGTCCGCCGTTGATCGCCTGCAGCGCATCCACGAGCACGATCTGTCGGTCGAGCCGGGCAAAGTGCTCGCGAAAGAACGGGCTGACGACGTGTTTCTTGTAGGCCTCGTAGCGGCGCTCCATCATAGCCCAGAGAGAGCCTTTGGGAGCACGGCCCTCGGGCAGGTCGGGCAAGGGCGAGAAGGTCAGGGCAGGCGAGCCCTCGAGATCGCCTGGCATCAGGAACCGACCAGGCGGCAGCGTCGAAGGCGAACTCGCATCCGCCTTGCAGGCCTTGAGGTAGGCTGTGAAGCTCTCGGCGAGCCGGCGCGCGCTGCTTTCATCCGCAATCGCCGTCGGCCCCGCCGACTGGGCAAGCGTCAGCCAATCCGCCGATAGCTTGGCGCGGCCATGTGCCCGAGCACGGGCCACCGAATTGTCGCTGAACTCCTTGAAATTCTGCGCGAGCAGCGGCAGGTCGAGCAGCCATTCGCCGGGGTAGTCGACGATATCGAGCGACAGGCGACCGGCCGAAAACAGCCTATTCCAGCCGCTGGCGCTCTCGAAGTCGAGGGTGATGCGAAGCTGGGAGATCGCGCGCGTCGAGTCCGGCCAGATACGATCGCGCACAAGGGCGGCGATGTGATCCTCGTATTGAAAGCGTGGCACGGCGTCGTCAGGCTGCGGCTCAAGCCTGATCTTCGAAACACGGCCGGAGCGCACGGCTTCGAACACCGGCAGCCGTCCTCCGTTCAAGAGATTATGCACCAGCGATGAGATGAAGACGGTCTTTCCGGCCCTCGAAAGGCCTGTGACACCAAGCCGGATGGAGGGATTGACGAGCCCCGATGCACGATCGGTGAGATTGTCGAATGC
Source organism: Ensifer sp. GW821-FHT05G01 (assembly GCF_059419585.1). Taxonomy (NCBI): domain Bacteria; kingdom Pseudomonadati; phylum Pseudomonadota; class Alphaproteobacteria; order Hyphomicrobiales; family Rhizobiaceae; genus Ensifer; species Ensifer sp. GW821-FHT05G01. Next base: position 140,218 of record NZ_JBWKSC010000003.1, on the reverse strand, counting down.
AATCAGGGCGTCGTCTTTAAAGCTGGTCAGATTTGGCGCCAAGTCGTGCTATCCCTCGCGGACCGTGCCGCTTTCGTTCATGCGAATGTCTGGAGCCGAGACGTGTGATGGGCCCTTGCTGCCTTGGCGATATAGGAAATATTTCCCGCACCGCAACAATGGCATGTCATTTCACTTCCCTGGTCGGCAGCATCAGCGATACCAGCGTCGCGGTGATTGCGCTGCCAATCCCTGCCTGGACGTCCAGAACCGCGAGGGCTGCGGGTGGATATCCATGCGGAAGCGCTTCGGCCGCCGCTTCGTTTCCGGCAAGACGGTGGAACAGTTCGTCGATCATCGGATTGTGTCCGACGATCATCAGCGAATTCAGATGCCTGTTTGCGTCGATGATGTCGGTGTAGATACTGGCCGGGCCCGTATAGAGCTCGTCCACATATCGGATGTCGATGTTTTCACTGACGGTGCGGAAGAAGGGTTCCGCGGTCTGGCGACAACGCACCGCCGTTGAGCACAGGATCAGGTCCGGCCGGATGCCGCGATCGGCAGCCAGCTCCGCGATCAGTTCTGCCTCGGCAAATCCGACATCGTCCAGCGCACGATCGAAATCGCGTTGTCCCGGCAGAGCCCAGCCCGAGCGGGCATGACGGAGAAGGAGGAGACGGAAGGGCCTGGCGGCACTGTCTTGCATGCATGAGTTCCGGTGGCTGCCGGTCGCGGGGCGCGACCGGATCGTGTATCGCCGAAACAGGTCTTGCGCGTCTGCCGGCGGATCACCACCTTTTCCCGTCGATGATGCAAAGATCAAGCTGCGAGGCGCTTTTTTCAGGGGATTGCCCTCTTGCCGTACGGAGCGGCAAAACCGGATCGAGGACGGCGTCGCGCCAGCGCAAGGACATCCAAGTTACAACCGGTCTTCTTGAGGGCGGGTAGGTGATTATCTCTACGATTAAGATCTCATCTGTAATTTTGATGAAATATTCGCCAGTTAGCCTGAATTGCAAGCATCGTTAAAATACGGTTGAGTGTTTAATCCGAGGCTTGAATCGCGGCTTCCATGGGGCTATACACCGCCGCAATGAGATGTTCTTCAGGAGAATCGCGTTGAGTGAGAAGATCGATCTTAGTACCTTTGTTCTCTCCGAGGACGAGGAATTCATGAATGCCACCCACCGGGCCTATTTCCGGGCCAAGCTAAATGCTTGGAGAAACGACATCCTTCGCGAGGCACGCGAGACACTGGATCACTTGGCCGAGGAGAGCGCCAATCATCCCGATCTCGCCGACAGGGCCTCTTCCGAAACAGACCGGGCAATTGAACTGAGAGCCCGCGACCGTCAGCGGAAGTTGATCTCGAAAATCGATGCTGCTTTGCAGCGGCTAGATGAAGGGACCTACGGCTATTGCGAAGAAACGGGAGAACCGATCGGCTTGAAGCGTCTGGACGCCCGACCGATTGCCACTCTCTCGATCGAGGCGCAGGAGCGCCACGAGCGTCGGGAAAAGGTCTACAGGGACGAATAAGATCCGGTTTCCGGATCAGTCATCAGAGAAAGAAAAAGGCGCGGTTTGACCGCGCCTTTTTCTTTTGTGCTCCTGTTCGAACCGAGCGACGCAGCAACCTGCGTCAGGGCTTACGCCCAGCGGAGATGTCGGCCAGCATACGGTTCATCTCTTCCTCGATCGTCGGCTCCTTGCGGGCATCGTCGAGTGGTGCACCGAGCAGCGGCTCCTGGCGGCCAGTGGCGGACACCGCCGCCCGGTTTTCCGGACGCGCCGCCGCGGAAGACGGCGTCAGCCGTTGCAGGTCTCCGCTGATTTCCGCATCGAGGATGCGTTCAAAGTCGGAAAGCGCACTTTGAGCTGCGGGCTGTGGCTGCGCAACTGGCGCGGGGCGCCGTTCCTGGACCGGCGGCTGGGCCGGCAGCACCCGGTTGCGCGCCGCGTCGAAGATGCCTTCGACCTTATCGGCAGCATTTGCTTGCACCCCGATTGCTTGCACCCCGATCGGGCTCACCTGGGGAACGACTTCTGCGGCAACGATTTCTGGGGCCGGTGGCGCGACCCTTGCGACCGGGCGTGGCTCGACGGCCATCACTGGGGCCGGGCGCTGCTCGGCGACAGCGCGAACCGCCGGGGCCGGTTCACTGCGCACTGCAGGCTGCTCCTGAAGCATCGCCACCGGGCGTACTGGCGTTGCGACGGTCACTTCCGGCTGGGCGACGGCGGGACGCAACTGCGCCGGCGCTGCGGCCTTCATCTCGGTTCCGTTGGCAACCGCCGGTTCGATGGGCTTGCGCTCGACGACAGCGGGGCCGTCATTCACGGAAGCGCTCTCGTCGATCGGTGCAATCCGGCTTTCGATGACGATATCCGTCGGCCCGCCGATCATGATCAGATGCTCGACGTCATCCCGACGCACCAGCACCAGGCGACGGCGCGTGTCGACCGCCGCGGCATCGAGCACCGCAAGGCGCGGTTGCCTGTTCTTGCCGCCGCGGATGAAGGGCGAAGACGGCCGGTTGCGCATGATCCAGAGCACCGCTACGAGGCACAGAAGCCCGATCGCAACGGCGCCGGCGGCGATAATGAATCGGCTACCGTTGTCTCCGACGATCGTTTCCATCATAGGCTGAACTCCTTGTAGCCTTTCGAGTGGCAGTATTTGACGGCTTTTTTCGGGCCTGGACAAGGACTTCGCCGACATTCCCTGTGAATTGAGCGCTGCGCTTCCGCACAGGTGCTTTTTGCTGTTATCTCTGATCGTTAAAGATGATTCCTATCCGAATGATCGAGGGCGTGTCGGTATTGGCCGAATTCACCTGGCGGATTGCGCGGATGCCGGCCGGAGCGCCGGACCGTATCGGTTTTGCGCCGGGCGGTATTGGCGGCAGATGAGGACCCGATGACGAAATTGCGGCAGTCAGGTGACTACCAGATGCCGGTTGTTGACCGTGGTGTCAGGCCAGGAACCGTCATGCGGATCGTCCTGCTTGCGATCGTTCTGACCGTCTCTGCGATCGCCTTCGTGGTCTTCAAGAACGAGTTGGAGAATGAGATCGTTCTCGGCATTCTTGGCGTTCTCGCCATGGTCGGGATCTTTTTCCTCGTTTCCTCGGTCATCGGCTTCATCGAGGTGATGCCACAATCGCGGCCGGATGAGTTGGCGCGCGCCTTTCTCGACGGCCACGAGGACGGCACGATCGTAACGGACCGCAAGGGCCGTATCATCTATGCCAACGCCGCCTACGGCGCACTGACCGGCGCGAAGAACGCCGCCGGCATCCAGTCGCTTGAAACGATCCTGTCGCGGAACCGCGAGGCGACCGAAGCGATCTACCGCCTCACCAACGGCCTGCACGAAGGCAAGCAGGGGCACGAAGAATTTCGCCTGCTGAAGCCGCTGGCCACGGGCGCTACCGCCAGCGGCTCCGGTGCCCACTGGTTCCGCCTGAAGGCCCGCGTGCTGCCGCTCGAAGACAGCGACCGCAATCCGCTCTACCTCTGGCAGATCGCCGATATCACCACCGAACGCGACGATCAGGAGCGGTTCTTCAAGGAATTGCAGAACGCCATCGACTATCTCGACCATGCGCCTGCCGGATTCTTCTCCGCCGGCCGCAAGGGCGAGATTTTCTACATCAACGCCACGCTTGCGGATTGGCTCGGCATCGATCTGACGAAGTTCCAGCCGGGCTCGATGAGCATCGGCGACCTCGTTGCCGGCGAGGGGCTGACGCTGGTGCAGTCGGTGCAGGCCGAACCTGGCCTGAAGAAGACCAAGGTGCTGGACCTCGATCTGCGCAAGTCCAACGGCCAGAGCCTGCCGGTGCGCATGGTGCACCGGGTGTCGTCGGCACGCGACGGCGCGCCGGGCGAAAGCCGGACGATCGTCATGTCGCGTGACGGCGGCGAGGACGAGGACCAGTCGGCGTCGAGCGCTGCGATGCGCTTCACCCGCTTTTTCAACAACACGCCGATGGCCATCGCATCCGTCGACGGCAACGGTCGCATCCTGCGCACCAATGCCCCGTTCCTCAAGCTGTTCTCGGGCCTTGTCTCCCAGGACGACGTCGAGCGCGGCGCGCTGATCGAAACGGTCGTACACCCGACAGAAAAGGGGCGCCTGCACGAGGCGCTTGCCGCTGCCAAGGACCGCCAGGGCGACATCGCACCGATCGACGCCTTGCACCCGGCCGATGGCGAACGCCACTTCCGCTTCTATATCAATGCCGTCATCGACCAGAGCGATCAGGCTCCGGAAGAAGCGGCGATCATCTATGCGCTTGAAATCACCGAGCAGAAGGCGCTCGAAAACCAGATGGCGCAGACCCAGAAGATGAATGCGGTCGGTACGCTTGCGGGCGGCATCGCGCACGACTTCAACAACGTTCTGACGGCGATCCTGCTTTCGTCCGACCACCTGCTTCTGTCGGCCCGCCCGGCGGATGCAAGCTTCGCCGACCTGATGGAGATCAAGCGCAACGCCAACCGGGCGGCAGTGCTGGTTCGGCAGTTGCTCGCCTTCTCGCGCAAGCAGACAATGCGGCCCACAGTGCTGAGCATGACCGATGTCATCGGCGATCTGCGCATGCTGGTCGATCGCATGACCGGAACCAACGTCAAGGTCGAAGTCGACTACGGGCGCGATCTCTGGCCGGTGCGCACAGACCTCGGTCAGTTTGAGCAGGTGCTGCTCAACCTTGCAGTCAACGCGCGCGACGCGATGCCCTCAGGCGGCATCATCACGCTTCGCACCCGCAATCTGCCGTCAAGCGAGATTGCAGCTATCGGCCGTCGGGAATTGCCGGAAGAAGATTTCGTCATGGTGGAGGTTTCCGACCAGGGAACAGGCATTCCGCCAGAAATTCTCGACAAGATCTTCGAGCCATTCTTCACCACCAAGGAAGTCGGCAAGGGCACGGGCCTGGGGCTTTCGATGGTCTATGGCATCGTCAAACAATCCGGCGGCTACATCTATCCGGAATCCGAAGTCGGCAAGGGAACGACTTTCCGTATCCTCTTGCCGCGCCATATCGATATTCCCGAAGTCGCGGGCGAGCAGGCTCAGGGTGGTTCCGTTGGTACGATGGCGCCGCCGGTCGAAACGGTTGCCAAGCCGGTCGCCAAGACCGAGGAACCGACCGATCTCACCGGCGATTCGGCCGTTGTCCTGCTCGTCGAGGATGAAGAGGCTGTTCGCCGCGGCGGCAAGCGCATGCTCGAGACACGCGGCTATACCGTCCATGAGGCCGGCTCCGGCGTCGAAGCACTCGATATCATGGACGAGCTCGATGGCGCGGTTGATATCGTCGTTTCCGACGTGGTGATGCCGGAAATGGACGGACCGACGCTGCTGACCGAACTGCGCAAGAAGTATCCGGACCTGAAATTCATCTTCGTCTCGGGCTACGCCGAAGACGCTTTCGCCCGCAACCTGCCGGCTGATGCCAAGTTCGGCTTCCTGCCGAAGCCGTTCTCGCTGAAGCAACTGGCGGTGGCCGTGCGCGAAATGCTCGATTCCTGAGGTCGTTGCCGGCCTCTGTTCCAGCAAAAAGCCCGACGTTTGCGCGCCGGGCTTTCTCTTTGTCGTCGAGAACATTTCCTGGAAATAACGCTTCTGCGATCCCGGTTGGAGCGGAAGCGCTCCAACCCGAATAGGCTCTTACTTCGCTGTGAGCGCCACAGCGATTTCACCGGCGAGGCGGGCATTGTTCTCGACCAACGCGATGTTGGTTTCGAGGCTGCGGCCCTCGGTCAGGTGGAAAAGGTTGTCGAGCAGGTAGGGGGTCACGGCCTTGCCGGTGACGTCGTCGCGTTCGGCGTTGTCGATCGCGCGGGCGATATAGATTTCCATCTCCTCGCGCGGGATCTCGCTTTCAGCGGGAACCGGGTTGGCAATCAACATGCCGCCATCGACGCCGAGCTGCTCGCGCATGTTCTGGAAGTTGGCGATCGCCGCCGGGCTGTTCAGCATCAGCGGGCTCTTGAGGCCAGAATCGCGCGACCAGAAGGCCGGGAAGACGTCGCTGTCGTAAGTGACGACCGGCACGCCGCGGGTTTCCAGCACTTCAAGCGTCTTTGGAATGTCGAGGATGGCCTTGGCTCCGGCGCAAACGACGATCACGGCCGTGCGGGCCAGTTCTTCGAGGTCGGCGGAAATGTCGAAGCTCAGCTCGGCGCCACGGTGCACGCCGCCGATGCCGCCGGTCGCAAAGACGTGGATGCCGGCGCGGGCAGCGGCAATCATTGTGGCGGCAACGGTGGTCGCGCCGGTACGACGCTCGGCGATCGCAAAGGCAAGATCGGCGCGCGAGACCTTCATCGCGCCTTCCGTTTGTGCCAGTTCAACGAGCTTGGCATCATCAAGGCCGATATGCAGAACGCCATGGATCACGGCGATGGTCGCCGGGACGGCGCCCTGCTCGCGAATGATCGCTTCGACGCTGCGAGCCATGTTGAGGTTGCCCGGGTAGGGCATGCCATGGGTGATGATGGTCGATTCCAGTGCCACAATCGGCGCGCCACGCGCCTTGGCGGCTGCAACCTCGTCGGAATATTGCATCGGCAGGGAGGGGGAAGCGGGTTTGGTCATGGTTTTTCCTTGGGAGTTCGGCTGGCGGCGTTCATGCCAGCATTTGAGGTGCCGGCACAAGGGCAAGCGCCTGTTCAAGATTGGCCTGCGACATTTGTTCCGACGCGGCCAGAGGCGAGAGCAGGGTAATGCCGGCAGCGGCCATGCCGTGCCTGAGGCATTCATCGAGCCCGTGGCCAGCCAAGCGCGCCGCGAGGAAACCCGACGCCAGGGCATCGCCGGCGCCGGTGACATCGGCAAGTGCAGGCAAGGCCGGTGGCGTCGCGACACAGACAGAATTGCGATCGAAGGCAACGACCGCCCGACCTCCGCGGGTAACGACACCACCGTTGAGCCCGGCAGCGCGTAGGAGCGGCGGCCAGCCCTCGGCATCCGGGCAATCCTTTCCGGTCAGCGCCCGCGCCTCGGCCTCGTTCATGAAAAGGAAGCCGAGGTTGGAGAGAGCCGGCAGGAAGCGAACCACTTTTGCCGGCGATACGGCAATGCCGGCCACGATCCGCCGGTCGGCCGAAGCCGTCTCAACGAGAGCGGCAATCGTTTCTTCCGGCAGGTTCGCATCTGTCAGCACCAGCCGACTGTCAGCGATCGCGTCGCGCAAGGCGCGCCGCTGCAATTGGCGCGGCGAGAACAGCCGGTAGAGATCCATGTCGGCAAGCGCGATCACCAGGTTGCCGTCATTCTCGATGATCGCTGTGTAGCTCGGCGTCTGGCGGTCGAGAAAGGTGAGGGGCGTGTCGATGACGCCGGCAGCAGCGGCCGCTGCCGTGACCATCTCCCCGGCGGCGTCACCGCCGCGGGTGCTGACCATTCTCACACTATGGCCCAGGCGCGCCAGATTGCGGGCAGCGTTGAAGCCACCACCGCCGGCCTCTTCGAACCAGGTGCCCGGATTGCTCGAGCCCGGTGCGGTCGCGCCACTAATTCTGCCGCGCCTGTCGATATGGGCGCCGCCAAAGACCGCGATTTCGCCTTCCGTCATGAATGTTCCTCTGCTGTCTCTCAGGCGAATCGGATCGGGAGCGTTCATCATCTCAAGGTGTTCCAGGTCTTGCCGGGAAAATTACACCTCAAAGCGTGAACATGAATCGAACACAATCCGAATAATTCCTATTTTTCAACGTCTTGACCCGCCCTTGCAAAAGAGGAACAAAACATGTACACAAACTCGTGCGGCGGCTTCATTGCCTCGGTAGCTTCAATAACCTAAAGGTGGACCAAATGGCACAAAACTCTTTGCGGCTCGTAGAGGACAAATCGGTGGACAAAAGCAAGGCACTTGAAGCGGCACTTTCCCAGATCGAACGGTCGTTCGGCAAGGGATCGATCATGAAGCTCGGTGGGAAGGACAGCATCATCGAGATCGAGACGGTTTCGACCGGCTCTCTCAGCCTGGACATCGCGCTCGGCATTGGCGGCCTGCCGAAGGGCCGTATCATTGAAATCTATGGCCCGGAAAGCTCGGGCAAGACGACGCTCGCATTGCAGACGATCGCCGAAGCACAGAAGAAGGGTGGCATCTGCGCCTTCGTCGACGCTGAACATGCACTCGACCCGGTTTATGCGCGCAAGCTGGGTGTTGACCTCGAAAACCTCCTGATCTCGCAGCCCGATACCGGCGAACAGGCACTCGAAATCACCGATACGCTGGTGCGCTCCGGTGCGATCGACGTTCTCGTCATCGACTCCGTTGCAGCGCTCGTGCCGCGCGCGGAAATCGAGGGCGAAATGGGCGACAGCCTGCCGGGCATGCAGGCCCGCCTGATGAGCCAGGCGCTACGCAAGCTGACGGCTTCGATTTCGAAGTCGAACTGCATGGTCGTCTTCATCAACCAGATCCGCATGAAGATCGGCGTCATGTTCGGTTCGCCGGAAACGACGACGGGCGGTAACGCGCTGAAGTTCTACGCCTCGGTTCGACTTGACATCCGCCGCATCGGCTCCGTCAAGGAGCGCGAAGAGGTCGTCGGCAACCAGACGCGCGTCAAGGTCGTCAAGAACAAGATGGCGCCTCCCTTCAAGCAGGTCGAATTCGACATCATGTATGGCGAAGGCGTGTCCAAGACCGGCGAACTCGTCGACCTCGGAGTCAAGGCCGGCATCGTTGAGAAGTCCGGCGCCTGGTTCTCCTATAACAGCCAGCGTCTCGGACAGGGCCGCGAGAACGCCAAGTCGTTCCTCAGGGACAACCCGGATCTTTCGCGCGAGATCGAGACGGCTCTGCGCCAGAACGCCGGCCTGATCGCCGACCGTTTCCTGGAGAATGGCGGTCCGGAACCTGATGACGGCGACGACGCTGCCGAAGCATAATCGGCAAGCCAGGCTTCATACATTCAAAACCGGTCGCCATCATTGGCGGCCGGTTTTTTGTTGCCGTCTGGACAGCATGATACGCGAACGATAAAAGCCTGTGGTTCCGGCGACCGAGGGCGTTGGAGGGCGCAGCCGTCGACGATGGCTGTGGGGTTGAAGGACAACGGCAAGGGGCACGGCAAATGCCGGGGCTTGGGCCTGAATTGGTGCACAGATAGGACGCAAGATGAGCGGCGTGAATGAAATCCGGTCGACGTTTCTCGACTATTTCCGCAGGAATGGTCACGAGGTGGTGTCGTCGAGCCCGTTGGTGCCGCGCAACGACCCGACACTGATGTTCACCAATGCCGGCATGGTGCAGTTCAAGAACGTCTTTACCGGGCTGGAGCAGCGTCCCTATTCGACGGCCGTGACCGCGCAGAAATGCGTGCGCGCCGGCGGCAAGCACAACGACCTCGACAATGTCGGATATACGGCCCGCCACCACACCTTCTTCGAAATGCTCGGCAACTTCTCCTTTGGCGATTACTTCAAGGAGAACGCCATCGAGCTTGCCTGGAACCTGATCACCAAGGAGTACGGCCTCGACGCCAAGCGCCTGCTGGTGACGGTCTATCACACCGACGACGAGGCCTTTGACCTCTGGAAGAAGATCGCCGGCCTCACCGAAGACCGCATCATCCGCATTCCGACCAGCGACAATTTCTGGGCCATGGGCGATACCGGTCCGTGCGGTCCCTGTTCTGAAATCTTCTACGACCACGGCGACAAGATCTGGGGCGGACCTCCGGGCTCTGCCGATGAGGACGGTGACCGCTTCATCGAGATCTGGAACCTCGTCTTCATGCAGTACGAGCAGATCACCAAGGAAGAGCGGGTCAACCTGCCGCGTCCGTCGATCGACACCGGCATGGGCCTCGAGCGCCTGGCAGCCGTGCTGCAGGGCCAGCACGACAACTACGACATCGATCTCTTCCGCGCGCTGATCGCAGCCTCCGAAGAGGCAACAGGCGTCAAGGCCGAGGGCGACCAGCGCGCCAGCCACCGCGTCATTGCCGACCATCTGCGTTCGTCCGCGTTCCTGATCGCCGACGGCGTTCTGCCATCGAACGAGGGCCGCGGCTACGTTCTGCGCCGCATCATGCGCCGCGCCATGCGCCATGCGCAGCTGCTCGGCGCCCGCGATCCCCTGATGTGGAAGCTGCTGCCGGCGCTGGTCGGCCAGATGGGCCGTGCCTATCCGGAACTGATGCGCGCCGAAGCACTGATTTCCGAGACGCTGAAGCTCGAGGAAACCCGCTTCCGCAAGACGCTGGAGCGCGGCCTCAACCTCCTGTCCGAAGCGTCCGCCGACCTTTCCGAAGGCGACCAGTTCAACGGCGAGACCGCCTTCAAGCTCTACGATACCTATGGCTTCCCGCTCGACCTGACCCAGGACGCCCTGCGCGCCAAGGGCATTTCCGTCGATACCGACGCCTTCACGACCGCCATGCAGCGCCAGAAGGCCGAGGCCCGTGCGAGCTGGTCGGGGTCCGGTGAAGCGGCAACCGAAACCATCTGGTTCGAGCTGCGCGAAAAGCATGGCTCGACCGAGTTCCTCGGCTACGACACCGAGATTGCCGAAGGCGTGATCCAGGCGATCGTGCGCGATGGCGCTGTCGCACAGTCGGCCGCCAAGGGTGAAACCGTCCAGATCGTCCTCAACCAGACGCCGTTCTACGGCGAATCGGGCGGCCAGATGGGCGACACCGGTACGATCACCACCGACGGCGGCAAGGTAACCGTGACCGACACGCAGAAGCGCGGAGAGGGGCTGTTCGTCCATTTCGGCGTCGTTGCCGAAGGCACGATCAAGACCGGCGATGCGGCGCAGCTCGAAGTCGACCACGCCCGCCGTTCGCGCCTGCGCGCCAACCATTCCGCCACCCATTTGCTGCATGAGGCGCTTCGCGAAGTGCTCGGCACACATGTGGCACAGAAGGGTTCGCTGGTCGCACCTGAGCGCCTGCGCTTCGACGTCTCGCACCCGAAGCCGATGTCGGCCGAGGAACTGAAGATCGTCGAAGAGATGGCAAACGAGATCATCGTCCAGAACACGCCGGTCACCACCCGCCTGATGAGCGTCGACGATGCCATTGCCGAAGGTGCGATGGCGCTGTTCGGCGAAAAATACGGCGACGAAGTGCGTGTCGTCTCCATGGGCCAGGGCATCCACGGCTCCAAGGCCAATCGTCCCTATTCCGTCGAACTCTGCGGCGGCACGCACGTGTCGGCCACCGGTGACATCGGCCTCGTGCGCGTCGTTTCCGAAAGCGCCGTCGGCGCCGGCGTACGCCGCGTCGAGGCGCTGACGGGCGAGGCGGCCCGTGCCTACCTCAACGAACAGGACGAGCGGGTCAAGACGCTTGCCAACACGCTCAAGGTTCAGCCGGACGACGTGCTCGGTCGCGTCGAGGCACTTCTCGACGAGCGCCGCAAGCTGGAGCGCGAGCTTACCGAAGCCAAGAAGAAGCTGGCACTCGGTGGCGGCGGTCAGGCGGGATCGAGCGATGCCGCCCGCGACATCGCCGGCATGCGCTTCCTCGGCAAGGTGGTTTCCGGTGTTGAGCCCAAGGACCTGAAGAGCCTGGCGGACGACGGCAAGAAGAGCCTCGGCTCCGGCGTCGTCGCCTTTGTCGGCGTTTCCGGTGACGGAAAGGCAAGTGCCGTCGTGGCTGTGACCGACGACCTGACCTCCAAGGTCAGCGCCGTCGATCTGGTGCGTGTCGCCTCCGCCGCTCTCGGCGGCAAGGGCGGCGGCGGTCGCGCCGATATGGCGCAGGCTGGCGGCCCTGACGGCGAGAAGGCAGCCGAAGCGATCGAGGCTGTTGCTGTGGCGCTGGCCGGCTAAGACCAGGCGCACACACAGGAATTTGAAAAGGCGTCCGGTTCGGGCGCCTTTTTTTTGTGGCGGCGACTGGCCGTCGGTCCAACGGCATTCGTTCGCCGCAAAACTCCGCAGGATTTGTCAAACTCGGCTATGGTCTACCGATCCGTGAGCAAAACGCGAAAGGTTCGGCATGGACGAGCAGGCAAGCTGGGCGACCTATGAGAGACGTCTGCACAGGGTGAGCGACTATATTTACGGCCATCTCAATGAGGAGCTCGATCTAGATCGGCTCGCTGAGATCGCCTGCCTGTCGCCGCACCACTGGCACCGGATCTACCGGGCCGTTCACGGCGAGACACTGGCGGCAACGGTCAAGCGGCTACGGCTGCAGAAGGCCGCCGCCGATCTCGTACAAACCGATCTTCCTGTCGAAGCGATCGCGCAGCGCTCTGGCTACCCCAATATTCAATCCTTCAACCGCACCTTCAAGGCAGTCTACGGACTGCCGCCGGCGCGATACCGGAGGGAGGGCAGCCACAAAACCTTCGAAACCGCTTCATCGGAAGGAATTGCGGACATGTATGAAGTCACCCTCAAGGAAATCGACAGTTTTGGCGTCGTCGGCGTCGCCCACACCGGGTCCTACATGGGCATCGGCAAGGCGTTCGAGACGCTCTACGGCACGCTGTTTTCGCGCAACCTCTTCAGGCCCGACATGGAGATGATTGGCATCTACCTGGATGATCCGGAACTGGTGCCGACAGACAAGCTGCGTTCCTTCGCCTGCGTGTCGGCCAAAGGGGATTTGCCCTCGGATGCACCGCTGACACCCCAGACACTCGATGGTGGACGTTACGCCGTCCTGCGTCACAAGGGGCCCTATGCGGACATGCCCTTGGCTTATCAATGGCTCTACGGCACGTGGCTGCCGCAGTCCGGCCGAGAGGTGCGCGACAGCCTGATGTTCGAGAAATATCTCAACAATCCGCGCGACGTGCCGCCGACAGAGCTTTTGAGCGAGATCTATCTGCCGCTGAAATAGGGGTGCGTCACCCCCAACGCATCGATGTCTTTGGGCTTGTGGCTGGACTCGGATTCTCGGGTGAAGCCGGAGCATGACGGAGATAATGAGTCGCCACCGGGCTTTTAAGATGCCCATTGAACCGAGCAAAAAGAAACCCGGCGCCAGGCCGGGTTTCGCATTTCATTCGATGGATAGGGCCGATCAGGCAGCCATCGCCTTACGCAGGTTCTCGTCGATCTTGTCGAGGAAGCCGGTGGTCGAGAGCCACGGCTGGTCGGGGCCGATGAGCAGCGCCAGGTCCTTGGTCATGAAGCCCGATTCGACCGTGTCGACGCAGACCTTTTCGAGCGTTTCGGAGAAGCGCGCGAGTTCGGCATTGCCGTCGAGCTTGGCACGGTGGGCAAGGCCACGGGTCCAGGCGAAGATCGAGGCGATCGAGTTGGTCGAGGTTTCCTCGCCCTTCTGGTGCTGGCGGTAGTGACGGGTCACGGTGCCGTGCGCAGCTTCGGCTTCGACCGTCTGGCCATCCGGCGTCATCAGGACCGAGGTCATCAGGCCGAGCGAGCCGAATCCCTGGGCGACGATGTCGGACTGGACGTCGCCGTCGTAGTTCTTGCACGCCCAGACGTAGCCGCCGGACCACTTCAGTGCCGATGCGACCATGTCGTCGATCAGGCGGTGTTCGTACCAGATCTTCAGTTCCTTGAACTTGTCGGCGAATTCTTCGTCGAACACCTTCTGGAAGATGTCCTTGAAGCGGCCGTCATAGACCTTGAGGATGGTGTTCTTGGTCGACAGGTAAACCGGAACCTTGCGCTGAATGCCGTAGTTGAGCGAAGCGCGAGCGAATTCGGTGATCGAATCGTCGAGGTTGTACATGCCCATGGCAACGCCGGCCGACGGGGCGTCGAATACGTCGTATTCGATTTCCTTGCCGTCTTCGCCGACGAACTTCATCGTCAGCTTGCCCTTGCCCGGAAACTTGAAGTCGGTGGCGCGGTACTGGTCACCGAAGGCGTGACGGCCGACGATGATCGGCTTGGTCCAGCCGGGAACCAGGCGGGGAACGTTCTTGCAGATGATCGGCTCGCGGAAGATGACGCCGCCGAGGATGTTGCGGATCGTGCCGTTCGGCGACTTCCACATCTTCTTGAGCTTGAATTCTTCGACGCGGGCTTCGTCCGGGGTAATCGTGGCGCACTTGACGCCGACGCCGTGCTTCTTGATGGCGTTGGCAGCATCGATCGTCACCTGGTCGTCGGTGGCGTCGCGGTTTTCCATGCCGAGGTCATAATACTCGAGGTCGATGTCGAGGTAGGGATGGATCAGCTTGTCCTTGATGAACTGCCAGATGATGCGGGTCATCTCGTCGCCGTCGAGCTCGACGACCGGATTGGCGACCTTGATCTTTGCCATGAATATGCCTCGTAGTTTAGCGGGACAGCGGGAGCGATGTCCCTTCCTCTTTAGAAAAATCCAGTGCCCTATAGCATTGTGAAACGGCAAGGCAAAGCATGCTTGACTGAAACTTTGGGTGGAGGTTCAAACGACCTCAAGGCAGGGGGACGGACGGCATTTTCGAGGGGTTTTAATCTGTCTCATGCCTTGAAAAGATCGGAGGCGACGTTAATCAGAAGAGAGCAGCGAAGCGGCGCCGCTCGTTGGCCGCCGCGGCAGGCAAAGGCAACCGATGGAAATTCGCTCCCGCGTGCGCGACTGGCTTCTCGCCAACGACCCCGCCTTTTCCCGGCTGCGGCAGGCAACGCGCATCACCGCGACGATCGTTTCGTCGGTTCTGCTGCTGATGGCTTTCCATTATCTCGTAGCGCCACTGCCACCGGCCGCCTATGGCCTTGCCGTTTCTCTGTCCATCGAGGGCGGCCTTGCCGTGCGCGATCGCACCCATGGCGAACAGCTGGTAACCCGCGTGATCGCCGTCGTCGCCGGCGTCTCGATGGTGGCACTGGCCTCGCTGCTCGAGAGTCATCGCTATGTCTCTGATGTCGTCTTCCTGCTGATCATCTTCCTGGCGGTTTATGGCAGATCGTTCGGAGCGCGTTGGTTCGCCGTCGGCATGTTCGCCTTCATGTCCTATTTCATCGGTGCGTATCTGCGCCCGACCGCCGATCAGTTGCCGGCACTGTTTCTTGGCGCTGCGGTCTCGGCGACGGTTGCACATCTCGTCCGCACCGTCCTTTTGCCCGACAACCGCTACCGCGATCTCATGCGCGCTGCAGCCAGCGTCCAGCAGCGCGTCGACCAAATGCTGGAGGAATTGCTCGACGTCGCGCGCAAACCGATGCTGCTCGAAACCGACCGCACCCGGCTTCACCGCAGGGAAGAACGCCTCAAGGAGGCGGTGTTGATGGCGGAAAGTTTCATCCCGACGGAGAACCGACGCCCGGAGCCCGAGCCGGGCTTGGCCTCGTCGGATGTGGTGATCAACCTCTTCGACCTGCATCTGGCAGCAGAGAGTGTGATCGTCCTCAGCCTTCAGGCCATGCCGCCCGTGGCCTTGATCGAAGCGATGCTTGCACGCAACTCCGCCGAAATCGAAGCGGAGACTACACGCATCGACAGAACAAACGAGCGGCTCGCCGAAACGGTTAAGGCGCTCTCATGGCTGCGAAATGTCCGGCAGCGGCTGGCGGGCAGCCTGGCAAAGCTCGACGAGCATGACCTCGATGACCCGAGCGAACCCGAAAGCGGCCGGGCTGCAACGCGGCTGAACCTGTCGTTCGACAATCCGGCGCTTAAGTCCGCAATCCAGATCACGCTTGCCGCAGGGATCGCCATGGTCTTCGGGCTGATGCTGTCGCGCGATCGCTGGTTCTGGGCGGTGCTGGCCGCCTTCCTCGTCTTCACCAACACGCGGTCGCGCGGCGACACGGCGGTCAAGGCGCTGCAGCGCTCGGCCGGTACGCTGTTCGGGATCGTGGTTGGCATCGTTGCCGGCACCCTGGTCGCCGGCAATATCTATCTCGTGCTGCCGCTCAGTGCGCTTTGCGTCTTTCTTGCCTTCTACTTCCTTGCTGTTTCCTATGCGACAATGACGTTCTTCGTCTCCGTCGTCCTGTCGCTGCTCTACAGCCTGATGGGTGTGCTTACGCCTGAGTTGCTGCAGCTGCGCCTGGAGGAAACCCTGATCGGCTCGATCGCCGGTGCTGCGGTTGCCTTCGTCGTCTTTCCGACACGAACGCGAACGTCCCTCGATCTGGCCATCAAATCCTGGTGCGGCGAACTGACTGGCCTGCTGCAAGCGGCCAAGGAGGGTGCCTCGGGCATGGCGCTGATCGTGCGGTCGCAGGCGCTGGATCGCGCCTACCGCGATCTTGCGGCCGCCGCAAAGCCGCTCGGCGTGTCCTGGCAACTCGTCACGCGGCCTGGACATGTGCGGCAGACACTGGCGATCTTCATGGGCTGCACCTATTGGGCGCGCGTCTTTGCCCGACGCGTCGCCGACGAGGCCGTTGACCCGACATTCCTCAGCGACATCGACGAAAACCTCGCGCTCGTACGTTCGATCGAGGAGAAGGGAGCGGGCTACTTCTACGATGTCGGCCGCGTCGCCGGACCGGTCGACCGCCACCTGCCGATATCGAAGGACGATGCCGGGCTGGGGCTCGAGATGATCGGCATCTCGCTCAACCGCCTGCATCCAGCGGTGGGCTGACCTCCACCGATGCCTGGACTTTAACTTTCCGGGCTTTTGTGCGAGGGAAGCGCCGAACAGAAGACGAAGGCGAAAGACATGGCAGGCACGAACAGCGAACGAGAACTCCTGACCGAAGGGCCGGCGATCATTCTCGCCTATCCGCAGCTCGGCGAGAACATCGGCATGGTTGCCCGCGCCATGGCCAATTTCGGCCTGTCGGAATTGCGCCTCGTCAACCCGCGCGACGGCTGGCCGAACGAAAAGGCGCAATCTGCCGCCAGCCGCGCAGACCACGTCATCGAGGGCGCCAAGCTCTATGACACGCTGGAAGAGGCGATCGCCGACCTCAACTTCGTCTATGCGACGACGGCGCGTGACCGCTACGGCTACAAGCCGGTGCGCTCGCCGATCGTGGCGGCGCGTACGCTGAGGCAACGCTTCACCGCCGGCGAGGCGACCGGCATCATCTTCGGTCGCGAGCGCACAGGCCTCACCAACGAGGAGGTGGCGCTTGCCGACGAGATCGTCACTTTTCCCGTGAACCCGGCCTTTGCCTCACTCAACCTTGCCCAGGCCGTGCTGCTCATGTCCTATGAGTGGCTGAAAACCGGCATGGAAAGCGAAGACCAGACGTCCTTCCAGGCGCTGGAGCAGCGTCCGGCGAAGAAGGACGATCTGCAGGGGCTGTTTGATCATCTGGAAGATGCGCTCGAAGCGCGCAACTATTTCCGCTCCGCCGACAAAAAGCCGAAATTGGTGGAAAATCTGCGAACCGTTCTGACCAGACCATCCTTTACCGAAACGGAAATCCGGGTGCTGCGCGGCGTGATCTCGTCGCTCGACCGGTTTTCGCGCGAACATCCCCGGGGTTCCGGCGCTCCTGCCGATAGCAGCAGGGCGGAGGCAAACAAGAAGGCATCAGACAGCGGTGACAGCGACTGACCTGAAACCCATCCTCGTCTTCGACAGCGGCATCGGAGGACTGACGGTCCTGCGCGAGGCGCGGGTGCTGATGCCGGAGCGGCATTTCATCTATATCGCCGACGATGCCGGCTTCCCCTATGGGGGCTGGGAGGAGGAGGCGCTGCGGGCACATGTCATCGCGCTCTTCGGTCACCTTTTGACCGAGCACGACCCCGAAATCTGCGTCATTGCCTGCAACACTGCCTTCACGCTGGTCGGCGCCGATCTGCGCGCCGCTTTTCCTCAGATGACCTTCGTTGGCACCGTGCCGGCGATCAAGCCGGCGGCCGAGCGGACGCGCTCCGGACTCGTTTCCGTTCTGGCGACGCCGGGCACGGTCAAGCGCGCCTATACGCGCGACCTGATCCAGTCCTTCGCCAGCCAATGTCATGTCCGCCTGGTCGGCTCGGAAAACCTCGCCAGGATGGCAGAGGCCTATATTCGTGGCGAGAAGCTCGACGACGCCGAGGTGCTGGCCGAAATCGCGCCGTGCTTCATCGAGATGGACGGCCGCAAGACCGATATCGTCGTACTCGCCTGCACGCATTATCCGTTCATGGCCAACCTGTTCCGCAAGCTCGCGCCATGGCCGGTCGACTGGCTGGATCCGGCCGAGGCGATTGCGCGGCGCGCACGCTCGCTGGTGCCACTGCCCAATGGCTTCGCACCGTTGAACGGCGAGGACCCGGCAATCTTCACCTCAGGAAAGCCGGATTTTTCGACCCGCCGGCTGATGCAGGGCTTCGGACTGACAGTGCGGTAAACGAAGTCTTCTTATCTGTGGGTTTCGCGCTTTGAACCGGGAAAACTGCGGGGAAGGGTGCTAGACCTCAGGGCTTGCGGGCGCGCGCCCGACATCAGCCAGAGCATGTCCAGGAAAATGCGAAGCGGTTTTCCGTCAGGAAATGCGTAAAACAGAGGTAGAGCGCATCTGCTGCTCTGCCCAAACGACGAACGCCCTAAAGGCAGGATGAGGTACAGATGAAAGTCGGCATCGACATGGGAGCGACGTCCGAAGGGACTTCGGCTTCTCTCGATATCGAGGAGCTTCTGGCGACCCGTCTTTTGGTGCAGGGCAACTCCGGCTCCGGCAAGTCGCACCTTTTGCGTCGTCTGCTTGAGCAATCCGCCCCGTGGGTGCAGCAATGCATCATCGACCCCGAGGGCGATTTCGTCACGCTTGCCGACAAGTTCGGCCATGTGGTGGTCGAGGGCGAGCGCACCGACGCCGAGTTGATCGGCATTGCCACCCGTATTCGCCAGCATCGTGTTTCCTGCGTGCTGTCGCTCGAAGGGCTCGATATCGACCAGCAGATGCGCAGCGCCGGCGTGTTCCTCAACGCCATGTTCGATGCGGACCGGGAATACTGGTACCCCGTGCTCGTGGTCGTCGACGAAGCGCAGATGTTTGCGCCGTCGGTTGCCGGCGATGTCACCGAAGAAGTCCGCAAGATTTCGCTCGGCGCCATGACCAATCTCATGTGTCGTGGACGTAAGCGTGGGCTTGCCGGCGTCATCGCCACCCAGCGCCTGGCAAAGCTTGCCAAGAACGTTGCGGCAGAAGCGTCCAACTTCCTGATGGGCCGGACCTTCCTCGATATCGACATGCTGCGTGCTGCCGATCTGCTCGGCATGGATCGCCGGACCGCGGAAATGTTCCGCGATCTGAAGCGCGGCTCCTTCGTCGCCCTCGGCCCGGCGCTGTCGCGTCGTCCGCTGAAAGTGACCATCGGCGCCGTCGAGACCTCGGCACGCTCGACGAGCCCCAAGCTGATGCCATTGCCGGAAGCGCCGCAGGATGTGGAAGACCTGATCTTTACGCCCGACGCCGACGAACTGACCCGGCCGCTTGTGCGTCGTGCCGCGCCACCGCCGCGCCCGGCCACAGATATTCTCGCCGAACTGTCGCGTCCGCGTCCGGAGCCTATGGCGCCGATCGAGGTGAAACCTGCTCAGCCGGAAATGTCGTCGGAAGAGCGTGGCGCGCTGCTCGACAGCCTGCTTGCCGAAATTCTTGCCAATCCCGATGCCGCATTCCGGCCTGATGCCGAGCTGTTCCAGGACTTTCTCGTGCGCTGCCGAATCCGGCGCGTGCCAGGTGCAGCCCTGTCGCTGAGCGCCTTCCGGCGCAAGATGGCAATCGCCCGCTCGGGCGTCGATGCGGCGACCGCAGCCACGGACGCCTGGGCATCTGCTCTCCGGCTAGCTGATCGCGTCACCGAGGACCTGCAGGGCGTTTTCCTGATGATGGCGCAGGCCGCCGTGCGCGGCCTTGCATGCCCGTCGGACGCGATGATCGCACGGGCCTACGGCACCCATTCCGCCCGTCGCGCCCGGCGGCTGCTCGGCTATTTCGAGGAGAATGGGCTGATCGTCGTCCATGCCGATTTCACCGGCAAGCGAATCGTGGCCTTTCCCGACCTTGGCTGCGAAACCGCTCCGGGCGACGCGAACGGGCCGGATGCCATGGATCCGTCCGCGGCTGCAGCTGAATAGGCGCGACCTCCGTTCGAGGCTTCAGTTCCGGTTGCTTAATGACGAGACGGCCGCGATGCACGCCGCCGCCTGTCGCGTGCGTGGCGTCAAAGCCATTCCTGAATCACACGGTCGGAGGCATGGATGCAGGTCATCTCCAGCCGGGTGTCGCCGCTGTTGACGAAACGGTGCGGCGTGCCGGGATCGACGACGATGATGTCGCCGGCCTTGCCGATAAGCGTCTCTTCGCCGACCGTGAACTCCGCCTCGCCGGAGTGAATGAGCCAAGTCTCCGGATAGGGGTGGAGGTGAAGCGCCGGACCTTGGCCAGGCTCCGCATTCATCAGGAAGAGTGAAACCGGCGTGCCGTATTGTCCGCCCTCGAACAGGATCGTCCGGTTAGGGCTCTGCTTCTGCTCTGCGCGCGGAATGACATGAAACATGCTGATCTCCATCGGGTTGGTTTGCTGGTTCGAATGAGTTATCTTGATGAGAAGATATTATGCCAAAATATCTTCTCGTCAAGATATATTGCTGGAGGCCGCGGAGTAGACGATGCAGGATGAGCAAGTGAAGAGGGACCACGTCGACCGGTTGCGGGCGCAATGGGATCGCGAATTGCCGGACCTCGATACGGAGCCAATGACCATTCTCGGGCGCGCCTACCGGCTTTCGAATCTGGTGCGTCCGTCGATCGAGGAGACCTTTGCCTCCTTCGGTCTCGACCGCGGCGAATTCGACGTGATCTCGACGCTCAGGCGCTCCGGCCCTCCGTATCGCCAGACGCCGACCGACCTCTATACATTGCTGATGATTTCGTCGGGCGGACTGACACATCGGCTTGATCGGTTGCAGAAGGCAGGGCTGATCCTGCGCGAGCGTTCGGCATCGGATGGACGCAGCAGCGTGGTTGGGTTGACGGAGAAGGGCGTAGCGCTCGCAGAAGCCGCATTTCGGGCTGACATGGCGAGCGAGGCGCGCTATCTCGGAGGTCTTGGGCCAGAGGAACGTGTCGCACTGGCAGCGCTTCTGAAGAAGCTGCTTGTTTCGCTGGAAAGCCAGCAGGCCGGCGACCCCGCCTGAAATGGCCCCTAATACGGCGATTTTGTTTGACAATGCCGATCGGAAGCCCTAAAGCCGCCCCAACGCCGGGCAGAAATGTCCGGTGTTTCATTTGACATGTCCCGTGGTTTCTCCGGCATCGTGATCGTGAGAATCCTGTCAGAACTCTCAAAATGGGTTCAGAGGAGGGCGTGTTTCCTTGATCCGGTTTGGCAACAGACCGGTGTAACAGACTGAAAGGAAATGCGATGAGCAAGCGCGAATCGTCCAAGTACAAAATTGACCGCCGTATGGGCGAAAACATCTGGGGCCGTCCGAAGTCGCCGGTTAACCGCCGCGAATACGGCCCGGGCCAGCACGGCCAGCGCCGCAAGTCCAAGCTTTCGGACTTCGGTGTGCAGCTGCGCGCCAAGCAGAAGCTGAAGGGCTACTACGGCGACATCCGCGAAAAGCAGTTCCGTGCGATCTTCGCCGAAGCTGACCGCCGCAAGGGTGACACCCCGGAGAACCTGATCGGCCTGCTCGAATCGCGCCTCGACGCGATCGTCTACCGCGCAAAGTTCGTTCCGACTGTTTTCGCTGCACGCCAGTTCGTCAACCATGGCCACGTCAAGGTTAACGGCGTTCGCGTCAACATCGGTTCCTACCGTTGCAAGCCGGGCGATGTCATCGAAGTCAAGGAAAAGTCCAAGCAGCTCGTGACCGTTCTCGAATCGGTTCAGCTCGCTGAGCGTGACGTTCCTGACTACATCGAAGTCGACCACAACAAGATGGTAGCAACCTTCGTCCGCGTTCCGGTTCTCTCCGACGTGCCTTACGCCGTCGTCATGGAACCGCACCTCGTCGTCGAATTCTACTCGCGTTAATCCGGGGCCTTGGCCTTGTGAACGTTTCGAAAACCGCCCGGAAACGGGCGGTTTTTTTGTCTCTTCAGATCTCTTCAGATATCGTAGCGTTTTGATCTGTCGCGCATCGCCCTTGTCACGGACAAAGCGCTGACGTGCGCGGCGGAAGGGGAAATCGCATGCCGGAGCAGAAGACGCCGCAGGATCTGCAGGCGATCATCGAGGATATCCACCGCGAGCTGACACCACGGCTCGGCGAGGGCAAGGTCGCGGACTACATCCCGCAGCTCGCGCGCGTTAATCCCGAGCACTTCGGCATGGCGATCGTCACAACGGATGGGCAGGTGCACCGGGTCGGCGACGCCGAGGTGCCGTTCTCCATCCAGAGTGTCTCCAAGGTGTTCACGCTGACACTGGCGCTCGGCAAACACGGCGAAAACATCTGGCATCGCGTCGGTCGCGAACCTTCAGGCTCGGCCTTCAACTCGATCGTCCAGCTCGAGCAGGAAGGTGGCAAGCCACGCAATCCCTTCATCAATGCCGGCGCCATCACCATCAGCGACCTGATCCTTGCTGGCCACACGCCGCGCGAACTGATCGGCGAGATCGTGCAGTTCGTCCGCTACCTCGCCGACGACGACGCCATCGTCATCGATCATGAGGTCGCCCGCTCCGAAACGGCAACGGGCTTCCGCAATTTCGCTCTTGCAAACTTCATGCGCTCCTTCGGGCGGCTCGATCACCCGGTCGAGCATGTGCTCGGCGTCTATTTCCATCACTGCGCGCTATCGATGACCTGCAGCCAGCTCGCCAAGGCCGGTCTGTTCCTGGCGGCCGGCGGCACCAATCCCTTGTCCGGGCATTCGGTCGTGTCGCGCCAGCGCGCCCGGCGCATCAACGCGCTGATGCTGACCTGCGGCCACTATGACGGTTCGGGCGATTTCGCCTACCGGGTCGGTCTGCCCGGCAAGAGCGGCGTCGGCGGCGGCATTCTCGCCGTCGCGCCCGGCAAGGCGTCGGTGGCTGTCTGGTCGCCGGGCCTGAACGAGAACGGCAATTCGCTGCTTGGATCGCTAGCGCTCGAGATGTTGGCCGCGCGCACTGGCTGGTCGGTGTTCGGTTCCTGATTTCAGCCCAAAAGGCCGTTTTCCCTTGATCTTGCAGTGGGAACGGGGCAAGTGCTGGCCATGACGCGCCGCGCGCATTTTTCTCTGCGCCCGCCATTCCAGGACCGTTGCCATGGATCATTCGCCAGCCCTTTCGCCTGACGCCATCGACAATGCCGTTGAAGACGGCGAGATCGAAACGGGCCTTCACCCGATCTTCGAACGCATGCCGTCGTCGGTCTCGTTCAACAAGCTGCGCAAGCGGCTGTTGCGGCAGACGCGACAGGCGATGGACGATTTCGGCATGCTGAAAGGCGCCAAGCGCTGGCTGGTCGGGATCTCCGGCGGCAAGGACAGCTACAGTCTGCTGGCGCTGCTGATGGACCTGCAATGGCGCGGGCTGCTTCCGGTCGAGCTCGTCGCCTGCAATCTCGACCAGGGCCAGCCGAACTTTCCGAAGCACATCCTGCCTGAATATCTGGCCTCGATCGGCGTCAAGCACCGGATCGAATATCGCGACACCTATTCGATCGTGAAGGAAAAGGTGCCGACGGGTGCCACCTACTGCTCGCTCTGTTCGCGGCTGCGCCGCGGCAATCTCTACCGGATCGCGCGCGAAGAGGGCTGCGATGCGCTGGTCCTCGGCCATCACCGGGAAGACATTCTCGAAACCTTCTTCATGAACTTCTTCCACGGCGGCAGGCTCGCCTCGATGCCGGCAAAGCTGTTGAACGATGAAGGCGACCTGATGCTGCTGCGGCCGCTCGCCTATGCCGCCGAGGACGACCTGGCGAAGTTCGCGGTAGCCATGGAGTTCCCGATCATTCCTTGCGACCTCTGCGGATCGCAGGACGGGCTGGAGCGCAACGCGATGAAGGCGATGCTCGCCGATCTCGAGCGACGCATGCCCGGCCGCAAGGATACGATGCTGCGCGCACTTGGCCATGTGAACCCGTCGCATCTGCTCGACCCCAAGCTATTCGACTTCCAGTCCCTCACACCGGAGCCCAAAGAATGAGCCATTCCGTCGACATCGCCGCCCTTGCCAATCTCTTGCAGGAGGCCGCGGTCAAAGAAATCCTGCCGCGGTTTCGCAATCTCGGCGCGGGCGATGTGCGGATGAAGTCGGAAGCGATCGATCTCGTCACCGAAGGTGACGAGGCGGCCGAGCGCCTGATCAAGGCACGCATGGACGAGATCGCTCCGGGTGCGGTGTTCATCGGCGAAGAATCGGTCGCCGCCGATCCGGCCCTGCTCGACAAGCTGGCCGATGCCGATCTCGCCGTCGTCGTCGACCCGATCGACGGCACCTTCAACTTCGCAGCCGGCCTGCCGCTCTTCGGCGTCATGGCGAGCGTCGTTTCCAAGGGCGAGACGGTTGCCGGCATCATCTATGATCCGTTGGGGAACGACTGGGTGATTGCCGAGAAGGGCTCGGGTGCCTGGATGTGCCGCCCCGACGGTTCGCAGGAGCGCATGGCGGTGACGGCAGGCGTTCCGCTCGAGGCCATGGTCGGCGGCGCCTCGACGGGCTTCTACAAGCAAGAGGCCCGGCGCGAAGTCATGGCCAACATGGCGAAGGTGCGAATTGCTACGAGCTACCGGTGTGCTGCACACGAATACCGCATCCTTGCCGGCGGCCACATCCACTTCCTGATGTACCAGAAGCTGATGCCCTGGGATCATCTGGCCGGTACGCTGATCGCGCAGGAAGCGGGCGCCTATGCCGCGCGCTTCGACGGCTCGCCCTATCTGCCCGCCCACCTCAATGGCGGCCTGCTGCTCGCCACCGACAAGGACAGCTGGGAAACGCTGCGCCGCGAAGTTTTCACCGTTTGAGGCCACTGGCCTGCCAACAAAAAGCCCGCCCGGATCGCTCCGGGCGGGCTTTTTTCTTGGTAGCGTCGCGATCACATATGGCCGCCGCCATGGTCGAGCGAGACGTCCTTGTCGCCCGGATGGGTGAAGAGCTTGCCCTTCTCGGCCCAAAGGGTGGCGAGGATCGTCACGATGCCGAAGAGCGCAAAACCGCCGAGCAGCGGCTGCAGCGTGCCGTTGAACAGCTGGCCGACGAGACCGCCGATAAGGGCGCCGCCCGTCGTCGAAACGAAGCCGGTGATCGCGGTCGCGGTTCCGGCAAGGTGACCCATCGGCTCCAGGCTGATCGCGGTGAAGTTGGTGGCGATGACAGCGAAGAACATCAACAGCACCGAGAACATCAGGTAGCTGACGACGAAGGCCGGCGTGCCCGATAGCGCCATGGCAAAGCCGATGACCGAAATCAGCGTGAACAGGATCATCGACACATGCGAGATGCGGCGCATGCCGAAGCTGCGCACGAAGAAGCCGTTGGCGAAGTTGGCAACGGCGATGCCGCCGGCGGTGCCGGCAAAAGCGATCGGGAGCCATTCACCGAGGCCATAGACCTCGCCGAAGATCTGCTGGACGGTGACGATGTAAGCGCAGATGACGGCGGTGAACATGGTCATGCCGATCATGTAACCGCAGGTGATGCGGTTGGTCAGCACCGTCTTGAAGCCGGATGCGACCGACTTGACGGACAGCGGCAGGCGCTCTTCCTTCGGCAGCGACTCCTTCATGCGGGCAAGCGCCCAGACAAACAGGATCGCGCCGATGATGCCGATCAGGATGAAGATCCAGTGCCAGTTGGCATAGAGGATGACCAATTGGCCGATCGACGGCGCGACGATCGGAACGACCATGAAGACGATCATGACGTAGGACATCACCCGCGCCATCTCGCGGCCGCCGAAGCAGTCGCGCACGATCGCCATGGTGGTGATCCGCACGGCAGCTGCCCCGATACCCTGGACGAAGCGCAGGACGAGCAGCATTTCGAAGCTCTGGGTGAGGGCGGCTGCAAACATCGACACGGTGAAGAAAGCAAGGCCGCCGAGCAACACGGTGCGCCTTCCGAACGTATCGGAAAGGCTGCCGAAGAAGATCTGCGACAGGCCAAAGCCGAGGAAGAAGACGCCGATGACGAGCTGGGTGTCGTTGGAGTTGGCGACGTTCAACGACTGGCCGATGCTGGGCAATGCCGGCAGCATGCTGTCGATGGCGATCGCCACGCTCGCTGTCATGACGGCGATGGTGATGATGAATTCGAGGAGGCCCATGTTCAGGCGCGCGGCGCCTGAAACCCCGTCGACATGGTCTGATTGAGTGGTGATCGTGGTCATTGTGCGTACCCGTAAAGAGCGGATCTGGGAGGAGTAACTGCTGGCGGGCTCAAATCAGCCCGCCGGATTGTGTGCCTTGAACAGCTTTCCGCGTTCGGCGATCAGAACGAAGACGACAGCGATCGCCGCGACGGTGAAATAGCCGGTCGCCAGCGGTGTCGTCGTTCCGTCGAAGGCCTGCCCGATGAAGGCGCCGATGACGCCGCCGCCAATGGTCTGCGTAAAGCCAAGCACCGAGGAGGCCGTGCCGGCGACATGGCCGAGCGGCTCCATCGCCATCGCGTTGAAGTTCGACGCGATCAACCCGAATTGGAACATCGCAGCACCATAGAGGACCACGAAGAGCGGGAAGGGCACCGGCCCGTAGAGCGACGCCGCCATCCAGAGGAAGCTGGCGAACATGAATCCGAGCAGAGCGGAGTGCGACAGCGCCCGCATGCCGAAACGCCGCACGAGCTGCGAGTTGGTGAAGGACGCCACCGCCATCATGCCGGCAAATGCCGCAAATACGACCGGAAACCACAATCCAAGCCCATAGACCCCGACAAAGATCTGCTGCGCCGAGTTGATGAAGCCGAAGAGAGCACCAAGGATGACCGATGTCGCCAGCGTATAGAAAAGCGACAACCGGTTGGTCAGAACGATCTTGAAGCCGCTGAGGATAACCGAAGGCGTGAACGCGCGGCGATGATCCGGGTTCAGCGTCTCCTGAAGCCGGAACACGACGAGCGTTGCCATCGTAAAGGCAAAGACCGCGATGACGACGAAGATCATGTGCCACTCGGCAAAGATCATGATCAGCTGCCCGATGCTCGGTGCGACGACCGGCACGATCATGAACACCATCATGATCAGCGACATCACCTCGGCCATGCGCCGACCACCATAGACGTCGCGAACGATCGACACGGTGATGACGCGGGTGGCAGCTGCGCCGATGCCCTGGACGAAGCGAAGAGCAAGCAGGGCGCTGAAGGTCGGCACGATGGCGATTGCGACCGCGCAGAGACCATAGATGCCGAGGCCGGCAAGCAGCGGTGCCTTGCGGCCGAAGCGATCCGACAACGGGCCGAAGAACAGCTGTGCCACGCCCATGCCGATGAGATAGGCGGTGATGACATACTGCCGATGGTTTTCGTCGGTCACGCCGAGGCTGGCGCCGATCTGCTGCAGGCCCGGTAGCATGATGTCGATCGAGATCGCATTGACGGCCATCAACATCGCCATCAGCGCGATGAACTGAAATTTGCTGAGGCCGGGAGCGGCCGCTTCGTCTGTCGTGCTCGTCATAGGCAAAATCCTTGCGGCGCGCCGGGCGCAACCGAAATAGGTCAAGACCGGAGTTTGTTCCGGAAAGAGGCGACGTCGGCTGGCAAAATGCCGGTCGGCATGTCGAGTGTCGTTTGAGGGGACGGGCCTGGTCCGGCAAAGCGGTGCAAGCGGCATCCGATGTGAAGCGAAAGGGACTTTCGACGACGGCAGCCGGGCCAAGCCGGAGCGTGGGGCGGGCAAACGCCCTTTCAAGCTGCTTATGCCGAGTTATCGCGACCGCTTCATGACAGAACGAGAGTGCGTTCCACCTAGAAAAGAACAACGAAAATTAGATGATCCGGATCTATTTCCGGAATCAAAAAAGGCGGTCGCCCGCCTTTTCCGACAAGATCGGAGTTGGCGGCCTGACTTAGGCGGCAGCACCCTTGACCGAAATTCCCTGTTCCTGCAGGTGCGACTGGAGTTCGCCAGCCTGGAACATTTCGCGGACAATGTCGCAACCGCCGAGGAATTCACCCTTCACATAAAGCTGCGGGATGGTCGGCCAGCTCGAGTAATCCTTGATGCCCTGGCGCAGATCCGCGTCGGCAAGGACATTGATGCCCTTGTAGTCGACGCCGATGTAGTCGAGAATCTGGACCACCTGACCGGAGAAGCCACACTGGGGGAACTGCGGCGTGCCCTTCATGAAGAGCACCACATCGTTGGTCTTGACTTCGTTCGCGATGAATTCGTGAATTCCGCTCATCTTTTCATCCTTCCTGCGCCGGTTTCAAGGACCGGATATCCGTTTGGCCTTAGATAGCATGCATATCGGTGATTTTCACCACCCAAGTGCAACAAATATTGATGGGCCTCAAGATGTGGTTTTAATACAACTCATCAGGCCGAGCGTCTGCGTGTCTTGCTGCGTGCGCTGGCGGTTCGCCGCCGGCTCACCTGCTTCTTGGCCGGCTTGCCGATCGCTGCTTCCAGGATATCGCCGAGAATGCCGCCCGACGCAGCCTTGCGCGTCCGGCGCTTGGTCCGTTTCGTCGCGGTCCGCTTGACGCCGGTCTTCTTCAGGATTTCCTTCAGCGCGCTGTCGACGACGCCACTGACCAGTTCCTTGATCAGATCGGCCATCTCAAGCTTACTCCGGCGCGCTGGTCTGAAGGGCGAGCGCGTGCAGAACACCGCCCATGTTGCCCTTCAGCGCGTTATAGACCATCTGGTGCTGCTGCACGCGGGTCTTGCCGCGAAACGCTTCGGCCACGACTTCGGCGGCATAGTGGTCGCCGTCACCGGCCAGATCGCGGATCGTGACCTTGGCGCCGGGAATTCCTGCCTTGATCATGTCTTCGATGTCGCCTGGTGCCATGGGCATGATACGCCTACTCCCTTTATTATTCTGCGGCGGCAGCAGCGTTGCTGGAGCCGTCCATGAAGTCAGGGAACCACGATTCATGGGCGGAGCGCAATTGCTGAATTGCCACGGCGCGAGCAGCGCCGAGCTTGACGGCATCACCGCCTGTCTTGCCGATTTCGGGAAGAGCAACGCCGGCCTTTTCCGCACGGGCCCGAACGGCGGCAACGTTGGCGTCGCCGACCGTCAGCACGTAGCGGCCCTGGTCTTCGCCGTAGAAAACAGCAATCGGATCATGACCTTCGACCGCATCGACCGTTGCGCCGATATCGGACGCCATCGCCATTTCGGCAACGGCGAGGGCCAGACCGCCGGACGAGCAGTCGTGAACCGCTGTCACCAAACCGTCGACGATCAGGCTGCGGACGAAGTCACCCACCTTGCGCTCATGCGCCAGATCCACATGCGGGGCCGGACCGTCGGTACGGCCATGGACGTCGCGCATATAGACCGACTGGGCGATATGCGAACCGAGGCCCTCAGGCGCACCGGCAAGCAGGATCGTTTCGCCGGCAGCGGCAAAACGGATGCGCGCCATCTTCGACCAGTCCTTGATCAGGCCAACACCGCCGATCGTCGGGGTCGGCAGGATACCCTGGCCGTTGGTTTCGTTATAGAGCGACACGTTGCCGGAAACGATCGGGAAATCGAGCGCCGTGCAGGCCTCGCCGATGCCCTTGATGGCATGGACCAGCTGGCTCATGATCTCTGGGCGCTCCGGGTTGCCGAAGTTGAGGTTGTCGGTGGCGGCCAGCGGCAGCGCGCCGGTTGCCGTCAGGTTGCGCCAGCATTCAGCAACCGCCTGCTTGCCACCTTCGAACGGATCCGCCTCGACATAGCGCGGCGTCACGTCAGAGGAGAAGGCGAGCGCCTTCGTCTGGTGGCCCTCGACGCGCACGACACCGGCGTCACCGCCCGGCAGCTGCAGCGAGTTGCCCTGGATCAGCGTGTCGTACTGTTCGTAAACCCAGCGGCGCGATGAATTGTTGGCCGAGCCGACCAGTTGCACCAGCGCGTCGGCAACATCGGTCCGCGGAATATCGTTGGTCGCAAGGGCCGTCGGCACCTTGGCCGGCGTCCAGGGACGGTCATACTCCGGCGCTTCGTCGCCCAGCTCCTTGATCGGCAGGTTCGCGACCTCTTCACCCTGATGCAGGATGCGGAAGCGCAGGTCGTCGGTGGTCTTGCCGACGATGGCGAAGTCGAGGCCCCACTTGACGAAGATCGCCTTGGCGACTTCTTCCTTTGCCGGCTCCAGCACCATGAGCATGCGCTCCTGGCTCTCGGACAGCATCATCTCGTAGGCCGTCATGCGCTCTTCGCGCACCGGCACGGTGTCGAGGTTGAGCTCGATGCCGAGGTCGCCCTTGGCGCCCATTTCGACGGCCGAGCAGGTAAGGCCGGCGGCACCCATGTCCTGGATGGCGATGACGGCGCCGGTCTGCATCAGCTCAAGGCAGGCTTCCAGCAGGCACTTTTCGGTGAAGGGGTCGCCAACCTGCACGGTCGGGCGCTTTTCCTCGATCGATTCGTCGAACTCGGCCGATGCCATGGTCGCGCCGCCGACGCCGTCGCGGCCGGTCTTGGCACCAAGGTAGACGACGGGCAGGCCCACACCTTCGGCCTTGGAGTAGAAGATCGCATCGCTCTTGGCGAGGCCGGCGGCAAAGGCGTTGACGAGGATGTTGCCGTTGTAGCGCGCGTCGAACTCGACTTCGCCACCAACAGTCGGAACACCGAAGGAATTGCCGTAGCCGCCGACGCCGGCAACGACGCCGGAAACGAGGTGGCGGGTCTTCGGATGGTCCGGCGCGCCGAAGCGCAGGGCGTTCATCGCTGCGACCGGGCGGGCGCCCATGGTGAAGACGTCGCGCAGGATGCCGCCGACGCCGGTCGCGGCCCCCTGGTAAGGCTCGATGTAGGACGGGTGGTTGTGGCTTTCCATCTTGAAGACGACGCAGTCGCCGTCATCGATGTCGACGACGCCGGCATTTTCGCCGGGCCCCTGGATGACGCGCGGGCCCTTGGTCGGCAGCGTGCGCAGCCACTTCTTCGAAGACTTGTAGGAGCAGTGCTCGTTCCACATCGCGGAGAAGATGCCGAGCTCGGTGAAGGTCGGCTCACGACCGATCAGGCCGAGAATGCGCTCGTATTCGTCGGGCTTGAGCCCGTGCGAGGCGATGAGTTCCGGGGTGATGGGGCGGGTGTTGGAAATCGTCATCGTCGACCGTCAAATCCTTCGGGCGGCGCGCAATCCTTCCACGGGATATGGCGCGTGCGAACCGCAACAGACACAGGGGGCGCTTTGCGGCTTCTTTAGCGTATGCTGCGGCGCGGCGCGACAGAAAAATACGGGCGATCAACAGCGGTTGCGGCGTTTTTCGAGGCGCCCATGCGCCTCGCCGGCGCTTACCCGTCAGAACGTGTAGCCGAGCGCGAGGCCGGCCCGGGTCAAGCCGTCGTTGGGACCATCGCAAAGTTCGGCGTGCGAAGCATGCTCCACCGTCGCCGACAGGTTCCAATGATCGTCGAATCTGACGCCGGCCGCAGCATATTCGCGAAAGAGCAGGCGGCAGCCGAGCTTCGGTCCGGATGTGCCGTCAGCGTTGAGATTGCCGTCATGCACGGTTCCGCCAGCGCCAAGCTCGACGAAGAAGCGCTTCGTCACATCGAAGGTCCAGCTCAAACCGCCATAGACTTGGTTGGCTCCTTCGGAGGACGTTGCGACGGCAGCTCCCGCATGGATGCGGGGTCGCAACAGCTTTTCGCCAAGATCCTTGGCACCGTCGGCGTCGAGCGGATCAAGGAAGACGGTGATAGAGGGAAAGACCCCGTCTTCGCGCTTGTCGCCGTTGCTGATCGAGGCGGTCGCTGCGAAGCGCATCTCATCGAAGATGCCGTCGCCGGCAATGGCCGGAGCTGGCGATAACAGACCGAAGAGAAAGAGCGACGATGTCGTGAGGCAGAGCGATGAGCCCAAAAGCAATGATGGCATGCCGAGTTCCCGAAGCGAATCGATCTACGCAAAACTGCTAAAACACATGATGCTCAGCCTTGCGCGAAAGTCACCCAGTAGATCGGGTTATCACTCGAAACTATCGTAGCCCGCCCGCCCGCTGTCGAGCAGACGCCTCAATGTCTGGAAGCCGCGGCGCACTTCGGCGCGATCGGCAGGAGAGGAGAAGCCGATACGGATGCGGTGAAAGACGCGGTCGGCGCGACCGGCCTTGAACTCGTCCTCGTCGTCGACGAGCACGCCTTCCTGCAGGGCCGCCTGCTTGAACGTGCCGGAGAGCCACGGTTCCGGCAGCTTCATCCAGAGGAAGGGAACGCTTGGGTGCGAGCTGAAGTCGATGCCATCGAACACCTCGCGGGCGATCGCCTCGCGCGCCCTTATCTCTTCGATGCCCTTGGCGCGCAGAATGTTAGCCGAACCGGAAAGGACGAGGCGGGCGCAAAGCTCCGCCAGGATGAACGGCAGCCCACCGCTGACCATCTTGTGCGCGATGCGGATGCGCTGGCTGAAATGCGGCGGACAGGCAACCCAGCCGCCCCGAACACCGGCGGCAACTGATTTCGAGAGACCACCGACAAGGAACGTCCGCTCCGGCGCCAACTCAGCCAAGGGCGGCGTTGGATCGCCGGTCATGGCCCCATAAAGATCGTCCTCGACCAGCCAGACGCCATACTTGCGGGCGATGTCGGCAATGGCCTGCCGCCGGGCAAGCGGCATGACGGCCACCGTCGGGTTCTGGGCACTGGGCATCAGGAAGGCGAGCTTGGGATGCTGCTGTGCGCAGACCCGCTCGAAATCCTCTGGGATCAGGCCGAACTCATCCGATTCCATCAGCGTCGTGCGCCGCCCGATCAGGCCGGCGCTGCGGCTGACCTGGGAATAGGTCAAGGTCTCGAAGGCAATGCGGTCACCGGGCGAGGTGACCGCCGCAATCACCGCAATGACAGCGGCGTGCGCGCCCAATGTCGGGACAATCGTTTCCGGCGAGGGGCGAAAGCCGCCGCGCGCCAGCCATTGGCACCCAGCCTCGAACCAGTGATCCGGGAAGTTGCGGGCGTAGCTGGCTATGTCTGCGTGGTGATCGCGGCTGATTTCGCTCAAGAGTTCGCTGAGGACAAAGCCCTGGCCGATATCCGGCGCTGCGGTGCTGTCAAAGCGCAACTTGCCGGCGGGCGCAATCAGCGGCCGAGTGCCGGCCAAGGACGTGGTCAGCGGGTCGGCCTGCTCCGGCGGGCGGCTCTCCTGGTGATCGAGCACATAGGTTCCGCGCCCGACCTCACCGCTGACGAGCCCACGTTCACGCACCATATTGTAGGCGCGTCCGATGGTGCCAATGGTGACACCAATGTCATAGGCGAGGTTGCGCTGCGGCGGCAATTTTGCGCCAACGGGCAGGGCGCCGTCGCCGATTGCCTGTTCGATCTGGTCGGCGATCCGCGCATAAAGCGGACCATGACCCTGCTGAATGTCCGGGAGCCAATTTGTCATAGTGACAATTATCTAGATTACACCGCGATTTATGTCAATTATCACCAATGCAATGATGTCAATCGATGCATTGGAAAGTACAATGAGTGCAATTGATACAATTTGCTCGTCAACCGTAGACAAGGCCCCGCGCGCGCGCCGCAGGGCCGGATTTGACGTCGAATTCTCTGGGCGTGCAAAGAACACGCTTCAGCACCTCTGGCGGCTCTATTGCCTTCTCGCCGCCAAAAGGCGCAGCCGCATCGCTCTTGAAGAGATGAGCGACTGGCAACTCAGCGATATCGGTGTCAACGAGAGGGATGCACGGCGGGAATCGTCGGTGCCGTTCTGGCGATAGGGCTTTTTCCGAGATGATCCGCGGCAGACTCTCGGCAATCTAAGCACGCAAACAAACGGGCGCTGCAGGTGTCAGACCTGCAGCGCCCGTTTGTATCAGTACTCTGATTACTTGCAGCCCTGGCCGCCGGCGGCCCAACGGCGGATATCCGCGCTCATGCGCGTGCCGACAGGTTCACTCATGAGAGGCCCGAATGCCTGCAGCCGCGCTGGCTGACCTTCCGCCTGAACAACGGCCAAGGGCCGAGCTTCGGGTGACTTGCGCGGCACGATCAGGATGCGGGGACGGCCCGAGAACGAGTTGAGTTCAGGCGCGAGCCGGTAGTTCTTGAAGGCCGCATCGCCCGACTTGAACCAGCAACTGTTGGCGCCGAGTGCGACGCGTTCCATCGTCGGCAGCGCTGCCGAGTTTGCGGTCGGCGCCGGCGGGCGCGGCGACTGGCACGACGCCAAAAACGCTGCGGCGAAAGCCGCGCAAGCAGGGCCGATCAGGCGTCCGGTGAAGAGTGAAGGCATCGACGGTCTCGCTTGCGTTAAGGGGATGGTCGGATGCCTTCTATCAGCGGGACGGTTAAGCGGCGATTACTTCGAGAGCCGAAGCGAAGATACCGCGACCGTCGGAGCCGCCATGGGCCGCCTCGATCAGGTTCTCCGGGTGCGGCATCATGCCGAGAACGTTGCCCGACGTGTTCATAACACCAGCGATATCGCCCATCGAGCCGTTCGGATTGGTGCCTTCCGCGTAGCGGAAGACGACCTGGCCGTTGCCTTCGATCGACTTCAGCGTCTCGGCGTCGGCAAAATAGTTGCCGTCGTGGTGGGCGACCGGGCTGCGGATGATCTGACCCTTTGCATAGGCGCGGGTGAAATCGGTATCGGCGTTGACGACTTCGAGCTTGACCTCGCGGCAGACGAACTTGAGCGAGGCATTGCGCATCAGTGCGCCCGGCAGCAGACCGGCCTCGACCAGGATCTGGAAGCCGTTGCAAACGCCGAGAACCTTGACGCCCTGTTCGGCCTTGGCCTTGATCGCCTGCATGACCGGCATGCGCGCGGCAATCGCGCCGCAGCGCAGATAATCACCGTAGGAGAAGCCGCCTGGGATGACGATCAGGTCGACATCGGGAAGTTCCGTTTCCGTCTGCCAGACGGTCACGGGCGCCTTGCCGGAGATTTTGGTGAGGGCAGCGATCATGTCACGATCGCGGTTGAGGCCTGGAAGCTGGACGACGGCTGACTTCATGGTGCGGTTCAAACCCTGCCTGCGCCTCTTGAAGCTCATGCAATTCGAGGCGGTTTCCGATGCGGCCAAAGCGCAATTCTACGCGATTGGGCCGATATACGATGCAATACGCATCCTGCTACTTCGAAACTATCGAGCCGCGGAGGCAACATTCCCATCAATGGGGCTTGGCCCGATCTACTTGAGCGGCCCACGACGGCCCGCTCAAAACTCAGAGATCAACCAAGCCACACATTGAGCGATCCGCAGCGTTCTCCACCGTTAGGCGAAAGAGATGCTGTAGTTTTCGATCACCGTGTTGGCGAGCAGCTTTTCGCACATCGCCTTGAGGTCGGCTTCGGCCTTGGCCTTGTCGGCGGTCTCGATCTGCAGATCGAACACCTTGCCCTGGCGGACCTGGCCGATGCCGTCGAAGCCGAGCGCGCCGAGTGCGCCTTCGATTGCCTTGCCCTGCGGATCGAGAACGCCATTCTTCAGCGTCACGGTTACACGTGCCTTGATCACTTTCGATTTCCCCGAACTAACTTGATCAGAATTACTTGACCAGAACCGGGCCGGTGCCACGCACAGGCTCGTTCTCGTTCATGATGCCGAGACGGCGGGCCACTTCCTGGTAGGCTTCAACAAGACCACCCAGATCGCGGCGGAAGCGGTCCTTGTCGAGCTTTTCCTTGGTCTCGATGTCCCACAGACGGCAGCTGTCCGGCGAGATTTCATCCGCCAGGATGATGCGCATCATGTCGCCTTCGAACAGCCGGCCACACTCGATCTTGAAATCGACGAGCTGGATGCCGACGCCGAGGAACAGGCCGGTCAGGAAGTCGTTGATGCGGATGGCCAGCGCCATGACGTCATCGAGTTCCTGCGGGCTTGCCCAGCCGAATGCGGTGATGTGTTCTTCGGAGACCATCGGGTCGTCGAGCGCATCGGCCTTGTAATAGAACTCGATGATCGAGCGGGGAAGGACGGTGCCTTCCTCGATACCGAGACGCTTAGCCAACGATCCGGCAGCAACATTGCGCACAACGATCTCAAGCGGGATGATCTCGACTTCCTTGATCAACTGCTCGCGCATGTTGAGACGGCGGATGAAGTGCGTCGGAATGCCGATACGGTTCAGATGCGTGAAGATATACTCGGAAATCCGGTTGTTCAGCACACCCTTGCCGTCGATGACGTCATGCTTTTTCTTATTGAAGGCGGTCGCGTCGTCCTTGAAAAACTGGATCAGCGTGCCCGGCTCGGGACCCTCATAAAGGATCTTTGCCTTGCCCTCGTAGATACGGCGGCGACGATTCATGGATGTTGTCTCTGTGGTTGTTGGCGCTCTTGGGTCGCGCTAGTGGAGTCTTCTCCGGGGGTCCATAGCTGAAATGAACAGATTTAACAATCGGTGCATCTTCCGATCCCCTGATTTACCTAAAGCGTGTCACGACCTTCCAGATTCGCTCCTCGCGCCCTAGATCCTTGCTTTGTCGCATGCGGTTATCTCAAAACCGCTGCGCGCTTATCCGCGACACACTTACGGTACCACGAAAGTCGCCAAACAAGAAAACTTCGCATTGCACTTTGACCACTGTTTTGGTTTATGGCCATAACTCTTTACGGCATGAAATTCTCACGGGAGATCAATTGATGACTGGTATGCAGGATCGCGAAAAGGCCTTCGAAGCGAAGTTTGCGCTGGACGAGGAACTGAGATTCAAGTCGGAAGCACGCCGCAACAAGCTGCTCGGCCTTTGGGCTGCCGGATTGCTCGGTAAGTCCGATGCAGAAGCCTACGCCAAGGAAGTCGTCGCCGCTGATTTCGAGGAAGCCGGCCACGAGGACGTCGTGCGCAAGATCAAGGCAGACTTCGACGCAGCCGGCGTGGCGCAGACCGAGGAGCAGATCCGCGTGCGCATGCTCGAGCTTCTGGGCGAAGCGATCGAGCAGATCCAGAACAAGTAATTTCGGGCAGACAAAAGCCCCTGGCATCGCCGCTCGGCCGAAAGGCCGGGCGGTTTTTTATTTTGCGGCCCTCATGCGCGGCCGCTTCTGCGCCGTCGCATCGCCCTGCGGCGAGGGTTTCCAGCCGCTTTTGAGACGATCTTCGAAATCCTGACGGCTCATCGGCTTTGCCAGCGCGTAGCCCTGCAGAATGTCGCAGCCGAGATCCCTCAGTATCGCCGCATGGTCCCAGGTCTCGACCCCCTCCGCCACCACCTTGATGTTGAGCGAATGGCCGATGTCGATGATGGCACGGACGAGTTTGGCTTGTTTGGCGCCTTCGGTGATCGGTCCCACCAGCGCCCGGTCGATTTTCAGACGGGCCGGGTTGAGGTTGAGCAGGCCGATGATCGAGGCGTGGCCGGTGCCGAAGTCGTCGATCTCGACCTCGATGCCGAGTGCGTTCAACGCGGCGATCGTCTCGGCAATCTCGTCTTCGAGATCGTCGAGGAAGATGGATTCCAGCAGTTCGAACGACATGACGCCGGGCGGAATGCGCATGGCGCGAAGGTCGGAGATCAGGCTCTGGTCACGCAGCCGCCGCGAGGAGACGTTGACCGAAATCTTCGGCACCACCAGACCGGCGCGGCGCCAGGCTTCAAAATCGGCATAGGCCATCTCGACGATGTTCTTGTCGATCGCGGGCAGGGCGTTGATCTCTTCGGCCACCTTCAGGAAATGGATCGGAGCGAGGATGCCGCGCTCTGGATGGTCCCATCGCACCAGCGTCTCGACGCCGGTAAGCTCCAGTGAGCGGGCGTCGAATTGCGGCTGGTAGTAGGGCACGAACTGCCCTTCCTCGATTGCCTGGCGGATATCGTCGCCGGTTCGCTTGGCGCTGAGGATCTGGTTCTGGATCTGCTCGGAAAATGCCTCGAATCGATCGCGCCCGAGGCTCTTGGCTCGATAAAGCGCGATATCGGCATTCATCAGCAATTGTTTGGGATCCGTGTCGCTCTCGCCCCTCCACGCGATGCCGATGCTGGCGCCAAGCCGGCAAAGCTGGCCGTCATAGGGGATGGGTCGCCGGAAGGCGTGTACGATGCGGGCAGCGAGATCGCCGAGCTCGTCGAGGCTGCGGCCGCGCCGGCAAAGAATGACGAATTCGTCGCCGCCGATGCGGGCGATGAAATCGTCCTGGTCGGCATGAGACCGCAGGATCGCGGCCGCATGGGTCAACATCGCGTCGCCGGCCTGATGCCCCAGCGTGTCGTTGATCTGCTTGAAACGATCGAGGTCGAGATGAAGGATGGCGTTGAGCGTCGGGTCGTCAGCCAGAATCTGGTCGAGATAACGCCGGTTCGGCAGATCCGTCAGGTAATCGTGCAGTGCGTTGTATTCGATGCGGATGCGCGCTTCCTCTAGCTCGCGGTTGCGGGCCTCGGTTGCCGCCTTGGCCTTGCGCAGTTCCTCCTGCATCGCGATGTCTTCGGTCACATCCCAATTGGCCCCGATCAGTTTGCGGGTGCCGTCACGGTCGACGTAAAATGCCGTGTTGGCACGGATGTGCCGGATTTCACCATTCGCCAGGATGATGCGGAACGCATTGGTGAAGGGCGCCCCCGCCGCGACCCCGTCGTTGACGCGGGCGATCGCCATTTCGCGGTCGTCGGGATGCAGCATATCCTCCCAGCTGCGGCCGCTCGGTGCGCCGTCATCAGGATTGAGGCCGTAGATGGCCAGGATACGTTCATCCCAGATGGTCTCCTGGGTTTCGAGATTGTGGTCGAACACGCCGATTTTCGAGACGTCGAGTGCAAGCCGCAGGCGCCGCGAGATTTCCTCGAGCCGCGCTTCGGCCTCCTTTCGAGGGGTAATATCCGTATCGGTGCCGATGATGCGACTGGGCTTGCCGTCAGGCCCGTATGCGACGGACGCGCCTCGGCTTTCGATCCACACCCAGTGACCGTCCGCATGGCGTTCGCGGTACTGGAAGGTGTTGTAGGTAACCTGCCCGGTGTCCTGACGCTCGATCGACGCAAGGACGTGGGCTCGATCGTCCGGATGCACGTTCTCGATCCACATATCGAGCGAGCCGTCGACGACGGCATCTTCCGCCATGCCGCGAAGACGCTTCCACGTCGCGGAATAGAAAAGGTTTCCGGTCGAAAAATCGTGGTCCCAGACGCCTTCGAGCGCACTCTCCAGCGCATATTTCCACCGCGTCTCGTCGTTGCGAAGCCGGGCAATCTCGCCGATCAGGTGGTCGACCGGGAGCATCAGCAGCAAACGGTTGTTTGCAACTGCAGAAGACGTGCAGACCACCGAAACGGTGTCGTCTGCGCCATGCAAGCGGATTGTCTGGGCGGACCCAGAAGCTTGCGACATCGCCGCTGATGCCAAAACGTGATGGTCGTCGGCATGAACGATGTCATGCACATGCCGGTTGAGCAACTCAGAGAGCGGCAGGCGCAAAATGTCACGGAGATAGGGGTTCGCGGAAACGATTTCCCCTTTTTCGCCGACGACGAGTACCGCCACCGGCAGCTGGTCCAGCGCCGACTGTGTCACAATTTTCGGCTTCGCCGGCACGCGGCGTTCGCCCTTGATGGGATCTTTCGGTCCGGTCACGTGTCCCACGATCCAGCATTGTTGCCGGCAGATCATGATCGCGGACCATGAACTTCGGATTAATGCCGAGTCGTCTTATTCGCAGTAAGGGTCAGGGCTGAAGACGGCTGAGGAACTGCGCAAAGACCATCGTGCCTTCGGGCCAGGGACCGTGGCCTGACTCGGTATTGAGATGGCCGGATTCTCCGGCATCGACCAACAGCGAACCCCAGGACTTGGCGATATCGTCCGCATGCTCATAGGAACCGAACGGATCGTTGCGACTTGCGACCATCAGCGACGGGAACGGCAACGGATCGCGCGGGTAGGGGCCGAACGTCATCAGGTGCTTCGGCCGGATCCCGGCATTCGCCACGTCAGGCGGAGCCACTAGGAAGGCGCCGGCGATCTTCTTCTCGATGTGGGGCAGGGCGTGAACCGCAGTGGCGACGCCGAGCGAATGGGCGACGATGACCACCGGCTTCTCGGCGGCATTGACCTCTTCGACCATGCGCGCCACCCAATCCTCGCGAACGGGCTTTGCCCACTCGGCCTGCTCGACGCGGCGTGCGGTGGACATTTTACGCTCCCAGCGGGACTGCCAATGGTCAGGGCCAGAGTTGGTGTAACCGGGAACGATCAGGATATGGGCGTCGGAAAGTTTCATAATGGCCGCGATGTGGCGTCGAAAATCGTCGAAGTCAAGGCGTAGGCGACAGAGGCTGCATTTTATGTATAATCGACAATGCAGGTCGCGGTCGATGCGGCTCGAGTTTTGCCGTTGTCGCTGGTCCGTGGCCGCCCTGTGGTGGTTGAGGAGTGTGAGCCATGACAACATTCCATGTTCTGTCGGGAGCGGACGCCAATGTCGCCCATCCCGGAATAAGAAAGATCGGCGTGGCGGACGTGATGGACGCGTTGCGCCTCGGGTTCAACGACTTTCGCGAAAAGCCGTCTCACTATGTTTTTCTCTGCTTGATCTACCCCATCGCCGGCGCCGTGCTCATGACATGGAGCGCGGGTGCTAACATGCTGCCGCTGCTCTATCCGCTTGCGTCGGGCTTTGCCCTCATCGGGCCGGTCGCCGCGATCGGGCTCTATGAAATCAGCAGGCGGCGCGAACTCGGCATGGACACGTCCTGGCCTCATGCTTTGCGTCTGCATCGTTCTCCGGCGCTGCCATCCATCATCGCCGTCGCGGCGATGCTTTTTGTCATCTTCATCGCCTGGCTGCTGGTCGCACAGGCGCTCTATGTCAGGATCTTCGGTGCCGAACCGCCGGCATCGCTCGCGGCCTTCTGGAACGGCATCGTCAGCACCGAACAGGGCTGGAATCTGATCCTGGTCGGCAACGCCGTCGGGTTCGTCTTTGCCGTCATCGTGCTGTCGATCAGCGTCGTGTCGTTCCCGATGCTGATCGATCGCGACGTCGGCGCCGTGGCTGCCGTCGAGACTTCGATCCGCGCAACCCTCGTCAACCCCATCCCGGTTGCCTTCTGGGGCCTGATCGTTGCGGCTGGCCTCCTGATCGGCTCAATCCCGGTCTTTGTCGGCCTCGCAGTGATCATGCCGATCCTCGGTCATGCGACGTGGCACATGTATCGCAAGATGGTCGAGCCGCAAGTTCGCAGCCGGGCGCGTTAACGACAAAGGGCCAGCCCACGGAAGGCTGGCCCTTTCTCGCGCAAGGATCGCTCGACCTACTTGAAATGCTTGTAGTAGGAGGAAATCTGGGCGGCGGTGTTCGACGAGAGATTGAGCTTGATGCCGATCTTGTCGCCGCGATACCAGCGCACCATTCCGGTCAGGAATCCGAGCTCTTCGCTGCGGATCGTCACTTCCTGTCCGGTTCGTGCATTGATGTCGAAATAGAGCTGAAAGCAGATCCCTTCGGCGGAAAGATCCGTGACGATGCCGTTGCTCGCGCCAGTCTTGACGGTGACTGTCCCGGTAATCTTCGTCTGCGTGCGCACTGCCGTGCGCTGAACACTGTCCTTGTAGGGCATGTCAAACCTCGATCTGGATTGATCAGCCTCGATCATCTCACGCAAAGATTGAATTCCTTGCTAACAAAAATGCCCGCATTCGAGCGAACTGCATCAAATGCGGGCACAATCACGGACTACAACAGAAACGTGCTTCGTTCTGCACCAACCGGGCGGCTTTGGCGCCCGGCTCTTCTGTCATGCGTCTGTCGTTGTCGCAAAGCCGCAGCGCAGCTTTGCGCGGCATGTCTCAGCCAAACACCCGGCTGAAGATCGTGTCGACATGCTTGGTGTGGTAACCGAGGTCGAACTTTTCACGGATGTCAGCTTCCGACAGGGCCGCGCGAACCTCGGCGTCGGCAAGCAGTTCCTCGAGGAAGTCCTTGCCCTGTTCCCAGACCTTCATCGCATTGCGCTGAACGAGGCGATAGGCATCCTCACGCGACACGCCGGCCTGCGTCAGGGCGAGCAGGACGCGCTGCGAGTGAACGAGACCGCGGAACTTGTTCATGTTCTTCGTCATGTTGTCCGGGTAGACGAGCAGCTTGTCGATGACGTTGGTCAGGCGAGCCAGCGCAAAGTCGAGCGTCACCGTCGCATCGGGTCCGATCATGCGCTCGACCGAAGAATGGGAGATATCGCGTTCGTGCCAGAGGGCCACGTTTTCCATGGCCGGAATGGCGAATGCGCGGACCATGCGGGCAAGACCCGTCAGGTTTTCCGTGAGCACCGGGTTGCGCTTGTGCGGCATCGCCGAAGAGCCCTTCTGGCCCGGCGAGAAATACTCTTCCGCTTCCAGGACTTCGGTGCGTTGCAGGTGGCGGATTTCGGTTGCCAGGCGCTCGATCGACGAGGCGACGACGCCGAGGGTGGCAAAGTACATCGCATGGCGGTCACGCGGAATGACCTGGGTTGAGACCGGCTCCGGCTTCAGGCCAAGCGCCTTGGCGACATGTTCCTCGACGCGTGGGTCGATATTGGCGAAGGTGCCGACAGCGCCGGAAATGGCGCAGGTCGCGATTTCTTCACGGGCGGCGATCAAGCGCTGCTTGCAGCGATCGAACTCGGCATAGGCGAGCGCCAGCTTGACGCCGAAGGTCGTCGGCTCGGCATGGATGCCGTGCGAGCGGCCGATCGTGACCGTATCCTTGTGTTCGAAGGCACGGCGCTTCAGGGCTTCCAGCAGCTTGTCCATATCGGCCAGCAGCAGGTCGGTCGCGCGCACGAGCTGGACGTTGAAGCAGGTGTCGAGCACGTCGGAAGACGTCATGCCCTGGTGGATGAAACGGCTGTCCGGACCGACGAACTCTGCCAGATGCGTCAGGAACGCGATCACGTCGTGCTTGGTGACGGCTTCGATCTCGTCGATGCGATCGACGTCGAACGTGGCGGCGCCGCCCTTTTCCCAGATCGTCTTTGCAGCATCTTTCGGGATCACGCCGATTTCGGCCAGCGCGTCGCAGGCATGGGCCTCGATCTCGAACCAGATGCGGAACTTGGTTTCCGGCGACCAGATGGCCACCATTTCCGGTCGGGAATAACGGGGGATCATGGGCTCTCAGCTTTCGTCATCAGTGGAGGATGGCTGTGCCTCTAGCAAAGATGCCCGGCAAGCTCAACGTTGTTGACGCCGTTGCGAGCCCGCAAGCCACAGGCTGACAGCAAGAAGTGCGGCGCCGCCGACGGGAAGATAGAGCCGAACGCCCAGCACCAGGAACTGGTAGAAGGCGACAAGCGACGTGAACGCGAACTGGTAGAGCCAGGTCCGGGTACCGGTATCGGCATGCCAGCGCGCGTAAAAGACGCGATAGTCGAGCGCAAACAGCATCGCCGTCACTGCGATCGTGCCGAGCGACAGACACAACAGATAGGCAGCGAACCGGGTCTCGGCGGGACGGCCAAGCGTTGCGAAACGCGCCAGAAAAACGGCAAGCGGCCAGGCAAGCATCCCCCCCATGCCGTACATCACCAGGAGTTCCGCCAGATGGAAGGTCAGGGCGCCCTCGCGCAGCCAGAGCGCAACCCAGGCAGACGCCACCATCAGCAGCCCCCAGGCCGGCGTGCCGACGACAACTTCAGTCGCCGACGGCAACGCCCGCAGGAACCGTGAGCGCTTCAGGGCCGCCGCAGAAGCATAGGCTGATTTTGCCTCGGCCCTGGCGCCCGTCTCATTCATTTTACGATCCGTGTCGGAACCGCAATCCATCGTCCGTCGGTCGTACCCTCGAACCCGAGTGACTTGACGAGCACCATCACGACATGGGTCTGCGTGCCGTCATCATTCATATGGGTCATCGCGCCGCCGATGCGGTAACCCGTCGGGCAACGCCGGCTTTCCGGTACACGCGTGTCATCCTGAAGCACGTCGGTTGCCGGCTTTCCGGCCTTCATCGTCATCGACAGGCGGAAACCTTTGACCTCCTTCAGGAAATCCTTGCACAACCCGCCCGGCTCGAAGCTCTTTTCTTCGAGTGCAAGGCTGTAGGTCTCGCGGAAAGCTTCGTCAGCTGCAAAGGCGTCGTAGGTCAGCGCGAGCGGCGTTGCGTTGGCCTCGGTAATCGGATTGTAGGCGACGAGCAACCCCGGCTGGTCGGCGAGCCGGTAGGCATCGATCAGGGGCGCTGCGCGGCGATGGGCCTCGTGCCTGGTCCGGTGCAAGGGTGCGCCGTCCTCGCGGCCGACGGCGCGCACGGGCGCGCCTGGAAGAAACGTGTCGTTGCGCGTATCGATGACGTAGATGGTCGAATAGGGAAAACCCGAACCGTCCTGAACGCCGTATTCCTCGAACGCAAAGACATTGCCGTCGGAGGAAAAACCGATTGGCTGGAAGGCTGCGTAGTCACCAGCCGAGGCCTGCGACGCCGCAAGCGCAACCGCCCCAATAAGCAGGCCCGACGTCGCCAGGCGCGTTATCATCAGCGGGCCTTTTCAGCGGGGGCGCGGATCGCCTGGATGGCCGAGCGATAGGCATCGACCGA
The DNA here is from genome assembly GCF_059419585.1 of Ensifer sp. GW821-FHT05G01. NCBI lineage: Bacteria > Pseudomonadati > Pseudomonadota > Alphaproteobacteria > Hyphomicrobiales > Rhizobiaceae > Ensifer > Ensifer sp. GW821-FHT05G01. The sequence goes on along the minus strand of NZ_JBWKSC010000003.1, from coordinate 95,852 downwards.
ACCGCCCTTGAAGATCGCAGAACCGGCGACGAGCACGTTTGCGCCGGCGCCGGCCGCGATCGCAGCCGTTTCCGGTGCGATGCCGCCGTCGACTTCGATCTCGATCGGCCGGTCGCCGATCATCGCCTTGATCCGGCGGATCTTCTCTGCCGTCGCATCGATGAACTTCTGGCCGCCGAAACCGGGGTTGACCGTCATCACCAGCACCAGGTCGACGGTGTCGAGCACATATTCGATGGCGCTTTCCGGCGTTGCGGGATTGAGCGAGACGCCCGCCTTCTTGCCAAGCGAGCGAACGGTCTGCAGCGAGCGGTGCAAGTGCGGTCCGGCTTCGGCATGAACCGTCAGGATATCGCAACCGGCCTTGGCAAAGGCTTCGAGAAAACCGTCAGCGGGCGAGATCATCAGGTGGCAATCGAAGGTAGCATCGGTGTAGCGGCGCAGCGACTTGATCACGTCGGGCCCAAAGGTGATGTTGGGCACGAAGTGGCCGTCCATGACATCGAGATGGATCCAGTCCGCGCCGGCATCGACGACATCGCGGACTTCCTGTCCGAGCTTCGAGAAATCGGCCGCCAGGATCGACGGTGCAATGCGGATGGGATGGGTCATGACAAGCTCCGGCTGTTTCCCGCGCAATAGCACTCCGCAGCCGCGCAAACAACACGTGCGGTGGCAATCGCACTTTAGCGGTGGCTCGACCAGCACGGCAACGGATCGTTTTCCGCAGGTGTCGCGTCATGAACACCGCGGGCGATCGCGCGCGCCATGGTCGCCGCCGCAGCAGCGCCGAGGTCGATGAAATCCTCGAGCTGCAATGTCCTGCCGCTTTCGCCGGTCGCGAGCGCGAAGACCAGGTCACCGTCAAGCGGCGTGTGCGCCGGCCACAATGCCCGGGAGAAACCGTCATGCGCAGCGATGGCCAGCCGCTTGGCCTCAGCTTTTGTCAAAACAGCGTCGGTCGCGATGACCGCGATCGTCGTGTTGGCAGCTGCCGACAGGTTGGGGCGCAGTTTCGTGCGAATATCGGATGCATCCGCCGGCAGGGGATGGGGCAGACCGAGCCCGCCGAATTCTTCGAGTTTCTCGAAGGGAGCAGCCCAGAAATGCCGGGTGCCGCCGACGGTCGCCGAGCCGAGTGCGTTGACGGCAACGAGCGCGCCGACGGTGATCCCGTTCGGCAGCACGATCGAGGCGGAGCCGAGACCACCCTTGAAGGTCGCGGTCAGGGCACCGGTGCCGGCGCCAGCCGAACCCGTCGAAAAGCCCAGGCCGGCCTTGCGCACGGCCTCATAGCCAAGGTCGCGATAGGGCGGAAACCTGCCCCAATCTTTTTCACCGCCATTGATCAGGTCGAAGAGAATTGCCGACGGTACGATCGGCACGCGGTGCGGCCCGACGGCAAATCCCCGCCCCATCTCCCTGAGGGCTGCCTGCGCGCCGGAGGCGGCGTCCAGCCCGAAGGCCGAACCACCTGACAGAATGATCGCATCGACCGTCTGTACGGTGTTGTGCGGTTCGAGCAAATCCGTTTCGCGCGTGCCGGGCGCGCCGCCGAGCACTTGAACGGCAGCCGTTGCCTGCGGATCGCAAACGATGGCAGTGACGCCGGATTTCAAACGATGGTCTTCGGCGTTGCCGACGGAAAGGCCGGCGACATCGGTGATCAGGTTGTGCGGGCCCGGCAGCATCATTGCGCTCCGGCAGCGTCCGCAACGGGCACGAAGCGACCGGACTGCCACTGCATCAACCGAAAGGGATTGTCGGCGCGCTCATGTCCGGCATCGAAAGCAATCGGCCCCAGCACGGTCTGGAAAGGTCCTTTGAGCAAGGCTTCCACCAACGGTTTTTCGTCCTTCTCAGCCTGATCCTTGGCCTGTTCAAGCACAGACATGGCGCCGAATGCCGGCAGTACGTAACCTTCGGGCTCAATGCCGGCCGCACGCATGGCCTCGGCGACCGGCTTGCCTTCGGCGGACTGTGCCGCATCGGGCAAAGTGAGAGCCAGAACGCCATCGGCGAGCGGCACGCTGACGTCCGCTGCGTTCAACGTATCGCCGCCGAGCAGGGTCAGGTTTGCGCCTTCCTCCTGCGCATCGCGCGCGATCACGGCGGTATCCTGCCGGTCGCCGCCAGTGAAGACATGGGTGGCGCCGCTCTTGGTGAGGCGGCGGACGAGGCTGACCTGTTGCTCCTGGGCGGGGCGATAGGCATCCGTGAAGACCGGCGTCAGCCCTATTTCACCAAGCGCTACGCGAACGCTCTCAACCAGTTCGCGGCTATGGATGGTGCCGTCGTCGATCAAGGCGATCGGCTTGTCCTTCCAAAGCGCGGTAATGGCGGCAACGATGCTTGCCGATTCCGCCTTGCCGCTGGGCGCCAGGCGAAACAGCGGCCAGTTCTTCTTGAGCACGTCCTCCATCAGGATGTCGGAGCGCACACTCAGGGTCATCGCAGGGATGTTGGCCTCGGCGAGTGCCGGCAGTGTCGCCTCGAGGCTCTCGGTGCAGAGAAAGCCGATGGCCGCTTCGACGCCTGCCGCCAGAAGAGCCTTCGTCAGGTCCTCAGCACCAGCCGCATCACATGTTTCCGGGATGACGACGATTTCGCTGCCGCGATCACCCGCCTGGAAGGAGGCGCCATCGATGATCTGTTTGCCGAGCAGGGCGAACGGTCCTTCGACCGGAGCGACAACCGCGACCTTGACGCCGGCAGCGGCGGCAGGTGTGGCTTGCGCCATTCCCGCTACGATGAGGCTCAAGACAATCGATCGACGCATGCAATTCCCCGCTGCTGCATAATTCCGGGCCCGGAATGGTTTCAAGAAGAAATTATGCAGCGAGTCTAAAAAGGCTACGGCATCCCCGGCATGACCTTCGTCACCCGCGGCGCTGTAATTGCCGAATGTTTTAAGGATGTGGCCACCGGCGTCAAAGGAAAAGATGCAAGTGGAAACAACGGACATCCGATCCACGCCATAGCTGTGTCGCATATCTGCAAGAATCTCCGGCCGGCGGGTTTCATATTTTCCTCCAGCGGCTATATGTGCCTGACATCGCCTGGAGAGAGATGTGTTGGAGAGAACCAGACTGGACCCGATAAGCTATCGCGACGCGATGAGCCACCTGGCTGGCCACGTGCAGCTCGTCACCGCCGCCAATGGCGGCGAGCGCCGCGGCGTCACGGTCACGGCTTCCTGCTCGGTTTCCGACAGTCCGCCGACCGTTCTCGTCTGCCTGAACGGCGCCAACCCACGCAACGACATCTTCGTGCGAGGCGACAGCTTTGCGCTGAACCTGCTCGGCGACGAGCATCGTGCGCTCGCCCATGCCTTTTCCGGCCGTGATCAGCTCGATATGGACCGCCGCTTCGCGCTTGGGCAATGGACGCAACTGGCAACCGGTTCGCCGATCCTCGTCAATGCGACGGCCGCGTTCGATTGCCGGCTGATCGAGGTCAAGACTATCGCAACCCATCTCGTGCTGTTTGGCGAGGTTGTCGACGTCGCGCTCGGCCCGACGCGTCCGCCACTCATTTATGTGGACCGCGGATATCACTCGCTGTAGGTTTTCAGGAGAGGATAAAACATCCTCTATCAAAACATGAGAACAGTCCTGTAAGTACATGATCTAAAATATAATATCGACCAAGACTCCTAGTGACTGAAACTGGCCGTGGCGGAGGATGCATGGCGGCACCGGCGACAGGCGTATTGCCCCAATCCATCGATGAAACGATGGCGATGCTGGAGGCACAGGATTATCTCGCCGGCACGGCATTGGCGACGGTGCTATTTCTGGCGCTCAGGATGAAGCGCCCGCTCTTTCTCGAAGGCGAGGCCGGCGTCGGCAAGACCGAGATTGCCAAGGTGTTGGCCCGGGCCCTTGATCGACCCCTGATCCGCCTGCAGTGTTACGAAGGGCTCGATGTCGCCTCCGCCGTCTACGAGTGGAACTACCCGGCGCAAATGCTGGAGATCCGCCTGTCGGAAGCGGCCGGTAAAGTCGACCGGGGCAGGGTTGAAAGCGACATCTTTTCCGAACGTTTCCTCATCCGACGTCCTGTCCTTCAGGCAATCTCCGCCGAGAACGGACGGGCACCGGTGTTTCTGATCGACGAGCTCGACCGCACCGACGAAGCCTTCGAAGCCTTCCTGCTCGAGGTTCTCTCGGATTTCCAGGTCACCATTCCGGAACTCGGCACAATCCGCGCCACTGAGTCGCCCGTTGTCATCATCACCACCAATCGCACGCGTGAGATCCATGACGCCTTGAAGCGGCGCTGCCTCTATCATTGGGTCGACTATCCCAAGGCAGCACAGGAACTCGAAATCATCCGCCGTAAGGTACCAGGCTGCAACGCCGCCCTGTCGCGCGAAATCATCGCCTACGTGCAGCGGCTCCGCACGATCGACCTTTTCAAGAACCCCGGTGTCGCCGAGACGATCGACTGGGCAACGGCTCTGACCGAGCTTGACCGGCTCGCGCTCGACCCTGAAACGATCGCCGACACGCTCGGCACCTTGCTCAAGTACCAGGACGACATCGCCAGGATCGACGGAGCCGAAGGGCGCAAGCTGCTTGCCGAGGTCAAGGCCGAACTGCTGGCGGCAGGTTGACAATGGAGCCGGGAGAACATCCGCCTGATGGTGCCATTCTCCCGCCGATCCCGCCCGGCGACGGCAAGCTGGCCGACAACATCGTGTACTTTGCCCGCGCCCTCAGGCGCGCCGGGATGAAGGTCGGGCCTGGGGCAGTGGCCGACGCCATCGACGCGGTCACGCTGATCGGCATCGGCGCCCGCGACGAATTCTACGCGGCCCTCCAGTGTATTTTCGTCAAGCGCCACGAGGACCAGCCGGTGTTCGACGAGGCTTTTCGGCTGTTCTGGCGCTCGCGTGGCCTTGTCGAGAAGATGATCGCGATGATGTCTCCGCTCGCACCGGAACGCGACAGCGAACGGCAGCGGCGACGAGCGGGCGAGACGCGTGTCAGCGATGCCTTGATGTCCGGTCATGATGATGCCCGGCCGCCGCGCGAGGAACCCGAGATCGAGATCGACGCCCGCTATACCGTTTCGGGCCGGGAGCTTTTCCGCAAGGCGGATTTCGCCCAGATGACCGCTGCCGAGATCACCGAGGCGAGGCGAGCGCTATCGTCGTTGGTGCTGCCGCTCGACCGGGTGCGCACGCGCCGCTACCAGCCTTCCTCGCGGCAGATCCGCATCGATCCGCGCGCGACGATGCGCGACGCCATGCGCTTCGGCGGCGAACTGATCCTGCCGCGCTTTCGCGAACGGCGCCTCGTTCATCCGCCGCTGGTGGTGCTTGCCGACATTTCGGGATCGATGAGCCAATACACCCGCATCTTCCTGCATTTCCTCCATGCCCTCAGTGAAAAACGCCAGCGCGTTCACACCTTCCTCTTCGGTACACGGCTGACCAATGTTTCGAGGCCGATGCGAAACCGCGACCCGGATGTCGCGCTCGACGAATGCATCTCTGCGGTCAAGGATTGGTCCGGTGGCACGCGCATCGGCGAAACCCTGCATGAGTTCAACCGACGCTGGTCGCGGCGTGTGCTGGGACAGGGCGCCATCGTGCTTTTGATCACCGACGGGCTCGAGCGGGACGACACGCTGGATCTGGAGCGGGAGATGGATCGCCTGCACCGCTCCTGTCGCCGACTGATCTGGCTCAATCCGCTGTTGCGATTCGACGGCTTCGAGGCACGGGCCCGCGGCGTCAAAGCGATGCTGCCGCATGTTGACGAACTCCGAGCCGTGCACAATCTTGAGTCCGTGGGCGAGCTCGTCAAATCGCTGTCGGGCCAGAGGTCCGGGGAGGCCGACCCTCGACGGTTCATGGACGAGCATCGCACCGTGCTGGGTGGCCGGGCTGGGAGGACGTGACATGCAGGCATTGGTCGATACCCTCGATCCACTCGCGGTTGCCGAAGCCTGGGTTGGCGAAGGGCGCCAAGTGGCAATTGCAACGGTGATCGAAACCTGGGGCTCCGCACCGCGCCCGGTCGGCAGCCATCTGGTGATCGACGGGCCCGGCAATTTCGAAGGTTCAGTTTCCGGCGGATGCGTCGAGGGTGCGGTGATCAGCGAAGCGGCGGATATTCTGGAGACCGGCAAGGCAAAGATCCTTGAATTCGGCGTAGCCGACGAGACCGCATGGCGTGTCGGCCTTTCCTGCGGCGGCCGTATCCGTGTGCTTGTCGAGCGGGTTGACGGCTGAACCATGGATCTCGCAACCCTTCAAGCCTTGAATGCAGCGCGCGCGGGCAGGCGAGCCGCCGTCGTCTTTACCGACCTCGAGACCGACCGAAGCGTGCTCTGCGTCGAGGGTGAACGCTGTGCGGACGAATGGATCGACGCGATGACGGCGGCACTTCGGTCTGGCAAACCCGGAATGATCATGGCCGGCGGGCGGTCCCTGTTCCTCAATGTGTACCTGCCGCCGCCGCGCATCCTCGTTGTTGGCGCCGTCCACATCTCGCAAGCGCTTGCGCGGATGGCGGCTGTCGCAGGCTTCGACCTCACCATCGTCGACCCGCGAACCGCCTTTGCGACGGCCGAACGCTTTTCCGGCGTCGAGCTGATAGCGGAGTGGCCGGAAGACGTCCTCAAGGCCCGGCCGCTTGATCGGTTCACGGCGGTGGTCGCCGTCACACACGACCCGAAGATCGATGACGAACCGATCCGGGTAGCCCTTGCCGCAGGCTGCTTCTATGTCGGCGCCCTTGGCAGCAGAAAGACGCATGCAAGCCGCGTCGAGCGCCTGCGGCGGCTCGGGGTCTCCGACGACGCGCTCGCCCAGATCAAGGCGCCGATCGGGCTCGACATCGGCGCGGCGAGCCCGGCGGAGATCGCGGTTGCGATTCTCGCCGAAATCATCGAAGCGCTCAGGCGGCGGCATATCCTGTCCGGTAGCGAGGCGCATCGATGAAATTTGGGTCCACCAAGCTTTCCGCGGCTGAAGGCGCCGTGCTCGCGCATGCCGTCAAAGCCGGCGATCTCCGCTTTCCGAAAGGGCACGTGCTCACCTCAACCGATCTTGCCGCGCTGATGCAGGCAGGGATCGACGTGATTATTGTCGCCCAACCGGATCGGGGTGATTTGCTGGAAGATGAAGCGGCGGCCCGGATCGCCGCGGCGATTGCTCCCGACCATCTGCGGTTTTCCTCGGCGGCAACCGGACGCGTCAATATCTACTCGCGGGTACACGGGCTATTCGTCGCCACCCGCGAAACCGTCGACCGGCTGAATCGCATTGATCCGGCTATCACGCTCGCCTGCCTCGCCGACCATGTACCGGTGCAGCCCGGCGACATGGTGGCGACGATCAAGATCATACCTCTGGCAGTGGCAGGAACGCTCGTGGAGCGGGCGGAGATATTGCTTCGCGATGCCACGGCCTTCGAGGTGAAACCCTTTTCCGCACGCAATGCTGCACTGATAGCAACTGAGTTGCCCTCATTGAAACGCCAGGTCATGGACAAAACCCATGCGGTGCTCGCCGCGCGCCTGCGGCAATCCGCAAGCGCGTTGGCGACGGAGCGGCGCGTTGCGCATACGGAAGACGCTGTGGCTGCGGCCATCACGGACCTGAAGGCCGACCACGACCTCCTCATCGTCTTCGGTGCGTCGGCAGTTGCCGATTCGCACGACGTCATTCCTGCCGCAATCCGCAGGGCAGGCGGCACTGTCGATCACGTCGGCATGCCGGTTGACCCCGGTAATCTCATCGTTCTCGGCCGCGTCGGAACGGTGCCGGTGATCGGAGCGCCGGGCTGTGCCCGCAGCCCACGCGAAAACGGTTTCGACTGGGTGCTCGATCGCATTCTCGCGGGCGAGTGGCCAAGCGCGCATGACATCACCGGGCTCGGCGTCGGTGGTTTGCTGAAGGAAATACCCACCCGGCCACAGCCGCGCGAGCCCGTCGCGCCGATGGTTTTGGGGCCGGTGGAAATCGTCGTGCTGGCGGCGGGCCGCGCCAGCCGTATGGGTCCTGAGGCCGGCCACAAGCTGTTGGCGACCTTCGATGGCGTTCCGCTCATTCGCCGCACCGTCCTCAGTGCCCTTGCAGCCGATATTGGCCGGGTGATCGTCGTCACCGGACATCGCGAGCCCGAAATCCGGGCTGCGCTCGATGATCTGCCAGTCGTCCTCGTCTCCAATCCGGATTACCTGTCCGGCATGGCGTCGTCGCTGACGGTTGGCCTTGCCGCGCTCGATCACGCAGCCGGGGGCATGCTGGTGATGTTGGCAGACATGCCGGGGATAACGGCGGGCGACCTGCGCCGGATCGCCGATGCGTTCAATGCTGAAGGGGGGCGTGCAGTGATCCGCGCGACGGCTGAAGGTCAGCGCGGCAACCCGGTCGTCCTGCCGCGCCAGACATTTTCCGCCGTCGGCCAATTGCTTGGCGACGTTGGCGCACGGCATATCATCGAGAGATGCGGACTGCCGGTCATCGATGTCGAGTTAGGCGCTGCCGCCCGTCTCGACCTCGACACGCCTGAGCAAATCATCGCTGCCGGCGGAACTTTGGAGGAATAGACGCTTGGACAATGCTGCAATCGAAGAAATGTTCGAAACGCTCGGGCCCGTGACCATCAAACGCATGTTCGGCGGCAAGGGCGTCTATTTCGAAGGCGTCATCTTCGCGCTCGAAGTCGATGGAGAAATTCTCCTGAAGGGTGACGACAGGACGGGCCCGACTTTCGAGGAGGCCGGATCCCGGCGATGGGCCTATGACGGCAAGGGAAAGCCGGTGAATATGCCCTATTGGAGCATCCCGGAAGAGGCCTACGACGATCCGGATGAAATGGCGCGATGGGTCAGGCTAGCCTACGAGGCGGCGTTGCGGGCCAAGAAATAGGCCGGCAGATACTGATCTCGTTTCCGGTTCGGACAGAACCACGGAAACGCTCTATCTGTTTGTTTCTGCGCATTCCTGGCGGGAAGCCGCTTCGCTCAGACAGCGCCAGCGAGCGCCTTCGTTTGCGCCCTGATGGCACGGACGGCGTCAGCGGCAAACCGCGAAAGTGGTTGGGGTAGGGCATCGAGATCGTACCAGCCGATGTCGGACAGCTTGTCCGGCTCGGTCAGTTGCGGTTCGCCCGCAAAGTCGTCGGTGACGTAGATCATCGAGATCCAGTGCTGACGATCGGCTTCGATCAATTGCTCGCTGAGGCAGAGAAAGCGGGTCGAACGGATCGACAGGCCGCTTTCCTCTTCCGCCTCACGGCGCGCGGCAAGTTCGCTGCGCTCCATGTGATCGACCTTGCCGCCCACAATGTTCCAGTGGCCAGCCTCGGGCGCCTTCAGGCGCTTGCACAGCAGCAGCTTGCCGTCGCGCATGATCGCCAGTCCGCAGCCGAAGCCCGGAAAGTCGATTCCCGGCCGGACCATTTCAGGGTCAGGCCTTGCCGGCGATCAGCATGAATGCAGGGATTTCGTCGCCGAAGCCAACAGGCGTCGGGCCGTCGTCATGGTCACGACGGTGGCGATTGCGGCGATCACGATTGTCGTCGTTGGCAGGATTTGCCGCGCGAACCGGACGTTCCGGGCGGTGGCCGTTGCTCTGCTTTGTCTCTGCGTTGCGTGCCGGTTTCACCGCTTCCACCCTTTCGACGACTGCTTCAATTTCTGCCTCACTATCGGCACGAACCGTATCGGTTTTGTGATCGGAACGGCCACGCGGTGCACGGTCCCCATCTTTTTTACGGTCCTTGCGACCATCGCGACCGCGGTCACGACGACCGGTGTCGTGGCTTTCCATCGGCTCGGGAAGGTTCGCCAGGTCACCGTTCAACCATTCGACCTTCTGGCCGATCAGCTTTTCGATGGCCTCGGAGAACTTCGTGTCGCGCTTGGTGACCAGCGTAAAGGACGCCCCGGAGCGGCCGGCACGACCGGTGCGGCCGATGCGGTGGACATAATCTTCCGCATGGATCGGTACGTCGAAATTGAAGACGTGGCTGACATCAGGGATGTCGAGACCGCGGGCCGCCACGTCGGAGGCAACGAGCAACGTGATATGGTTGTCCTTGAACCCGGCAAGCATGGCCATACGCGAGCGCTGGTCCATGTCGCCATGCAGGGCACCGACCGAGAAGCCGTGACGCTCGAGCGAACGGAAGAGGTCGGCAACATCCTTCTTGCGGTTGCAGAAGATGATGGCGTTCTTCAGGTCGTCCTGGGCGCGGATCAGATCGCGCAGAACGGCGCGCTTCTCGTAATCCTTCCCGTGCGTGGCGACGAAGCGCTGCGTAACCGTCTGCGCCGTCGATGCCGGACGGGCAACTTCGACGCGCTCCGGGTTCTGCAGGAAGCGATCGGCAAGCTTCTGGATCTCCGGCGGCATAGTGGCCGAGAAGAACAGAGTCTGGCGCGTGAACGGGATCATCTTGGCGATGCGCTCGATATCCGGGATGAAGCCCATGTCGAGCATACGGTCGGCTTCGTCGATGACCAGAATCTCGACGCCGCTCATCAAGAGCTTGCCGCGCTCGAAATGGTCGAGCAGGCGGCCGGGCGTGCAGATCAGCACATCGGCGCCGCGCTCCAGCTTGCGATCCTGTTCGTCGAACGAGACGCCGCCGATCAGAAGCGCGATGTTGAGCTTGTGGTTCTTGCCGTACTTGTCGAAGTTCTCAGCAACCTGGGCAGCCAGTTCGCGTGTCGGCTCCAGAATCAGCGTGCGCGGCATGCGCGCACGTGCACGACCCTTTTCGAGCAGGGTCAGCATCGGCAACACGAACGAGGCCGTCTTGCCGGTTCCCGTCTGCGCGATGCCGAGGATGTCGCGACGCTGCAACGCCGGAGGAATGGCGCCGGTCTGGATCGGGGTCGGGATTGTGTAGCCCGCATCGGTAACTGCGGAGAGAACTTTTTGGCTAAGGCCAAGGTCAGCAAAATTGGTCAAAGGGAAATCTGTTTCCGTTCCGGTTCGATAAGAACACTGCTCGATCGGTGGAAAACACACCACCGCGTGGCCGGGCTCTTAAGCCGAATACGGTCGAAAGTCAAGAAATCCAGCACGTTGAAGCGGGAAAAGGTTGATGGCAACGAATCTGTTGTGTTTCTTGTCAAGTGGCGAGCGCAGAACGCGTCGGTATCCTGCTCATTTCATGTAGCTAGCAAGCTTGGTCCCGGCGTTGAGAAACCGCATGGGATCGACCGCCTGACCGTTCAGCCGGATCTCGTAATGCAGGTGCGGACCTGTCGAACGGCCGGTGTTGCCGGACTTCGCAACAACATCACCGGCCTTGATCCGGTCGCCAACCTTGACCAGGACCGTCGAGAGGTGGGCATAGCGGCTGGCAACGCCGTTGCCGTGGTCGATCTCGACCATGTTTCCGTAGCCGCCCGTCTGGCCGGCACTGGTAACGGTCCCCGGGGCTGTCGCCCGGATGCGCGTGCCAACCGTGGCGCGAAAATCTATCCCTGCGTGCAGCGCCAGGCGACCGAGAAATGGATCAAGCCTGTTGCCGAAGTCGCTGGTGATATCGCTTGCCGGAGACGGGTTGCCGAAGGGCAGTTCCCGGACCTGCGAACGCGTGCGTTCAAGCTCGACAAGGGCCGAATCGAGCGCTGCAAGCGACTGGCCGAATCCGTCGTCGTTAACCGGCTCAACGAAAGGGCCGCCGATCGCGGCGTCCGTGGAGCCCGTGGTTTCATCCGAGGGCGCCAGTTCGGCGACATCATTTTCCGGCAGGGCAACACCTGTGCGGCCGACGATCTTGCGGATCGCCTGCGACGTTCTGGCAGCGCCATCGGTCAGTTGCTCAAGCCTTTGCATCTGGTCACGTTCCACATCCTTCAGCGAGAGCGTCACCTTCGAAAAAAGCCGATCGGCGCGATCGGAGGTGCTTTCACTTGGCGAAGGCCGAGCGTAGGCAAGGGCGGCGACACGGGCAGGTGCTGCCGTTTGCCCACCGCTCAGCCCCATCAGCTTTTCGATTGCCTGCACACCACCGGTGACATCGGCGCGTTTTTCGTAGGCGAGGGGTTCGACCGGTGCCGGCTGGGTGAAGTCGGTCGACAGGCCGGAATTTTCCGCCCGCTCGATCAGCGCGCCGAGCTTGCCGTTGCGAGACGAAAGCGCCTGCTGCTGCTGAAGCAGCTTCTCGACCTTTTCTTCGACGACTTGCTGATCGAGCAGCTGTCGGCTCGTAACGCGATCGACCTGTGCCCGCAGCGCGGTGATTCGGTCTTCGTATTCGTGCTGCATGCGCGCCTGACGGGCGATCGTCCCACCGATCAGATCATCGCGAAGGACGAGATAGGAGGTGGCAGCAAGGTAGCCGATGCCGAAGACGCCCACTGCCGAAACGGCAAAGGCGGCCATCCACGGACGCACCGTCATATGGCGGACCTTGTCGCCGCTCGCCAGGATCAGAACATGGTTTTGCGCGCGCTTTCCGAAGGTGCGATTTGCCGAACGTTCAGACACTCCACCACTCCCGCCGTCTGCGAATTGTCTCGCATTGCTTGACGGGCATTACACTTCGTTAGGGTTAATATTTGGTTGAGTGCCTGCACTACGAGAGGTTGGTGGAAGCCGTCATCGAGCGATAGAAGGACGGCGTCAGCCCGGCTTCGGCACGGGCGATGTCGTTGAACGGCGCCTTGAGCGGACCGCGAAAATTAGCGCGAACGAGTTGCTGGAAGGTCGCCGCGGGATCCTTCCTTTCCCGCGCGCAGAGGAAGCGGAACCATTTGGCGCCGACGGCCACATGGCCTTTCTCATCCTCGTAGATGACGTCGAGGACGGCGGCGGTCTCGAAGTCTCCGGTCTCACGCATCCGTGCCTGGAGCGCCGGCGTCACGTCCAGCCCGCGCGCCTCCAGTATGAGCGGAACAACGGCAAGCCTGGCGGTCAGATCGTTTCGGGTCGCGTGCGCGGCCTGCCAAAGTCCGTCATGGGCCGGCAGGTCGCCGTAGTCCGCGCCGAGGTCGTTCAGCCGCTGGCGGACCATGCGGAAGTGCTTGGCCTCCTCGAAAGCGACCTTCATCCACCCATCGAAGAACGAATTCGGCACTGATTCGGACGCAAAACGCGCGACAATATCGAGCGCGAGATCGACGGCATTGAGTTCGATATGGGCGATCGAATGCAGAAGCGCGATCCGCCCCTTGAGCGAGCCCAGCGATCGCTTCTTCACCTGGGTTGGTGGTGTCAGAAGAGGCTTTTCCGGTCGACCCGGCCTGAGCGGAACAGGCCGGTCGAGCGGTGAGCGCAACGACAGCGCCCGGCGCTGCCAGCGGCGCGCTGCTTCCTGGGCAAGCTCCGTCTTGACGTCGAGATCGGCCGCACTGATCGCCTCGACGGCCGCACCGCGCAGACTGTGAAAGGTGGGAAGTCTCGTCATCTTGGCCTCGTCGTTCGCACTCAGAGTGCCTTGGCGGCCTGGAGTACCTCTTGGGCATGGCCGTTGACCTTGACCTTTTCCCAGACGCGATCGATCCGTCCATCGGCGGCAATCAGGAACGTGCTGCGTTCGACGCCCATGTATTTGCGCCCGTAGAGGCTCTTTTCCACCCAGAGCCCATAGGCGTTGATGGCGGTCTTTTCCTCGTCGGCAGCAAGCGTAACCGTCAGGCCGTGTTTTTTGGCGAAACGGTCGTGACGCTTCACCGAATCAGGAGAGATGCCGATCAGCTCGACGCCTGCGGCAGCAAAGTCAGGAGCAAGTTCAGTGAACGAGATCGCTTCCAGAGTGCAACTCTTGGTGTCGTCCTTCGGATAGAAGAACAGCACGACTGGGCGACCGCGAAACGCCGAGAGAGAAAGTGAACCTCCACCGTCACGAGGAAGCGTGAAATCAGGAGCGAGATCTCCGGGGTTGAGTCCTGCCATGAATAAACCTTCCTTGCGCCAAGATTTGTGAACAATCGCCGGCTAGGGCATATCGAAATTCGACAACCTGCGTCCAGCGGATTTGTGCTAGATTTGACAGGTTCCGGACGGGTTGCGCCGATAGGACCCTTTGCCCGGCATTCGCTGACACGAAACCCACGGATGTGTGAATGCTTTCCACAGCATGGTCAGCGCGGTGTGGTGACACCGTCTGGACAGATGTGGTCTACGTGACGGTGATAATGACCCGTCGCCCCATAGCCGCATGATGCGCCGATGGGAGAGGCGGACTTTCCCGTCTTGAATTGGAGGGCGTCCGCGCCGATGAGTGATATCCGCGGCGAAAAAGTCGGCTTTCGCAAGAAAGACATCGTCGCGTTGCATGCGTTGCCCTCGGCGCAGGCACACGAACCCGTTATCGTGCATGCACCACACAAGCGCGGGCTGCTGCGCCTTCTCAGCAAGATAGCTCTTTGCGGTTTTCTGTTCACCTTCATCATCGCAGCCGGCCTGATCGCCGTCGTTGAGAGCGGCGCAATCGACAGTACACTCAACGCGCGCGCGCGCACGGCGCTGAACGCCGCACTCGGCGGAGCCTATCGCGCCGAGGTTGGCAGCACCGTCGTACGCATGACCTCAAATGGGGCACTGGCACTGAAGGCGCGGGAGGTGGCGCTGAGCGAAACCACATCCGGTCAGCCGGTCGCAAAATTGAGTTCAATATCCATTGCGCTCGACCCTATCGCGTTGCTGACGGGCCGGATTGCGGTTTCGCGCCTGGAAGCGGAAGGCGGTGACTTCGACACCGGCCTGCTACCACGCGGCGAGCCGATCGATCTGACGAAGATCAAGATCGCGGATGTCGGCGTGGCGCTGGAGACGCTTTTTGCGCACGTCGATCGCATGTCACAGATGGCAGCGGGGCGGGGCGACCAGACGGTCCTGCTTTCCAATTTTTCCTTCACGGTTGCCGGTGCGCGTGATTACATCGTGCCTGTCGATGCGAAGGAACTGGAGTTCAACCGTGACGTCGATGGCTCGATGCATGTCAAAGGCAGCCTCACCGTCGACGGTGTCGATGTCGATCTGAACGCCAACGCTAACGCTCTTGGCGCACAGAATCATGTCGCTGGTTTCGAAGCGTCGATCTCCAACGTTCCATTGAAACCATTCTTCTATCACGGCCCCTTCGGAAAAGAGGCAGCCTTCGGCATCGACGCAACGGCGGGGCTGACGCTCACCGCGAAGCGCGCGGCCGAGGGCGCCAAGCCAGATCTTCGGGTGGCTGTCAGGACGTCCGAAGGCGCGTTCCACGCTGGCGGGCTCGTCTCGACGATCAATCCCTCCCAGATGGATATCGCCTATGATTTCGAGCGGGCTTCTGTCGAAATCCTGCCATCCACCGTCAATGTCGGTCGCTCTGTTTTCCCCTTTACCGGCGCTGTGAAAGATCTTGATCGGATCGCAGGCGCAACCGACCAGGGTTTTACCATCGATCTCCTGTTCAAGAATGCAAGCTCAGCACCGGAGGATATTGCGGAACGCCCCTTGATCTTTGACGCCAAGGCGAGCGGCCGCTTCACATCCGACGCGCGTCACCGCCTGATCTTTGATCAGCTCGCCGTTTCCAGCCCGCTCGGCTCGATGTTCGGGTCGCTATCGATCGCCTTCGGCAAGACCTCGCCGCAGGTGAGCTTTGCCGCCATCAGCGATCGCATGCAGCCGACGGCCGTCAAGCAGCTCTGGCCGTGGTGGCTCGCCAAGGGCGCCCGCCGCTGGGCGATCCGCAATCTCTTCGGCGGCACGGTTACAGATGCGCGCATCGAGGTATCGGTGGCGGAGGGGCGGATCGCTGCCAACGAAGGCGAGCTGAAGCTTGACGAAAAAGAACTGAACATCGCGTTCAACATCGACGGTACACGCATCAACATCGCCGGCGAGATACCGCCGCTGCGCGACACATCCGGCACGTTCAAGCTCAGCGGCCAGCGCATGGAAGTCGGCGTCAAACAAGGGGCGGCCTATTTCCCCTCCGGGCGATCGGTCGCGCTCAACGGCGGCGACTTCATCATTCCCGATGTCTACACCAAACCCTTGATTGCCGAGATGAAGATCGAGGTCGGTGGTGAGGCGGATGCGATTGCCGAGCTCGTCACCTACAAGCCGATACAGGCGCTGCAAAAGACACCCTTCGTTCCCGGCGACTTTACCGGCCCGCTGACCGCGCAGGTCGGTGCGCGGTTCGGCCTTGTCACCGACCAGCACCCTCCGCCGCCGCTCTGGCAAGTGGAAATGCAGCTAGAGAACGTCACTGTCACGCGCCCGATCGCCGGTCGTGAGATTTCCAACCTTTCCGGCACGTTCCGTGTCGACAACCAGCAAGCGGTTCTCGATGCCGATGCGGTGGTGGAAGGTGCAAAGGTCAGGATTGCGCTCACAGAGCCTGTCGACAGCAAATCGAAGGTCAAGCGCAGACGCGAAATCAGCGGGACGCTCGATGCGGCAGCTCGGGAGAAGCTGACGCCCGGGCTGTCGAAGATTATCTTTGGTCCGATGGTCGTCGATCTGGTGATCGACGAGTCTGATATGCAGCATGTCACCATCGATCTGACCAAGGCCAGGCTGTCTCTGCCTTGGATCGGCTGGAACAAGGGCGCTGGCATCCCCGCGGAGGTGCGCTTCACATCCGACATCAGCGACAGCGTCACAACGATCAAGGACTTCGCGATCGCCGGCGATGGTTTCGGCGCACGCGGCAGTCTGCAGGTCGACGGCGCCGGCGTCGTCGCCGCCAAGCTCACCAATGTCCGTCTGGCGCAGGGCGACGATTTCAACGTTGCCATCGACCGCCGCAAGGGCGTCCACGTCGTGACATTGAGCGGATCGGCAGCCGATATCCGTCCGATCCTTGCCCAGATGAAGAGCGGCTCGGGTGGCAACGGTGGCAGCGGCGATGACATCACGATCCAGGGGCAGCTCGGTCGCGTCTCCGGCTTCAACGGCGAAGTGTTGTCGAACGTCAACCTGACCTATTCGGAGCGCGGCCAACAGATCGAGGACATCAATCTGTCGGCGGTGACCAGTAGCGGCCAGGCGCTCGTGGCCAAGCTCGCCAAATCCGGCGCCGACAACATCCTTGAACTGACGACCGGCGATGCCGGTGCGCTTGCCCGCTTTGCCGACATCTACAGCAACATGCGCGGCGGCCTGTTGAACCTGAAGCTGCGTGACCGCGGCGGCCGATCATGGCGCGGCTCGATCGACATCCGCAAGTTTTCGCTGATCGGCGAGCAGCGCCTGCAGTCGATGGTGTCAACCCCGGCAGGCCAAGACGGGCGAAGCCTCAACCAGGCGGTAAAACGCGACATTGACGTCAGCACCGCGCGCTTCGAACGCGGTTTTGCCCAACTGGCGCTCGATCGCAGCGCCATTCGCGTCGATGGCGGCGTTCTCAGGGGAACCGATGTCGGCGCAACCTTCCAGGGAACCGTGCGTGACGGCAACGGCATCATGGACATGACTGGCACCTTCATGCCTGCCTACGGCTTGAACCGCATTTTCGGGGAATTGCCGTTGATCGGCGTTCTGCTCGGCAATGGCCGCGATCGCGGCTTGCTCGGCATCACCTTCAAGCTCAATGGCCCGTTCAACCAACCGAATCTGACGATCAATCCGCTTTCGATCATCGCTCCCGGCGTCTTCCGCAGCATCTTCGAGTTCCAATAAAAAGGCCGGCGCAACGGCCGGCCTTCGATTTGATCTGACGTTCGCTCAACTCAGGCAGGGCGAACCAGGATGTGCTTCTTCTTGCCGAGCGACAGCTTGACGATGCCATCCGAAGTCACGTCACCGCTACCGATCAGCCGGCGTTCGTCACTGATCGCTTGGTCGTTGATGCGCACGGCGCCACCTTGAACGTGGCGGCGGGCTTCGCCGTTGGATGCGGCAAGTCCCGCGCGAACAACCAGCGACAACAGGCCGATACCGGCGTCAAGCTCGGACGCAGGCACATCGACCGACGGCAGGTTTTCCGACACCGCACCTTCTTCGAAGGTCTTGCGGGCCGTCTCGGCCGCCTGTTCTGCAGCGGCGCGGCCGTGCAGCATGGCGGTGATTTCGGTCGCGAGGATCTTCTTGACCTCGTTGATCTCCGAACCGCCGAGCTTCGAAAGCCGCTCGATCTCGACCATCGGCAGCGTGGTGTAGAGCTTCAGGAAGCGCGTTACGTCGGCATCCTCGGTGTTGCGCCAGTACTGCCAGAAGTCGTAGGCCGACAGCATATCCGGGTTGAGCCAGATTGCGCCGTTGACCGACTTGCCCATCTTCGCGCCCGACGACGTCGTCAGAAGCGGCGAGGTGAGGGCGTAAAGCTGCGTCGTCCCCATGCGGTGGCCAAGGTCGATACCGTTGACGATATTGCCCCACTGGTCCGAGCCGCCCATCTGCAGACGGCAGCCGGTGCGCTTGTGCAGTTCGACGAAGTCGTAGGCCTGCAGGATCATGTAGTTGAACTCGAGGAACGACAGCGATTGCTCGCGCTCAAGCCGCGTCTTGACGCTATCGAACGACAGCATGCGGTTGACCGAGAAGTGACGGCCGACGTCGCGCAGGAATTCGAGGTAGTTGATGCCAAGCAGCCAGTCGGCGTTGTTGATCATCAACGCGTCCTTGGGGCCGTCGCCGTAGGTCAGATAGTTCGAGAACACCGTCTTGATGCTGGCGATGTTGGCGTCGATGGTCGCCGGCGTCATCAGTTGGCGTGCCTCGTCCTTGAAGGAGGGGTCGCCAACCATGCCAGTGCCGCCGCCCATCAGCGAGATCGGTCGGTGGCCGGTCGCCTGCAGCCAGTGCAGCATCATGATCTGGATGAGGCCGCCGGCGTGAAGGCTCGGGGCCGTCGGGTCGAAGCCGATATAGGCAGTCACGGTCTCCGTCCGGAACAGCTGGTCGAGACCGGCATCATCGGAACTCTGATGAATGAAACCGCGCTCGCTGAGGGTGTGGAGGAAATCGGACTTGAACTCGGACATGACCTGTCTCTTTCGGCTGGGTAGAACGTCTGCGCGCGGCGTTTAGCATTGTTTGGGCAAAAGTGCACGTCTTTGCTTGGGCGATGTTTTTGCTATGTAGACAAGCAACGCCTTGGAGGAATGCATGGGCAAGATCATGACAGCGATCGGCTTGATGAGCGGGACGAGCATGGACGGAATCGACGTGGCGCTGCTGCGCACCGATGGCGACGCGTTTGTCGAGCGGGGCCCTTCTGCCGGCTACGCCTACGATCCGCGTTTCCGCGACCGGCTGAAACAGGGCCTCGAAGAAGCAAAGTCGATCACAAGCCGCGAGCAACGGCCAGGTAGCCTGGCCGAACTCGAGCGGGAGCTGACTCTGAGGCACGCCGAAGCCGTTCAAACCTTTATGCGGAACAACAATATTAAATCAGATGCTGTTGATATCATTGGTTTTCATGGACAAACGGTTCTTCACCGCCCCGACGACGCCTTGACCGTGCAGATTGGCGACGGTGCGCTGCTCGCCCGCGAAACGGGCATCGATATCGTCTACGACATGCGCGCCAACGACATGGAGCATGGCGGCCAGGGCGCGCCGCTCATTCCCGTCTATCATGCGGCGCTTGCCCGCAACGCCACAGCGGATGGCAAGTTGGAAGCGCCGGTGGTCTTCGTCAACATTGGCGGCATCTCCAACCTGACATACATAGGCGCGGATGACGGGTTGATTGCCTACGACAGCGGCCCCGGCAACACGCTGATCGATCAATGGGTCGAGGCACATGCCGGCATTCCCTTTGACCAGGGCGGCATGATTGCCAGCGAAGGCAGCGTGCTGCCGGAACTCGCCGAACGCTATCTGCTCAATCCCTTCTTCTCGGCGGACAGGCGTCGTTCGCTCGATCGCAACGATTTTGCGGCACCAGAGGGAAAAGACGCCAGTCTCGAAGACGGTGCACGCACGCTGGCCTATGTGACGGCAGCCGCAATCGTCAAATCGGCCGGTCACCTGCCTACAACGCCCCGGGCCTACATCGTGTGTGGCGGCGGCCGGCTCAATCCGGTGATCATGGGGGATCTCGGGTCGCAGGCAAAAACCCACGGCGCAAACGTGCTGTCAGCCGAGGCAATGGGGTTCAATGGCGATTCGATGGAGGCGGAGGCCTGGGCCTATCTCGCTGTTCGGGCCCGGGAAGGATTGCCACTCACCTATCCCGGCACAACCGGGGTACGCCAACCGGTTACCGGCGGGAAGTACGCATTGCATGGCGCGCACTAACAGAAGGCTTCGTCCGCCACGTTTGCATTTGACCGATTAATCAAATTTTCGCCTGCCGCTCTTAGTATCGTCCGGCGCTGCCAAATGAGGTGGCACGAAGCGGCTCTGCCGTAGCAACAGACAATTCAGGTTCGTCGATGGGTGGTGCGATTTCTCTGCTGGCTGTGAACTTCGTCATCGCCCAGATTTTCACTGCAGCATTTCTTGTTATAGCGGCAAAGAGCCGGTCCAGACGGGCCGCACTCTATTGCGCCGGCGGTTTTGCCATTGCATCGCTTGCGGCGGTGTTCGAAACCGTCGTGCCGTTTACATCCACGCCACGTCTTTTCGCGATCGGCGCGTTTGCGAGCGTGCTTGCCGGTTTCTGCCTGCTGCGGTTCGGCCTGGGTGTCTTTTATCGCGTACCGGCCAACTGGCAGGTGCTTGCCGCGTTTTTCCTGGCTTCGGTCGCGCTTGATCTGGTCATCTATCAATGGCCGAGAGGAACGCTGCAGCACTCCTCCCTTTATCAGTTGCCGTTCTTCATCATTCAGGCGTGGTCAGCATCCGTCGTCATCCGCTCCAAGCGACGCTCGGCGGCGGACCGAGTATTGCTGTCACTGCTGGCTCTGACCGCCGGCTACTATGTGCTGAAGGTCTTTGTGGCTGTGGTCGCCGGCTCGGGGGCAACGGCGCAGGACTATGTTTCCAGCCCATTCGCGCTGATTTCCCAGGCGCTCGGTGCGGTCCTCATCGTCGGCACCGGTCTTGCCATGCTTGGCGTGATGGTCATGGAAATCGTCGACGACGCACGCGCACGATCCGAAATCGACCTGCTTTCCGGGCTCTTCAACAGGCGTGGGTTTACCGAACGGGTCGCCCCCATGCTTCAACGTCGCGAAGGCCGCCTGCCGGGCACTTTGATCCTGGCTGACCTGGACCGTTTCAAGCTGGTGAACGACAGCTACGGCCACCACGCCGGTGACGAGGTCATCCGCCAATTCGCGCGAGTTCTAAAGGATGTCATGCCGAACCACGCGGTTGCCGGTCGTCTCGGCGGCGAAGAGTTTGCCGTGTTCCTGCCGTCGACGGAGCTGGAGGAGGCACGGGTGGTGGCGCACGGAATGCGCGCCGCGATGATGTCGCAGCAGATCGATGGCCTGGCGGAGCAGGCGAGGGTGACGGCAAGCTTTGGTGTGGCGGCCATTGCAAAGGATGAGCCGCTCGAACTGGCGATGCAGCGGGCCGACAAGGCTCTCTATGCGGCGAAGGAAAACGGGCGCAACCGCGTGGAATGCGCCGCAGCGCCGCAGACGGTGGTCAATCCACAGGTCCCACAATGGATCGGGCGGCCGTAAGAGCCGCCCGGATCTTGATCAGCGAATGCGCTTGGCAGCCGGTTCCGGCGTCAGTTCGCCGTTGAGGCGACGGTCGAGGTAGTCCTCGCATTCCGCCATCAGACCCTCGACCTGGCCGTTGAAGAAGTGGTTGGCGCCAGGCACGGTCTTGTGGGTGATGAGGATGCCCTTCTGGGCCTTCAGTTTTTCCACCAGTCCGTTGACGTCCTTCTCGGGTGCCACCTTGTCCGAATCACCGTTGATGATGAGACCGGACGACGGGCACGGCGCCAGGAACGAGAAATCATAGGTGTTCGGCTGCGGTGCGACGGCCATAAAACCTTCGATCTCAGGACGACGCATCAGGAGCTGCATGCCGATCCAGGCGCCGAAGGAATAACCGGCAACCCAACAGCTCTTCGAATCGGGATGCAGGCTCTGCACCCAGTCGAGCGCCGATGCGGCATCCGAAAGCTCGCCGGCGCCGTGGTCGAACTCGCCCTGGCTACGGCCGATGCCCCGGAAATTGAAACGCAGCGTCGTAAAGCCGCGCTTCTGGAACATGTAGAAAAGCTGGTAGACGATCTGGTTGTTCATCGTGCCGCCGAACTGCGGGTGCGGGTGCAGGATGATGGCGATCGGGGCGCTTTTCTGCTTCGAAGGCTGATAGCGGCCTTCGAGGCGGCCGGCAGGTCCGTTGAAGATAATTTCGGGCATTGGCTCTCCGGGGGTGTTCCTGGTTCGAATCTTGGTTTCGGATCGCGATGAGTCTTGACGCAAGCACTCAGCTTTTCTAAAACCTAGTTTAGAACCGTTCAAAACTTCTGTGCGGGCATTCCGCCGTGTTTCGTCTCATAAGGCAAGCGGTGCGGAAAATTCAAGGAAAATGCATCGTCAGTGGTTGTCTGCGATGAGCCTATTGTTCTAGCGAAGGAAATTATGTCGACCTCGCGCATCTATATGGACTGGAATGCCACAGCGCCGCTTCTTGCCGAAGCGCGCGATGCGTGCCTGTCCGCGCTCGACCTGGTCGGCAACCCTTCCTCGGTCCATGGCGAGGGCAGAACGGTCCGCACGCTGATCGAAAATGCGCGCCGCGACGTGGCAGCGCTTTGCAGTGCAAAGGCCGCCAGCGTGATCTTTACCAGCGGTGCCACCGAGGCGGCCAACATGGTGCTGACGCCCGATTTCCGCATGGGTCGCACGCCGCTTAAGATCGGCAGGCTCTATGCCTCTGCGATCGAGCACCCGGCGGTGCGTGAAGGCGGGCGTTTTGGGCGCGAGGCCGTGTCGGAGATCCCGGTGACCGCTGCGGGTATCGTCGACCTCGAGGCCCTGCGTACGCTCCTCGCCAACCACGACCGCGAGAGCGGGCTGCCGATGGTTGCGGTGATGCTGGTCAACAATGAAACCGGCGTCGTTCAGCCGATTGCCGAGATTGCTGAGATCGTTCGTGGTCATGGTGGTATACTGGTCGTCGATGCAGTCCAGGCTGCCGGCCGGTTGCCGCTTTCGATCGAAGAGCTCGGCGCGGACTTTCTGATCCTCTCGTCGCACAAGATCGGCGGCCCGAAGGGCGCCGGCGCGCTTGTCGCCCGCGGCGAGATCATGATGCCGGCGCCGTTGATCCGGGGCGGCGGCCAGGAGAAGGGTCACCGCTCGGGAACCGAGAACGCAGTCGCGATCGCAGGCTTCGCCGCAGCCGCTCGCAAGGCGGCCGAAAGCCTGACGGAACGAATGAGATCGATTTCCTCGCTTCGCGACCGGCTGGAGCAGGACATGCGGATATCGGCACCGGATGTGGTCATCCATGGCCGCGACGTTTCGCGCGTTGGCAACACCATCTTCTTCACGCTTCCTGGCATGAAGGCGGAAACCGGGCAGATCGCCTTCGACCTCGAGGGGGTGGCACTTTCGGCCGGCTCGGCCTGCTCGTCCGGCAAGGTCGGCCAGAGCCACGTGCTGACGGCAATGGGATACGACCCGCGCCAGGGGGCTCTGCGCATCTCGATCGGACCGGCAACGACCGAAGTCGAGATCGAGCGCTGCGCGACGGTCTTCGCCAAGGTTGCCGCAAGGCGCCGAACCACAGGTCAGGCCGCATGAGAACGTGCGGTTGAACGAAATTGCGGAAAAGCAATTTTCCGCTTGGCAAATGGGGTGAAAAGCGCCTTTTAGCCATTACATAAGCGGTGCGCCAAGTTCGCATCGTGTTGACAAGCTACCGGACCTTGGATCCGGAAAGATTGGAGAACGACATGCCTGCCGTGCAGGAGACCATTGATCAGGTCCGTCAGATCGACGTGGACCAGTACAAATACGGATTCGAAACCACCATCGAAGTCGAAAAGGCGCCGAAGGGCCTTTCCGAAGACATCATCCGTTTCATCTCTGCCAAGAAGAGCGAGCCGGAATGGATGCTCGAATGGCGCCTTGACGCCTATCGCCGCTGGCTGACGATGGATGAGCCCACATGGGCGCGCGTCAACTATCCGAAGATCGACTTCAACGACATCTATTACTACGCCGCGCCGAAGGGCACGACGGGTCCGAAGTCGCTCGACGAAGTCGACCCCGAACTTCTGAAGGTCTACGAAAAGCTCGGCATTCCCCTGAAGGAACAGGAAATGCTGGCCGGCGTACAGAAGTCCAAGATCGCCGTCGACGCCGTCTTTGACAGCGTATCCGTCGTCACGACCTTCAAGGAAGAGCTGAAGAAGGCCGGCGTGATCTTCATGTCGATCTCCGAAGCCATCCGCGAACACCCCGATCTCGTGAAGAAGTATCTCGGGACCGTCGTGCCGACGACCGACAATTACTACGCGACGCTCAACTCCGCCGTCTTTACCGATGGCTCGTTCGTCTTCGTGCCGAAGGGCGTTCGTTGCCCGATGGAGCTGTCGACCTACTTCCGCATCAACGAGAAGAACACCGGTCAGTTCGAACGCACGCTGATCATCGCCGAAGACAACGCCTACGTTTCCTATCTCGAAGGCTGCACGGCGCCCCAGCGCGATGAAAACCAGCTGCATGCGGCTGTCGTCGAGCTGATTGCTCTGGATGAGGCCGAGATCAAGTATTCGACGGTCCAGAACTGGTATCCCGGCGACAAGCATGGCAAGGGCGGCATCTACAACTTCGTCACCAAGCGTGGCGATTGCCGCGGCAAGAACTCCAAGATCTCCTGGACCCAGGTGGAAACCGGTTCGGCGATCACCTGGAAGTATCCGTCCTGCATCCTGCGTGGCGACGGTTCGCGCGGCGAGTTCTACTCGATCGCGGTTTCGAACGGCCATCAGCAGATCGACTCGGGCACCAAGATGATCCACCTCGGCAAGAACACGTCGAGCCGCATCGTCTCCAAGGGCATTGCTGCCGGCGTTTCGGAAAACACCTATCGCGGCCAGGTTTCGGCCCACCGCAAGGCCGAGAACGCCCGCAACTTTACCCAGTGCGATTCGCTGCTGATCGGCGACAAGTGCGGTGCACACACCGTGCCCTACATCGAGGCCAAGAACTCGACGGCACAGTTCGAGCATGAAGCAACAACGTCGAAGATTTCCGAGGACCAGCTGTTCTACTGCCTGCAGCGCGGCATCCCGACAGAGGCGGCGATCGCGCTGATCGTCAACGGCTTCGTCAAGGAAGTCATCCAGGAGCTGCCGATGGAATTCGCCGTCGAAGCGCAGAAGCTGATCGGCATCTCGCTCGAAGGCTCGGTCGGCTGACGCCCTGAACTGATTATTGAATGGCGCGCATTGCCTTGCGCGCGAACAGACGTTCGTTTCCCAAGAGGACGATAGAAATGCTTGAAATCAAGAACCTGCACGCCCGCATCGCCGAAGACGGCACCGAAATCATCCGTGGCCTGAACCTGACCGTGAAGGCCGGCGAAGTCGCCGCCATCATGGGCCCGAACGGCTCAGGCAAGTCGACGCTGTCCTACATCCTGTCGGGTCGCGAGGACTATGAAGTCACTGAAGGCGAAATCCTTTACAACGGCGAGAACATCCTTGAGCTAGAAGCTTCCGAGCGGGCTGCCAAGGGCATCTTCCTCGCCTTCCAGTACCCGGTCGAAATCCCCGGCGTTGCCACCATGCAGTTCCTCAAGGTGGCGATGAACGAGCAGCGCAAGTACCGCGGCGAAGACGAACTGACGACGCCGGAATTCATGCGCCGCGTCAAGGAAGCCGCCGCCGAACTCAAGATCGCGCCGGAAATGCTGCGTCGTCCGCTCAACGTCGGCTTCTCCGGCGGCGAGAAGAAGCGCGCCGAGATCCTGCAGATGGCGCTGCTCGAGCCGAAGCTTTGCGTGCTCGACGAAACCGACTCCGGTCTCGACATCGATGCGCTGAAGATCGTCGCCGACGGCGTCAACGCGCTGCGTTCGCCCGACCGTGCCGTGATCGTCATCACCCACTACCAGCGCCTGCTCGACTATATCGTTCCGGATACCGTCCACGTTCTCTACAAGGGCCAGGTCATCAAGTCGGGCGACAAGACGCTTGCACACGAACTCGAAGCCAACGGCTACGCTGACATCATCGAAGCTGCAGCCTAGGGCCTGTTGAAGGAGTGTTCGAATGAATATGCAACAGGCAATCAAGATGACGGCCGCTGAAACGGCGCTCGTCGATGCCTATACCGCGCAGATCGGCGATCTGCCGGGCGACGGCTCGGTGCTGTCGGTGCGTGACACCTTGGTGCACGAACTGAAGACAGCGGGCCTGCCGACGCGACGCGTCGAATCCTGGCACTATACCGACCTTCGCACGCTGCTGCGGGCCGTGCCGACCGCTGACCCGACGGCGTTCGCCGATCGTGTCGAGGCACTTGTCGCCGGCGCGACCGTGCTTTCGGTGCGCAACGGCCATGCCGACCTCAAGGGCAATGCGCCCGAGGGCGTGACGATCCGCTCCTACACCGACAGCCTGCTCGACGGCTCTGCCGCTGCCGGCCTTGCCGTGCTCGGCACGGACGATGCCATCGGCCGCATCAATGGCGGGCTCGTGCGCGGTGGCCTGGAGCTTGTGATCGCAGATGGTACCGAGCTGGAAGATCCGTTGGAAATCCAGCTGGTTCAGAGCCTCGGCCAGGCGCATACGCGCTTCCCGGTCTCCTTTGGTGCGAACACGAAGGCGACCGTCATCGAGCGTCATCTGTCGACCAATGCCGCCGAGAGCCTGATCTCGTCGGTCAGCGACATAACGGTCGGCGAAGGCGCTGAGATCACCTGGATCGTCCTGCAGCAGCAGGGTGCGGCCGATACCCATCTCGGCCAGATCCGCTTCGATCTCGCCAAGGATGCCAAGCTGCATCTGTTCCTCATCAATGCCGGCGGCAAGCTGGTGCGCCAGGAGATCCACGGCAAGACGAGCGGCGAGGGCGCCGATTTCAAGCTGCGGGGCATCAACCTGCTCGGCGGCGAAAGCCACACGGACGTGACCTTCACGCTCGGCCACAACGTGCCGCACACGACGTCGACGGAGATCATCCGCAACGTCGTGTTCGACCGCGCCAAGGGCGTGTTCCAGGGCAAGATCCTGGTCGCCAAGGACGCGCAGAAGACCGATGCGAAGATGGCGTGCAACACGCTGTTGCTTTCGGACGATGCCGATCTGTCGGCAAAGCCAGAGCTTGAAATCTTCGCCGACGACGTGCAGTGCGGCCACGGCGCCACCGTTGCCGACATCGACCACACGCAGCTCTTCTACCTCATGGCGCGTGGCATCCCGGAGAACAAGGCGCGGGCGATGCTCGTCAATGCCTTCGTTGCCGAGATCGTCGAGGAACTCGACGACGAACCGCTGGTCGAAGCGCTGGAAAGCGTGATCTCGGCCTGGCTCGAAAAGCACGCCTGATCGGCGCGTCTGATTGGATTGAATGACATGGAACACACTGTGCCGGTGCCCGCCTACGACGTCGAAGCGATCCGCAGGGATTTTCCGATCCTGTCGCGAACCGTCTATGGCAAACCGCTTGTCTATCTCGACAACGGCGCATCGGCGCAGAAGCCGCAGGTCGTCATCGACGCGGTGAGCCATGCCTACTCCAATGAATACGCCAACGTGCATCGCGGGCTGCATTTTCTCTCGAACGCTGCCACCGAAGCCTATGAAGCGTCGCGCGAGAAGGTGCGCCGCTTCCTGAATGCGCCCTCTGCCGACAACATCAT
Source organism: Ensifer sp. GW821-FHT05G01 (assembly GCF_059419585.1). Classification (NCBI taxonomy): domain Bacteria; kingdom Pseudomonadati; phylum Pseudomonadota; class Alphaproteobacteria; order Hyphomicrobiales; family Rhizobiaceae; genus Ensifer; species Ensifer sp. GW821-FHT05G01. The sequence goes on along the minus strand of NZ_JBWKSC010000003.1, from coordinate 68,194 downwards.
CTTCACGAAATCCTCCACCGAGGCGATCAATACGGTCGCCTATGGTTACGGCATGCCGAAGCTCGGCGAGGGCGACGAGATCGTGCTGTCGATCATGGAGCACCACTCCAACATCGTACCATGGCATTTCATCAGGGAACGCCAGGGCGCCAAGCTGGTCTGGGCGCCGATCGACGACGACGGCGCCTTCCACATCGAAGATTTCGTAAAATGCCTGACGGAGCGCACCAAGCTCATCGCCATTACCCATATGTCGAATGCGCTGGGCACCGTGGTTCCGGTCAAGGAAATTTGCCGCATCGCCCGCGAGCGGGGGATCCCGGTGTTGGTCGACGGCAGCCAGGGCGCTGTTCATATGCCTGTCGACGTGCAGGACATCGATTGCGACTGGTACGTGATGACCGGTCACAAGCTCTACGGCCCCTCGGGCATTGGCGTGCTTTACGGCAAGATGGACCGCCTGAAGGAAATGCGCCCCTTCATGGGTGGCGGCGAAATGATCGAGGAAGTGACGGAAGACCGCATCACCTACAACGATCCGCCGCACCGTTTCGAGGCCGGCACACCGCCGATCGTACAGGCGATCGGGCTCGGCTATGCGCTCGACTACATGGAAAAGATCGGACGGGCGGCGATCACACGACACGAAGCTGACCTGACGGACTATGCCCGCGAGCGCCTGTCGAGGATCAATTCGCTGAAAGTGTTCGGCGACGCACCCGGCAAAGGCAGCATCTTCTCCTTCGAGATTGCGGGCGTTCACGCCCATGATATTTCGACGGTGATCGACCGCGCCGGTGTTGCAGTGCGTGCCGGCACCCATTGTGCGCAGCCGCTCTTGAAACGCTTCGGCGTCACCTCCACATGCCGCGCATCCTTCGGCCTCTACAACACACGGGCCGAAGTGGACGCGTTGGCGGACGCGCTGGAGCATGCGCGTAAGTTCTTCGCCTGATCGAGTTTGAAAAATGGTTCAGGCTTACCATGCAAGCATCTGAACCAAAAGAGAAAGTCTAGGAGGCCGACATGAGCCTGGATGCAACGCAAGACAAAATCGACGTCCGCGAGGGCATCGTGCATTCGGCAATCCCGGCCGAAGAACTGGCACGGCTGAGCGACGATATCATCAGCGCGCTGAAGACCGTCTACGACCCGGAAATCCCGGCTGACATCTTCGAACTCGGGCTGATTTACAAGATCGACATCGAAGACGACCGCATGGTCAAGATCGACATGACGCTGACGGCACCCGGTTGCCCCGTTGCCGGCGAGATGCCCGGCTGGGTCGAAAATGCGGTTGGCGCCGTTGAGGGCGTGTCGGGCGTCGAAGTGGCGATGACCTTCGACCCGCCGTGGACGCCGGACCGCATGTCGGAAGAGGCCCAAGTGGCGATCGGCTGGTACTGACCGCAAGGCGCCATATTGATCCGTTAAGCTGCGGACACTACATTTGATTCTGGAAGGCGCCGGGCCTTAACCCCGGTGGCGACAAGGAGATAAGGCCGATGGGCTTTGCCGTGATGAGCTTGACCGATGCTGCTGCCAGCCGCGTCCGGTCGATCGTGGAAAATGCCGGTGCCGATGCCCTGGGCATCCGCGTCGGCATCAAGAAGGGCGGCTGCGCCGGCATGGAATATGCCGTTGACCTCGTTACCGAACCCAATGCGAAAGACGATCTGATCGAACGCGATGGCGCCAAGGTCTGGGTCGCGCCCGAAGCGGTGCTTTACCTGCTCGGCACGCAGATGGACTTCGAGGTAACGACCCTTCGCTCCGGTTTCACCTTCAACAATCCCAACCAGACATCCGCCTGTGGGTGCGGCGAATCGGTCGAGCTGAAGCCGGCCGACCTGGCAGCGCTTGCGGCGCGCGGCGACGCCGTGGTGCCGGCGAACTGACACGCTCATTGCGTTTCTAGAGATGGCAGGCCCGGCTTTTCGCCGGGCCTTTTTTCTGCTGATATGCGGCCGGGTGACGGGGGGAGAAGGGCGTGACGGCGTTCGACGAGGAGCTTGTCTTCAAGGCGCTCTATGAGACCTTTCCGGATCCGGTGATCATCCTTGATGCGTCGCGCATTATTCGCTCGGCCAACCCGGCGGCGCTGGCGCAATTCGGTTATGCAGCGGATGCGTTCATCGGCCAACCAGCGCGCCTGATCTATGCGGACGACAGCGAATATGCGAGGCGCCTGCACAATCGCGCGGCGAACGTCGATGAAAGGATCGCGCGCACCTCGACTTATAGCTACGTCCGGCGCGATGGCTCGACATTCTCGGGTCATTTGCGCACGACACCGCTTGTCGATGCCGGCGGGCGGGAACTGGCCCTGATCGGCATCATTCGCGATGTCTCGGACCTCGCCAAGGCCGTGCAGGAGCGGCAGCGGGCGTCGGACATGCTTGACGCGGCGCTCGACGTCATGCCCGAAGGTTTTGCAATCTTCGATGCGGAGGAAAGGCTGCTGGTCTACAATCGCGCCTATGTAACGATCTGCGGCCCGGCCGGCCCTTTGCTGCGCCCCGGTATCACGGCCGAAGAGATCCTTCTGCTTGCGCAGAGAGCAGGTCACTATCCCGAAGCCTTGCCCGGCAACCCGGAGTGGCCGGCCTGGGTGGCGCACCGTCTGCAGGACTTTCGTCAACCGGACAACCAGCCGAAGATCTACAGTTACGCCGGCGACCGGTGGCTGCGGGTGGAAAACATCAAGACCAAGGACGGAAACACCGTCGTCCTGCGGGTCGACGTGACCGAACTCAAGCGCGCAGAGCTGGCGCTCGAACGCCAGCGACAGGAGCTTGAGCACAAGAACGTGGCGCTCGATCAGTTCACGGCAACCGTCTCTCACGATCTGAAGGCGCCTTTGAGGCACATCTCGATGTTCTCCGAGATGATCGAAGACGAGTTGGCTGCCGGCAACCAGCATGAAGTTTCAGCCAGCGCCCGCCACCTGCGCGACAGCGCCAAACGGATGAACCGGGTTATCGACAGCCTGCTCGATTATTCGCAGATCGCCTATCAGATCAGCACGTGGTCAGACGTTGACCTCAACGATATCGTCGCCGACACGCTCAGTGTGCTCGACGGCCACGCCCGTGAGGCGAATGTCAGCTTCGAGGTCGGCTCGCTGCCGAGGGTGCAAGGTGACCCGGAACTGTTGCGCCGGCTCGTTCAGAATCTGGTCGGCAATGCCATCAAGTATCGCCACCCGGACCGCCGGCCGGTCGTGCGCATCAAGGGTCGCATCGCCGATCAGCAGGTCGAGTTTGTGGTTGAGGACAACGGCATCGGCATCGACCCGCGCTTCGCCACACGCATCTTCGAAGTGTTCCAGCGCCTCCATCACGACGAGAACACCTATGGCGGCACCGGCATCGGCCTTGCGCTCGCCAAGCGGATCGCTGAAAGCCACAACGGATCGATCCATCTTGACATCGGCTTTGTCGAAGGCGCACGGTTTGTGGTGACCCTTCCGAAACGGATGCGGAAGACCAGATAAGGCGACAGGCTTGGCCAAGTCACCGAAGCGATTGCTTGTGGTGGAAGACAACGCGCACGACGCGCGTTTCGTCACGCGCGCGCTTTCGCAGACGGACGACACGCTGGACATCGTCCATGTCACCCACGCCGACGAGGCCGTCCAGCGGCTCGCGCGCGAGCACTTCGATTATGTGCTTCTCGATATTAAGATGCCCGGGATCGACGGGATGGAATTGCTGGAGCGCATACGCTCCAATGAGGGCACATCGGTGCTGCCTGTGATCGTGCTGACCTCGTCTACCAATCCGAGTGACGTCGTCAGGTCCTACAAGGCCGGAGCAAACGCCTATGCGGCCAAGCCGTCGTCGCTTTCAGGCTACCGGCAGTTCGCCGAGGCTTTCGTTCGCTTCTGGATAGAGAACACCTTGCCGCCTGGCGGCGCCATCCTTCAGCAATAGAGTGAAAACGGGGCGCGCCGTCGTGGCGCGCCCCGCTGTTCGCAGGCTTATTCCGCTGCTTCCGCGTAGCTTTCCAGCGGCGGGCAGGTGCAGACCAGATTGCGGTCGCCGAAGACGTTGTCGACGCGATTGACCGGAGACCAGTACTTGTCGACCCGGAAGGCGCCCGGCGGGTAGCAGGCCTGTTCGCGCGAATAGGGACGATCCCATTCGCCGACCAGGTCCTCGACCGTGTGCGGTGCATTCTTCAGCGGGTTGTTGACCTTGTCCATCCGGCCTTCCTCGATGGCGCGGGCTTCCTCGCGGATTGCCAGCATCGCATCGCAGAAACGATCGATTTCGGCCTTGGTTTCCGATTCGGTCGGCTCGATCATCAGGGTGCCGGCAACCGGCCAGCTCATGGTCGGAGCGTGGAAGCCGCAGTCGATCAGGCGCTTGGCAACGTCGTCAACAGTCACGCCGGCGCTTTCGACCAGTGGACGGGTGTCGATGATGCACTCATGCGCCACACGGCCCTTGGACGACTTGTAGAGCACCTCATAGGCGCCCTTCAGCCGGGCAGCGATGTAGTTGGCGTTGAGGATCGCCACCTTCGTCGCCTGGGTCAGGCCTTCGCCGCCCATCATCAGGCAATAGCTCCAGGAGATCGGCAGGATCGAAGCCGAGCCGAAGGGAGCCGCCGAAACCGCACCGTCATTGCCGTCCGTTTCCGGGTGACCGGGCAGGTAGGGCGCCAGATGCGCCTTGACGCCGATCGGGCCCATGCCGGGACCGCCGCCGCCGTGCGGGATGCAGAAGGTCTTATGCAGGTTCAGGTGGCTGACGTCGGAGCCGATGTCGCCAGGGCGGGCAAGACCGACCATGGCGTTCATGTTGGCGCCGTCCAGGTAAACCTGGCCACCATGCTTGTGCACGATCTCGCAGACCTCGCGAACGTTCTCCTCGAACACGCCGTGCGTCGAGGGGTAGGTGATCATGCAGCACGAGAGGTTTTCCGCGTACTGCTCGGCTTTCGCACGGAAATCGTCCATGTCGATGTCGCCGTTTTCGCTCACCTTGATGACGACAACCTTCATGCCAGCCATCTGGGCGGAGGCCGGATTGGTGCCGTGCGCCGAGGTCGGGATCAGGCAGACGTCGCGGTGATCGTTACCCTGCGCCAGATGGTAGGCGCGGATCGTAAGGAGACCGGCATATTCGCCTTGCGCGCCGGAGTTCGGCTGCATGGAAATCGCATCATAGCCGGTGACGGCGCAGAGCTTTTCCGACAGATCTTCGATCATGTGCTGGTAGCCGGCTGCCTGATCCTTGGGAACGAAAGGATGGATTTCGGCAAATTCCGGCCAGGTGATCGGAAGCATCTCGGCCGTGGCGTTGAGCTTCATCGTGCAGGAACCGAGCGGGATCATCGCCCGGTCGAGCGCGAGGTCGCGGTCGGAAAGACGGCGGATGTACCGCGTCATTTCGCTCTCGGCGCGGTTCATGTGGAAGATCGGATGCGTCAGGTACTCGCTGGTGCGCAGGAGCGGCTGCGGCAGACGGTAGCCGGGCTCGAACTCTTCCACCTTGAAGTCGCCGCCAAAGGCGCGCCAGACGGCTTCGAGCGTGACGGGGCGCGAGCGCTCGTCGAGGCTGATGCCGATCTTGGTCTCGCCGATCTTGCGCAGGTTCACTTCCTCGGCGACGGCAGTCTTGAGGATGATGCCCTGCAGCTTGCCGACATCGACGGTGATCGTGTCGAAGAACACGTCCGGCTCGACGGTGTAGCCGAGCTTTTCGAGGCCCATGGCGAGACGAACGGTCTTCTGGTGAACGCTCTGGGCGATCGCCTTGATGCCCTTCGGTCCATGGAAGACAGCATACATCGAGGCCATGACAGCCAGAAGCACCTGCGCGGTGCAGATGTTCGACGTCGCCTTTTCGCGGCGGATATGCTGTTCGCGGGTCTGAAGCGACAGGCGATAGGCGCGGTTGCCGCGGGCATCGACGGAGACGCCGACGAGGCGGCCCGGCATCGAGCGCTTGTGCGCGTCCTTGACGGCCATGTAGGCGGCGTGCGGACCGCCATAACCGACCGGAACGCCGAAGCGCTGGGTGCAACCGATGGCGATATCGGCGCCCATTTCGCCCGGCGACTTCAGGAGCGCCAGTGCCAGCGGGTCGGCAGCGACCGTTGCGATAGCACCGGTCTGGTGCAGGCGCGCGATCAGGCCGGTGAAGTCGTTCACCTGGCCGTAGGTTCCCGGATACTGGAAGATGGCGCCGAAGACGTCGACCGGATCGAGATCGGTGAAGGGATTGCCGATGATGATCTGCCAGCCGAGCGGCTCGGCACGGGTCTTCAGAAGCGCGATCGTCTGCGGATGGCAATTCTCGTCGACGAAGAAGGCCTTCGCCTTGGACTTCGAGACGCGTTCGGCCATGGCCATCGCTTCGGCGGCAGCCGTCGCTTCGTCGAGCAGCGAGGCGTTGGCGACGTCGAGGCCCGTGAGGTCGCAGACCATGGTCTGGTAGTTGAGCAGCGCTTCCAGGCGGCCCTGGCTGATTTCCGGCTGATAGGGCGTGTAGGCCGTGTACCAGGCCGGATTTTCCAGGATGTTGCGCTGGATGACCGGCGGCGTGATCGTGCCGTAGTAGCCCTGGCCGATCAGCGACACGAGCTTCTGGTTGCGGTTGGCCGTTTCGCGCATCTTGTCGAGCGCTTCGCGCTCGGTCATCGGCGCGCCCCAGGCGAGCGGAGTCTTCTGACGGATCGACGGCGGCACGGTGTCGTCGATGAGCGCGTCGAGCGACGGATAACCGACGACCTTCAGCATCTCATCCATTTCCGCCGGCGACGGGCCGATATGACGCCGGTTGGCGAAGTCATACGGCTTGTAGTCGGTAAAGGTGAAGTCCTTGGGCATGCTCATCAGGCGACGAGCTCCTTGTAGGCCGCTTCGTCGAGAAGGGCGTCGGCTGCGTTCGGATCGGCGAGTTTCAGCTTGAAGAACCAGGCAGCGCCCTGCGGGTCGCTGTTGACCAGCGACGGGTCGTCGACGATCGCCTGGTTGACTTCGACGATTTCGCCATCAAGTGGACAATAGACGTCGGATGCTGCCTTGACGGATTCGACGGTCGCGGCCGTGTCGCCCTTTGCGAAGGTGGAGCCGGTTTCCGGCAGTTCCACAAAGACGAGATCGCCGAGCTGGCCGGCCGCGTGTTCGGTGATTCCAACCGTTGCTACGCCTGCTTCGACCTTCAGCCACTCGTGTTCGTCGGTGAACTTCAACATTTGCGCTCTCTCCTGATCAGCGTTTGTAGGTTTGTTTGACAAAGGGCAGGGCGGTGACGACGACAGGCAGATACTTGCCGCGCACCTCCGCATAGACGGTCGCGCCGTTGTCGGTATGGGTGGCGTCGACGTAGCCCATGGCAATAGGGCCATCGACGGTGGGGCCGAAGCCGCCTGAAGTCACCTTGCCGACGAGCGTCTTGCCCTCGGTGTCGGCAAACAGATTGGCACCACCGCGCACGGGCGCCCGGCCCTCGGGCTTCAGGCCAACGCGGCGGCGTGACGCGCCTTGAGCGAACTGGCCAAGAATGCGATCGGCGCCGGGAAAGCCGCCCTCGCGAGCGCCACCGGCGCGGCGCGCCTTCTGCATCGCCCACTCGATCGCGCCTTCGACCGGCGTCGTGGTGGTGTCGATATCGTTGCCGTAGAGACAAAGGCCGGCTTCCAGACGCAGCGAATCGCGCGCGCCAAGGCCGATCGGCTTGACATCAGGGTGTTCGAGCAGACGCTGGGTCACATCGGCGGCCGAGATCGAGGGAATCGAAATTTCAAACCCGTCTTCGCCGGTGTAGCCGGAACGCGAGATGATGCAGGTCACGTCATGCAGATCGGCTTCGGCGACATCCATGAAGCGCATGGCCGAGACATCGGCCCACAATTCACCAAGGACCGCCTCTGCGTGGGGACCCTGCAGCGCAATCAGCGCCCGGTCATCGAGCATCGTGACTTCGCAGCTGTCGGAGAGACCTTTCTTCAGGTGCTCGAAATCCGCATCCTTGCAGGCGGCGTTGACGACGAGGAAGAGGTGGTCGCCCCGGTTGGCGATCATCAGATCGTCCAGAATGCCGCCTTCGGTATTGGTGAAGATCGCATAGCGCTGACGGCCTTCGCCAAGGCCGAGCACGTCGACCGGCACCAGCTTTTCCAGCGCCAGAGCCGCGTCCTCGATCTTGCCGGACTTCGGCCGGACGATGACCTGGCCCATGTGCGAGACGTCGAAAAGGCCTGCCGCAGTGCGCGTATGCAGGTGCTCCTTCATCACGCCATCAGGGTATTGAACCGGCATCTCGTAGCCGGCAAAGGGCACCATGCGGGCACCCAGCGAAAGGTGCAGCGCACGCAACGGCGTATGTTTCAAATGGGAAATGTCTTCCAACTCCGGCCTCCAGGTCTGGCGCGCACGCGCGCCGGCTCACACTTCCGGCGTCAGACGCCGTCAAATTCGAGCCCCCTCTGTCCCTTTGCCTGAGATTGTTATCCCTTCGGCGAGCGTCAAAAACGCTTCTCTCCAGAGTCCTACCGGCACCTTGCTGGTCCTTTGGCCTGAGAGTTTCCGGGGCGGTTGCTCCTTCGGCACCGGAACGAACCGGTTTCTCCCAACAAGATCGCCTCCAAATAACGGCGAACCTGTGAACTTGGCAAGGGGGCGGTGTCGCGGTCAAACACATTTTTGTCGCAGCGATTTTCCGGCGCGACAAACGGGTGCGTCAATTCTGCCTTTGCATTCTCCTCTGCTTGAGGATAACTCAGGATCGATACCGGGGACGACAATGACTAGGTGTAAGGGACATTTGCCGATTGCTGTGCGCATTGTCGCCGCTTTCGCGCTTGTGTTCCTGTCCTTCGCCCATAAGCCGGCGATGGCGAAAAGCCTGCCGCCCGGTGAGATTGCAGCTTACCAGCTCCCCGATGGAACCATCGCCGAAATCTGCTTCGGAACGGATGGCGTCGACCACGATAGCGGCAAGTCGCAATCCATGGCGCCAGTCTGCGAAGCTTGCCGGCTCGCAGGCGCGGCCCTCCTGCCGACGCCGCCACAGCAAAGCGAACGCGCCGAGACCGGCAATTGGCTCGCCGGCTCGAAGCAGGCGCACGACGATGTCGCCATCAAGCAGGTCCGCCTCCTGCCGCCGCCGCGCGGACCTCCTCAACAGTCGTAACGCTTCCAAACGCATTCAATTCAATGCGCCGCGTTGGCGGCATCGACCACGGCAGGACCGGGCTCCCACCGGCCCGTGGTCAGGAGATTACGACATGAACACGACCAGACTGACTGTGCTTACCCTCGGCCTCGCGCTCACGACCGCCGGCATCGCTCACGCCCACGCGACGTTTGAAAGCGACACCGCCCAAGCCGAAAAGAGCTTCAAGGCGGTGCTGCAAGTCCCGCATGGCTGCGACGGCAAGGCAACGACAGAAGTGCAGGTGAAGCTGCCCGAAGGCTTCGTCTTCGCCAAGCCACAGCCGAAGCCCGGCTGGGAGCTGGAAATCATCAAGGGCGACTACAAGAAGACCTATGACAATCACGGTGACAAGGTTTCGTCCGGCCCGGTCGAGATCCGCTGGAAGGGTGGCAATCTGCCAGACGAATTCTACGACACCTTCGTCGTCAAGGGTAAGGTCTCGGGCTTTGACAAGGAAACGGTGCTTGCTTTCCCGACCGTGCAGTTGTGCGGCACGGACGGCAAGGTGGTCTGGGACCAGGTTGCGGCTGAGGGGCAGAGTGCACACGATCTGAAGAGCCCAGCTCCTACAGTGACGGTGAAGTTGGCCACCGGTGGCGACGAGCACGCCGGCCATATGGCCGCTGACGGGCCAATCAAGCTGGGCGACCTCGAAATTTCAGGCGGCGCAGCCAAGGCGATGCTGCCCGGCGCCAAGGTCGGCGGTGGCTTCCTGACGATCAAGAACGGTGGCGGTGCCGATGATCGCCTCGTGGCAGTCGAAAGCCCGGTCGCGGGCCGTGTCGAAATCCATGAAATGGCGATGGAAAACGACGTGATGAAGATGCGCAAGCTCGATGACGGCGTCGTCATCCCCGCTGGCGAAACGGTCGAACTCAAGGCTGGCGGCCTGCATCTGATGTTCATGCAGGTGTCGAAGCCGTTTGCCGAAGGCGAAACGGTGCCGGTGACGCTGGTCTTCGAGAAGGCCGGCACGGTCGATGCCAAGCTTGCCGTGGGAACGGCGGGCGGTGGTGCTGCCGCAACCGGCGGTCACTCGCACCACTGAACGACCCGACAAGACGAACTGCGTTGCCTCAGGCGGCGGCGCCGCTCTCATCGTCATCGCCGGCAGGGTCCTCCTGCCGGCTTTCGCTTTCGTGGTCTTGCGACGCGTCGTCGTCCTCGCGCATGTATTCGAGATAACGACGCAAGGTTTCGGCCTCGGTCTGCTGAGGCAGACGGCCATCGGCGCTCATCAGCATCAACGATAGCGGAAGCGCACCCTTCATCTTCGGGACGGAAGCAGGCGTGATCGCCGGCTCACTGGAACGGCGAGGCGAAAGCAAGGTGATCGCCTCGTCCGCCGGGCCATCGCCGGACACGCGCGCCTTCGGCTTGACGGCTTCAGCCGCATAGGCCGCTGTAGTCGCGGATACCGTAACGACCTGTACCAAGGTCTTCACCTGCCTTCGTTGTTGTCAATCCTTTCCGTTTTGCGCGATTTCACTTGAAGCCCGGTGAAAACTGGTAGCCGCCTTTTAGTCAAATCCTAACGATTGCCGGAAATGGCAGCGCCATATGTGGCCAGGCGACTGGTGATCGTGACCGCACACGATGCCAATGCGGATTTTAATCCGGAGATAGTGGCAATACAGAAGGCGGCGGACGCCGGCATGGCCGCAAAGGTGAAGGGACACCGATGTCCGTTGCGAACAAGACCGTTTGCGCCGGATGCGTCGCAGTTTGTCGAACGGATGCAGGCCATGGGCGCCATGATGCGCAACGACTACGACTGCTCGAGTTCGCCAACACCCTGCTTCTGGCGAAAGCTTTGGAATTGCCGCAATTCCGGTGGTCGCAGTCGATTATTCGTCGTCCACGCGAGACAGGATAAGCCTCTGAACATCAGGATCCTGACTGCGGATCGCCGTCATCAAAGCGCGCAATCGGCCGCGCAGGCCGTGGATCTGATCGAGAAGTTGCATGGCGACGTCGACGCCGTCGTTGTTGACCCCCATAGGGCCGGTCAGGTCCTGGATCAGGCGGGCGCGGGCAAGATCATCCTCTTCGAAGATCCAGCCGCTGTCTTCCCGGCGCGGCACCAGCCAACGCTGTTCGACCCAGACTTGGAGCACCGTGACCTCGATTTCGAGGTGTTCGCAAAACTCGCTATCGTTCATGCGTTGCCTCCCAGGTTCTTGCGGGGATCCTCTGCCTTGCCGGCTGCCCATCCTTCAACGAAGGCAGCGAGCGACGGATCGGCATGCGGCGCAAGCGTGATCTTCAGCGTCACATAGGCATCGCCGTGGCCGCCAGCCGGCTTGCGCATGCCCTTGCCCTTCAGCCGCAAGACCTTGCCGGTATTGGAGTGCGGCGGGATGGTGACATTGACAGCCCCATCCATCGTTGGAACGCGGATCTTGCCGCCAAGCACCGCTTCGCTGAGCGAAATCGGGATATCGTAGCGGACATCCTCACCGTCCACCTGGAACAGCGGATGCGGCCGCACACGGATGTCGATCAGCGCGTCGCCGGCGGCGGCGCCGTTGTGGCCAGGCTCGCCCTTGCCACGCAGGCGCAGCGTCTGCCCATCGCGCGTGCCCGGCGGGATCGTCAGATCAAGGGCCGGCCCGCCACCCGGCAGGCTGATCTGCTTCTTGGCGCCATTGACCGCCTCAAGCAGATCGATCTCCATGGAAAAATGTAAATCCTGCCCGCGCATGGATTGCTGACCCCGACCACGACGAGAAAAGAAGCTGGAGAAGATATCGTCCTTGTCGCCGAAATCCTGAAATCCGTGGGCGCTTTCATAACGCCCGGCGGTGCCGCCGGCGCCGGCATAGTCGCGGTAGAAGTTGCGCGGCGCCGTCTCCGCGCCGGTCTCGTCGATCTCGCCGCGATCGAACTTGCCGCGCTTCTCCTCGTCGCTCAAAAGCGCATAGGCAGCCGATACCGCCTTGAAACGCTCCTCCGCTCCCTTGTCTCCGGGATTGAGATCAGGATGAAGTTTCTTGGCGAGCTTGCGGTAGGCGCTCTGAATGTCTTTCTGCGTGGCGTCCCGGCTGACACCAAGGGTTTCGTATGGATTGCTCGGCATGCGGACTCCTTCAGACTGAAGCGATCGGCAGCGGATCAGGGTGGGGCCATACAGCTCACATGTCCCAATCCATTTGGGTAGTCGGTCGCTTGAGGACAAGCATAGGGCAGCCGCGCCGAAACGACAGGCCGAAAGCGAACGGCGACCGGTTTGTGCTCTCATTTCGCGCGTGGACGGTTTCTGCTACAATCCCGATTTCGGAACCATTCGAAAAAGTCAGCGTTCTCGCTCGGTGGTTTTAAACGGAGGCCGACATGTCCGTACGCCTGCAGCTTGCCATCATGGTTGGGCTGATGATCAATGCGGTGCTCTTCGGCATCGGTGTTGTAATCGTTCTCTCCATCCCGGCGCTGGCCGACAACGCCAAATACGCTCTGCCTGTCGTGGTCGTCACGTGTTTCATCCTGACGCCCTTCATCGCCTGGCTGATGGCGCCACGCCTCAGGCTGCGCTACTGGCGAGAGCGGGAGCAATCGGGCAAGCATCTGTCGACGTGAGATTTCGTCTCGGTCTCTCCGGGGGCTGGCTTAACTCTAACGGCCAGAGACAGCGTATCGTTTGTATCGTGCGCCTTCAGCAAGAGCTGTGACACCGAGCCGCGCCCAAAAATGTGCCATTGCAGTACGCGCAGGCGTTGAAAGCATCACAGACAGGCACAAATTAGCTTTTAACAATCAACGCCCTTGATAGATACTCCATGGAGTATCATAGAATTGCTGGGTCAAATCGTCATGCGTCGCTTCGGCGGTAGCGCACGGCCGAATGTCAAACGACGCTGAAGGAGCAAAAGCCTATGAAAACCGCGATGTTGCTACTCGTTCTCACCACCCTGTCTGCCTGTGCGCAAACCACGGGTAGTCTGGGTGTGGGTTATGTGGGCGGCGACGGCGACTATTACCAGGGCATCGTCGCACCGAAGTAATCCGGCGAAGCAGACGGAAATGCCATAGAAATGGGCATTTCGCCAAAACGGCTTCGGTTGCACGGGTACGATCTCCCACGCTCCGATCAACCGAACCGGTGATGCCGGCGGCAGTCGTTGAAGAACAAAGCACCCGCATGGGACACGAGCGGGGGCTTTGGCAACCGGGAATGCCGATGGTTGGTCCGGCCCAAGAGAACGGCTGATGGCGTTAGAAGCTACGCCAGCGCGCGGACCTTCGGCTCACGATCCCAATACCGCGTCGCTGCGGCCTCGACAAAACTCGTGCCCACCAATCCAACAATGCCAGCATCCGGCGCCACGCCCGCCTTATCCAGCAGAGGCTTCGATGTTTCGCTTGAGCCTATTGCCTTCAAGTGGCCAAATGCATCCATAACCCATTGAACTGCAGCTGCCTGCTTGGCGAGATCGATGGCAGAAGCATTCGAGAGGACGAGGGCAACAGCGTCGAAGAGCTGCGACGGGGATCCAGCCAATTGCCCGTCCGCCTTCATGATGTTCTCATCGGAGAGCCTGGCTCCACCTATCCTCGGTGAAACAAGGAAGGCAGTGCCTCCCGCTTTCTCGACCGCCGCCACAATCTCCTTCAACTCTGCTGCATCGGTGCCATCAGCGATCAGGATTCCGACTTTACGGCCGGTGAGGAGAGCCTTCATGTTCGCATGGATACTCAGCGCCGGTGACGGCTCCATGGCGAAAGGTTCCCGCGCTGTGGGGCTCTTGTCCGGCAGCACCAGACCGAGACCATCGGCCACACGCCTGCCCAGATCCTCGTCGACATTGCGCAGGTTGGCGAGCATGCGTGGAGGAACTTGCGCAAGTTGGACCTTGGACAACTCAAAAACGAATGACGAGGCGATATGGGCCTGCTCGGTCGGCTGTTGCGATATCCAGAACAATCGGGCCTGGCTGTAATGATCGGCAAAAAGCTCACCGCGTGCGCGTAACTTGCCCCCCTGTTCGTGCAGGTCGGCTCGGCCTTCCGATGTGCTGAACCCCGTCCTCGGGCACTCGCGCGGGCCACCAGCTTCGCCGTGCTCGGCAAGACTGTTGGGCTCATAGTTCGCGCGCCCCTTCGGGACGTTCATCTGCATCTGTCCGTCGCGCTGAAAATTCATTACGGGACATTTGGGCGCATTGATCGGGATCTGATGAAAATTCGCCGTTCCAAGCCTGGATTTCTGCGTGTCGAGATAACTGAACAAGCGACCCTGCAGGAGAGGATCGTTGGAAAAATCCACCCCCGGCACGATGTTGGCTGGGCAGAAAGCGACCTGCTCGGTCTCTGCGAAGAAGTTGTCGGGGTTTCGGTCCAGAACCATGCGACCGACAATCCGGATCGGGATCAGCTCTTCTGGAATGAGCTTTGTCGCATCGAGCACGTCATAGGGCTGAGCGTCGGCAAATTCCTGGTCGAACAGCTGCAACCCGAGTTCCCATTCGGGAAAGTTGCCGGTCGCAATGGCTTCCCAAAGGTCGCGGCGATGATAGTCGTTGTCAGCAGCCTGCAGCTTCAGGGCCTCATCCCACACGGTCGATTGAATGCCGAGCTTCGGCTTCCAGTGGAACTTGACGAAAGTCGATTTGCCTTCGGCGCTGACCAGACGGAAGGTATGGATTCCGAAACCTTCCATCATGCGCAATGAGCGCGGAATGGTACGGTCGGACATAGCCCACATCAGCATGTGGGTCGTTTCCGGCATCAGGGACGCCCAGTCCCAAAAGGTGTCGTGAGCGCTGCCGGCTTGAGGGAAGGCGCGGTCGGATTCCATTTTGACGGCATGAACAAGATCGGGAAACTTGACAGCGTCCTGGATGAAAAAGACGGGGATGTTGTTACCGACCAGATCCCAATTGCCTTCCCGGGTGTAGAACTTCACCGCAAAGCCGCGAACATCTCTTGGCGTGTCGACCGACCCTGCGCCGCCAGCCACCGTCGAAAAGCGGGCAAACAGCGGTGTTTTCTCGCCCGCCCGCTGAAATAGGTCAGCTTTGGTTATATCGGCGAGGGATTCGAAAAGCTCGAAATACCCGTGAGCACCGGATCCTCGGGCATGAACGATGCGCTCGGGAATGCGCTCGTGGTCAAAATGAAAGATCTTCTCCCGCAGAACGAAGTCCTCCAGAAGCGTCGGGCCACGGTCTCCCGACCGAAGGCTGTTCTGGTTATCGCTGATGCGGATGCCTTGATTTGTCGTCAGATGGGCCGCATCCGCCGTATCCCCGTTGTGTTCGGAGACCTGCTGATGTGTTTCTCCGCCTTCGCCCTTGCGAGTTTCAAAGGTATTCTTTGCCATGAGGTTTCATCCTTGCTTGCGCGTAATGTCTCGCCGCGGCCCGCAACAGCCAAGTTTAGAATTCGGCTTGTGCGGCGAGATCGCCGACCCATCTCAAGCATCGCTGATGTGAAAATCCGGCGTACACGTTATTGGTTAGAGCGTGCCGCCGAATTCTGCATCGAAAGCTGCGACCGGCATGAGCACCGAAGCTCCATCTGCTGTTGTCGAGAACACGAAGACGCAACCCACCGGCGGACGGATAGTTCCCCGACGTCTGAAATAAACGCTTTCAAGGTTCCGGATAGAAAGCTGCCAGGTGTTCTCCTGGTATTCTAATGTCAGCTGGCAATATTTTGTGCAGTGCAGCAACCAATCCGTGGTGAATGCGTTGGGAGGTGTCAGCGCCGTTTTGGCCGTTGCACCATGAGGGATGCCTGAAATGAGAAATCTGCAGGACACCATTGCCCGCCTTGCCGCGCTCAAAGCTGCCTACGGTGAGGCGAACGGGCATACCACCCGTGACCGACTGAAGGATATGACCATAGCGGGCGCCAACCCTGGGGCGCTCAAAGCCCGGATGTTCGTTCCACAAAACCTTGCCGCGGGTGCTCCATTGGTGGTCGTCCTGCACGGCTGCACTCAGAGCGCCGCCGCCTACGACGAAGGATCCGGCTGGTCGAATCTGGCCGATCGATACGATTTTGCGCTTCTTTTCCCAGAACAGCAGCGCGCCAACAATGCCAACCTCTGCTTCAACTGGTTTGAACCTGGCGATGCGCGACGCGACGCCGGTGAAGCCCGCTCGATCCACGAGATGATCGAGACCATGGTTTCGACCTACAATTTGGACCGGAGCCGCATCTTCATTGTCGGCCTTTCGGCCGGCGGTGCGATGTCATCGGTGATGCTGGCGAGCTACCCCGAGGTTTTCGCGGGCGGAGCGATCATCGCAGGATTGCCCTTTGGCACGGCAACATCCATTCCGGAAGCGTTCGACCGTATGCGGGGGCATGGTGGTCCCGGCGAAACCCAGCTGCAGACGCTGATTCGCAGGGCATCGCCCCACAAGGGACGCTGGCCGACGATATCGGTCTGGCACGGCACCGCCGATGGCACGGTCGACGTGTCGAACATGGAGGCGATCGTTCGGCAATGGACGGGGCTTCACGGTGTCAAGACGACCGATTTCACCGACGAGCCTGAAAAAGGTTACCTGCGCCGGGTCTGGCGCGATGCCGATGGACGACAGGTCATCGAAACCTATGCCATCCAAGGGATGGGCCACGGCACGCCGTTGGCGACAGCCGGTCCGGATGGTTACGGCAAGGTGGGCCCCTATATGCTGGAAACCGGCATTTCGTCCACGTTACAGATTGCCAGCTTCTGGGGGCTTGTGACCCTTGCTGCTGATCATCGGCCAAACGATGAGAAGGACGCGAAGTCGGAGGGTTTCGTCCATACGGGTGACATCCTTATGCCGGGCACGCTCGTCAGCGAGAATGAGGAGGAGCGGGCGAGACGGCGTCAGACCGGAGCGGGGAAGGTACACACCTCCGGCGTCCAGAAGATCATCGAAGACGCTTTGCGCGCCGCGGGGCTGATGAAATAGACCCGCTACGGCGTCCGGGCGACAACTCAGATCCGGGCGCCGCCGGCAGCAAATCGTATGGCGTCAATCAACTGTCTGGCATGGCCGAGCCGGCTCTTCAGTCCCACTGGCGGGAGCCAGCACGATCCAATCGCCAACCGTTAGCGCCATGTCTGCGTCGCGAGACGGATGCCATCTGCATGCGGGTGTCGAAGCTAAAACCGTTTCTTCAGGAAGTAACGCGGTATTGCACCGGGCCCGCCTTCCAACTGACCGAAAACCTCAAAGCCCAGCTTCTCGTAAAAGGGCCGCGCCTGAAACTCGAACGTATCGAGCCAAAGGCCGATGTAACCGCGGTCCCGCGCGACCTTCTCTGCCTCTTCGATCAACCGTTGTCCCAGGCCCTGGCCGCGCAGATCTTCCGGTATCGCGAGATAGCGGATGAAGGCCCAGCCATAGCCATCCGTCGCATAGAGCCCGCCGATAGCCGCTTTCGTTTCGGGGTCGCGGATGAGGACCGCAAAGCCCGGCTGGTCGACCATACCGCTATGCGCATCGTTATAGGCATCGAGCGTCGCGACGATCGCACGCAGATCGTCCTTGCTTGGATCTTCAAGAATGATGTCGATGATGGGGTCTGTCATTTGGGATCGAACCAGACAAGCGGGGTGAATGGGTAAGGCTGCGGATGCACCATGGCATGGCGGTGGTCGGCAGGTGTCTCAATCGCTGTGACAGATACATGATCTGTGCCCGCTGAAAAGGGTGTCACCCAAAAGCCTCAGGCTCCTTACACGGTTGCGATATGCCTTCGCGCAGGACGATCGGTGACTTGGTGTTGAGCCAATCATCGTAACTCAGATGGCGCGTTTCATAGCCAGGTTTAGCGACGCACCACCGCCAAGCGAATACGTCGTAGCCATGTATGACCAGTGCCTCGACGCGCCATTCACTCTCGCTGGGAAAGCGGGCGTTACCTGACGTGTCGGTCTCTTTCATCTCGGCAGGTCCGCGGCGATGGTGGGGATAAACAACAGTCCAGAGATGCACATTTGCGCCGGCGATCGGCACCCCGTTGGCGTCTTGCACAGAGACATCCGCCGCAGGCTTCAGCTGCTTGTAAATTGGGTATGCGCAGCCAGCTGGCAAGACAAGCAGCAGCAATGGCAATAGGCGCGTCACATGCATTTTAACGGCCTATCCTGTTCCTGTCCGAAATAGCAGACCCAATCCATTACGTCGCGTCTGGGGCAATCAGGTTAGACGCCCGACGAAACGCGAAAGGCGCCCAAGCAAAAGGGCGCCTTTCGTTTCTAGTCTTGCACTGCACTCACGCAAATTCAAGCTATGAGTGTAGCAATGATCAGCTGCAGCCGCTGGTCGCGCCGCAGGTGTCGCACTTCTCGCAGGTGCCGTTGCGCACCATGGTGAAGTTCTGGCACTCGGAGCACATATTGCCGGTGTAGCCCTGCATGATCGAGCGGGCGCGGCGTTCGGCTTCGAGCTTCTTGGCATCCGACTTCGCCGATGCCGCTTCGGCCGCGGCCTTGTCGGAGAAAAGGGCCGTCACTTCCGTGACCATCTCGGTCGTTTCCTCGGCGATCTCTTCGGCAAGTTCCGCCGCACGCTCCTCATAGTCGCGCTTGAAGGCGACGATTTCGGAGGTTGCGATCGACGTCGTCTGCTCGATCTTGCGGACCGTGTTGCCGGCGATCGAAGTGACCGTTGCACCGGATGAAGCGCGGGCAGGGGCTGACGTCGCCGATCCCTTCGGCTCCCCGGCGCGGTCGGCCGTGCCGCCGACGATCGTCGGCTTGTAGCCACGGGTCCAGCCGGTGGAGATCAGGTTGGTCTTGCCTTCCTGGATACCCTTGCCAAGCGCCGTGTTGCTGAAGTCGGACGTGTCGACATGGGCCAGATCATGACGGCCGAGGTAGGACACGGCCAGTTCACGGAAGACGTAGTCGAGGATCGACGTCGCGTTCTTGATCGCGTCATTGCCCTGGACCATGCCGGCCGGTTCGAACTTGGTGAAGGTGAAGGCCTCCACATATTCTTCCAGCGGCACGCCGTATTGCAGGCCGAGCGAGATTGCGATGGCGAAGTTGTTCATCATCGCACGGAAGGCGGCGCCTTCCTTGTGCATGTCGATGAAAATCTCACCGAGACGGCCATCGCCGAATTCGCCGGTGCGCAGGTAGACCTTGTGGCCGCCGACAACGGCCTTCTGGGTGTAGCCCTGACGACGGTTCGGCAGCTTTTCGCGGGCGCGGATCACCTTCTCGATGACGCGCTCGACGATCTTTTCCGTGATGGTCACGGCCTGGGCTGCGGCCGGTGCCTGGATCAGATCCTCCAGCGCATCCTCATCGTTCTCGTCTTCGATCAGCGAGGCGTTCAGCGGCTGCGAGAGCTTCGAACCATCGCGATAAAGGGCGTTGGCCTTCAGCGCCAACTTCCAGGAAAGCATGTAGGCGTTCTTGCAATCCTCGACGGTCGCCTCGTTCGGCATGTTGATCGTCTTGGAGATGGCGCCCGAGATGAACGGCTGGGCGGCCGCCATCATGCGGATGTGGCTTTCGACCGAGAGGTAGCGCTTGCCGATCTTGCCGCATGGGTTGGCGCAATCAAAGACCGGCAGGTGTTCGTTCTTGAGGAACGGCGCACCTTCGAGCGTCATCGCACCGCAGACGTGGATGTTGGCCGCTTCGATGTCCTTCTTCGAGAAGCCCATGTGCTCGAGCAGGTTGAAGTCCATCTGCGCGAGCTGCTCGTCGGAAACCTTCAGAGCGCTCTTCAGGAAGTCAGCACCCAGCGTCCACTGGTTGAAGACGAACTTGATATCGAAGGCCGACTTCAGGGCAGCGTTGACGGCCTCGACCTTCTCGTCGGTGAAGCCCTTGGCCTTCAGCGTCGAGGGGTTGATGGCAGGCGCCTGGTTGAGGTTGCCATGGCCGACGGCATAGGCTTCCATCTCGGCAAGCTGGCTTTCGGAGTAGCCAAGCGAGCGCAGGGCTTCCGGAACGGCGCGGTTGATGATCTTGAAGTAGCCGCCGCCGGCGAGCTTCTTGAACTTGACCAGCGCGAAATCAGGCTCGATGCCGGTCGTGTCGCAGTCCATGACAAGGCCGATCGTGCCGGTCGGCGCGATGACGGTCGACTGGGCGTTGCGGTAGCCGTGCTGCTCGCCGAGTTCCAGCGCCTTGTCCCAAGCACTCATGGCGTGGATGACGAGGTCCTGGTCGGGATTTTCGCCGTGGATGAGCGCGACCGGGTTGACCGAGAGGCCCTCATAGCCCGTCGTCTCGCCGTAAGCGGCGCGGCGATGGTTGCGGATGACGCGCAGCATGTTGTCGCGGTTCGGGGCAAAGCCCGGGAACGGGCCAAGCTTGGCGGCCATTTCAGCCGAGGTGGCATAGGAAACGCCGGTCATGATCGCCGTCAGCGCGCCGGCAATGGCGCGGCCTTCGGTCGAGTCATAGGGGATGCCCGACGACATCAGGAGGCCGCCGATATTGGCATAGCCAAGGCCGAGCGTGCGGTATTCGTAGGAGAGTTCCGCGATCTCGCGGGACGGGAACTGCGCCATCATCACCGAGACTTCGAGAACGACCGTCCACAGCCGCACGGCGTGTTCGTAATCGGCAATGTTGATGCGCTTCGTCGCCGCATCCTTGAACATCATCAGGTTCAGCGAAGCGAGGTTGCAGGCGGTGTCGTCGAGGAACATATACTCCGAGCACGGGTTCGACGCGCGGATCGGGCCGGCGGCGGGGCTGGTGTGCCAGTCGTTCATCGTCGTGTTGAAGTGCAGACCCGGATCGGCCGACGCCCAGGCGGCGTAGGAGATCGATTCCCAGAGATCGCGCGCCTTCAGCGTCTTCATCACGCGGCCGTCCTTGCGGGCGGTCAGGTGCCAGTCGCCATCGGCTTCCACGGCGCGCAGGAAGTCGTCCTTGATCGAGACAGAGTTGTTGGAGTTCTGGCCCGAAACCGTGAGGTAGGCTTCCGAATCCCAGTCGGTATCGTAGGTCTTGAACTCGAGGTCCTTGTAGCCCTGCTTGGCAAACTGGATGACGCGCTGGACATAGTTTTCAGGAACCAGCGACTGCTTGGCAGCGCGGATCTCGCGCTTCAGCGCCGGGTTCTGCTTCGGGTCGTAGCAGGCGTCGTCGGTGCCGTCACAGTTGACGCAGGCCTTCATGATCGCCTTCAGATGCTTGGCGACGACCTTCGAGCCGGTGACGAGCGCTGCAACCTTCTGCTCTTCCTTGACCTTCCAGTTGATGTATTCCTCGATATCCGGGTGATCGATATCGACGACGACCATCTTGGCGGCGCGACGGGTGGTGCCACCCGACTTGATGGCGCCGGCTGCGCGGTCGCCGATCTTCAGGAACGACATCAGGCCCGAAGACTTGCCGCCGCCCGAAAGCTTTTCGCCTTCGCTGCGCAGGTGCGAGAAGTTGGAGCCGGTGCCGGAACCATACTTGAACAGGCGCGCTTCACGCACCCACAGATCCATGATGCCGCCCTCGTTAACGAGGTCGTCGGCAACCGACTGGATGAAGCAGGCGTGCGGCTGCGGGTGCTCGTAGGCGGACTTGGACTTGGTCAGCTTGCCGGTGAAGGGGTCGACATAGAAGTGGCCCTGGCCGGGGCCATCGATGCCATAGGCCCAATGCAGGCCGGTGTTGAACCATTGCGGCGAGTTAGGCGCAACGCGCTGGGTGGCGAGCATGTAGGCAAGTTCGTCACGGAAGGCGGAGGCGTCTTCTTCGCTGGCGAAATAGCCGCCCTTCCAGCCCCAATAGGCCCAGGTTCCGGCCAGGCGATCGAAAACCTGGCGGGCATCGGTTTCGGAACCGTACTGTTCGTCCTTCGGCAGCGCCTTCAGCGCTTCCGTGTCGGGAACCGAGCGCCAGAGGAAGGAGGGGACATCGTTCTCCTCGACGCGCTTCAGCTTCGCTGGCACGCCAGCCTTGCGGAAATACTTCTGGGCGAGAATATCGGCGGCAACCTGGCTGAACTGCGCCGGCACATCGATATCTGCGAGACGGAAGACGATCGAGCCGTCGGGATTCTTGATTTCACTCGTAGCTTTGCGGAACTCTATCTCCGCATAGGCGGATTGCCCGGCCTTGGTGAAACGACGTTCGATCAGCATTGTCCCGTGTCCTTCGTGTTGCCATGCGCCCGCCACAGGCGCAATTGTCCCCGCCCAGCCGCGGAGCCATTCCGCAGCCAGCCTCAGCTTCCGTCCTTGAAGGGAAACCCAGATTTGGGTGACCCTGTATCTTGTGAGATAGGCTGGCTGCAAGCACTAAATATAGTATTAACAGCTTCCTGATGCCAGCCAAATGTTGCTCAAGCGGGCCCGAAATGACGCACAGAATTCCTCGCTGCGGCTCAAGCGGGGAACCCGCGTTTGCCGCATGTCAGAACCGACGATTTCGAGAAATGAACCGGGCTCAAAACATTCCGGTCCGCCGCCGTCGCAACGTGAAATCCATTAACCGTGAATCGTCCTAGGGCGTCAAGGGGTGGTTTGTGACGGAAGTTTGAGCGCTAGATGTTGTGTGGATCGACTGTGGAAAACGGGGAAAGCGGCCAATGCCTTGAAAATCAGGCACTTCGACAGTTTGCCTGCGACGCTGCCGCAGCGGCAGGCGAAAAATCAAAATTTTGAAGGGTAAAAAAGCATATAAATGGTACCCCCAGGGGCAGTCGCGGTTGCACAAGCGGCGGCGATGTGACGGGCAGCGCAAATTGATTCGTTTGCCGATATGGAGGCGCCCATATAGCGCCTTGTCGGGGAGGCGCGGGGCTGTCCCCGCACCTGAAACGATGGCCCAAACAGCGTGGCAAGCCTTGACTCCACTTGCCGTGAATCGCGTCTTGCGGTCGGGCGCAAGGCTACCGCCAAACCGCGCCGCACTTCTTGTGCGGCACGCTTTAGTCGACGCGCTTCTGCAACTCGCGCGCACCGTTCGGTGCGTTCACCTTGCCTTCGGTGATGAAGAAGGCAAAGACATCACGCGGCTCCTTCTTCGCCTTGCGAGCGGGCGCGCTCTTGGCAAGTCCCTCCGGCTCTCCCCCGGCGGCAAACGTCCTGGCGCGATCCGCCCAGAGGTCGAGTTGTTCCGGGGCGTAGCAGGTCTTGATATCGTCGCTACCCTTTTGCAGGCGCAGATAGACGAAATCGGCGGTAACATCGGCGATCATCGGATAGTCAGCGTGTTCTGCCAACACGACGGCAACCTTGTATTTTTCAAGCAGTTCCACGAAGTCAGGCGCCTGGAACGTCGGGTTGCGCACCTCGACGACGTGACGAAGCGGCAGGCCGTCCTGCTTTTCCGGCAGGAGCTTGAGGAAGCCTTCAAAATCCTCCGGCTCGAACTTCTTGGTCGGTGCGAACTGCCACAGGATCGGCCCGAGATGGGGGCCGAGCTCCGTCAGCCCCTGCGTCAGGAATTTCTGCATGGATTCACCGGCTTCGGCCAAAACCTTGCGGTTGGTGACGAAGCGGCTGGCCTTCAGCGAGAAGACAAAATCCTCCGGCACTTCGGAAGCCCACCGGGCGAAGGTCTCGGGCTTCTGCGACGAATAATAGGTGCCGTTGACCTCGATCGCCCGCAGTTCCTTGCCCGCAAATTCGAGCTGACGCTTCTTCGACAGGGTCTCGGGATAGAACGAGCCCTCCCAGGGCTCAAACGTCCAACCGCCGATACCAACGCGGATCTTTCCGGATTTCGTCATGCCATCCCTCCTCATTGCTTCAAAAATTGTACGATTGTCGCGCTGAAAACCGAAGAAAACGGACTAAATGTCCTGCGCGACCGGAGAAATGCGGTGCTGCAACTCAGCCGTTCGCAAGATCAAACCGTCAACCTTATCCATCAATGGTTGCTACAAAGATGGCAAGCATGACGCCGGTAAGAGCACTGTCGCGCTCACGTCCAATGCGTTTTCCTTCTGAGAAGATTACCGTTCCAGTAACCCTGTCAGTTGTCGCAAATAATTGATGGTGCCCCATGGTGTTTGGATGGCACCGTTCCGAAAGTAAGTTGTAGTGTTGAAGTACACCGGGAAAAGCTTGATCCAGAGCCTCAATCGAAGTCAGAACGTTTGTCGATTTAAGTTTCGCCTCCTCCCGAACCATTTCCGTATCACGCGTAGCGAATATCTTTGCCATTATGATAGCATCGATTTCTTCCAAATCTTCGCGTCCAAGATGTCGCTCGATTCTCGTTGCAACGTCCTGAAGTACAGCAACAGTTTCAATAAATGCGCGCGCGGTAAGTATTCCCACAATTGTGTCATCAGCATCGCATGCTCGAATTGTTCCCGTTCCCAGTGCAACAATCCGGTACAATATCGCTTGCTGATACACAGCAATCTTCCACGCCAGCTTCGAACGGAGGAACGGGCCTTCAACTTCAATTTTTGACAATCTCCGACCGGACAGCCGCGAAAGAGCGAGTTTCACCTCACCGAACAGCTGACGATCAGAAATCTCCGCCCCATCAGAACCGCCGGAACTAATCATACCGGCTCACTCAGCCGCCTCGACCTTTTTCATCGGCCGACGCTCCAGGAGCTCCTTCAGGAACTGGCCGGTGTAGGAGCGCGGCTCCTTGACCACCTCTTCCGGTGTTCCCTTGGCAATGACCTCTCCGCCGCCGTCGCCGCCTTCCGGACCGAAATCGATGACCCAGTCGGCGGTCTTGATGACTTCGAGATTGTGCTCGATGACCACGACCGAATTGCCCTGGTTGACGAGTTCATGCAGAACTTCAAGAAGCTTCGCTACGTCATGGAAATGCAAGCCTGTCGTCGGCTCGTCAAGGATATAAAGCGTGCGTCCCGTCGAGCGCTTCGACAGCTCCTTGGCGAGTTTGACGCGTTGGGCTTCACCGCCCGAGAGCGTGTTTGCCTGCTGGCCGACCTTGATGTAGCCGAGGCCCACCTGGTTCAGGGTTATCAGCTTGTCGCGAACAGCCGGAACGGCGGCGAAGAACTCGACGCCTTCCTCGACGGTCATGTCGAGCACGTCGGCGATCGACTTGCCCTTGAAGTGCACGTCGAGCGTTTCGCGGTTGTAGCGCTTGCCGTGGCAGACGTCGCAGGTGACGTAGACATCCGGCAGGAAGTGCATCTCGATCTTGATGACGCCGTCGCCCTGGCAGGCTTCGCAGCGCCCGCCCTTGACGTTGAACGAGAAGCGACCGGGCTGGTAACCGCGGGCCTTTGCTTCCGGCAGTCCGGCGAACCAGTCGCGGATCGGAGTGAAGGCACCTGTGTAGGTCGCCGGGTTCGAGCGCGGCGTGCGTCCGATCGGCGACTGGTCGATGTCGATCACCTTGTCGATATGCTCGAAACCGTCGATACGGTCGTGTTCAGCCGGGTTTTCACGCGCGCCCATGATGCGGCGGGCAGCAGCCTTATAGAGCGTTTCGATCAGGAAGGTGGACTTGCCGCCACCGGAAACACCCGTCACCGCCGTGAAGATGCCGAGCGGGATCGACGCCGTGACGTTCTTCAGGTTGTTGGCGCGGGCGCCGACGACGGTGATTTCCTTCTTCTTCTTCGGCTTGCGGCGCTCGCTCGGAACGGCAACCGACAGTTCGCCGGAGAGATACTTGCCGGTCAGCGACTTCGGATTGGACATGACGTCGGCGGGCGAGCCTTGCGCGATCACTTCGCCGCCATGGATGCCGGCGGCCGGGCCGATGTCGACGACATAGTCGGCCGTCAGGATGGCGTCCTCGTCGTGTTCGACCACGATCACCGTGTTGCCGATATCACGCAGATGGCGCAGCGTCTCCAGCAGGCGGGCGTTGTCGCGCTGATGCAGGCCGATCGATGGTTCGTCGAGCACGTAGAGCACGCCCGTCAGACCGGAACCGATCTGCGACGCCAGCCGGATGCGCTGGCTTTCACCGCCCGACAGCGTACCGGAGTTGCGCGACAGGCTCAGATATTCGAGACCGACATCGTTGAGGAAGCGCAGGCGGTCGCGGATCTCCTTGAGGATGCGAACTGCGATCTCGTTCTGCTTGGTGTTGAGGTGCGAAGGCAGCACCTCGAACCAGTCACGGGCGACGCGGATCGACATCTCGGTGATCTGGCCGATATGCAGCGTGTCGATCTTGACGGCGAGCGCTTCCGGCTTCAGGCGGAAGCCGGCGCAGGCCGGGCAGGGTGCTGCCGACATATAGCGCTCGATCTCCTCGCGCGCCCAGGCACTGTCGGTTTCCTTCCAGCGGCGCTCGAGGTTGGGCACGATGCCCTCGAAATTCTTGGTGGTGTTGTAGGAGCGCGCACCGTCTTCATAATGAAAGATGATCTTTTCTTCCGTGCCATGCAGAATAGCCTTCTGCGCATCGGCGGACAGCTCGTTCCAGCGGTTGCCGAGCTTGAAGCCGAAAACCTTGCCGAGCGCTTCCAGCGTCTGGTTGTAATAAGGCGACGACGACTTGGCCCAGGGAGCGATGGCACCGTCGCGCAGCGTCCGGTGCTCCTCCGGCACGATCAGCGCCGTGTCGATCTTCTGCTGGCTGCCGAGACCGTCGCAGGTCGGGCAGGCGCCGAAGGGATTGTTGAACGAGAACAGCCGCGGCTCGATCTCGGAAATGGTGAAACCTGAGACCGGGCAGGCGAATTTTTCCGAAAACAGCACGCGCTCGTGCGTTTCGTTCAGCGACTTGTTGGCCGAGCCCCCCGCAGCGGTTTCTTCCGGCGGCAACGGCTTGTCGGCGAATTCGGCAACCGCGAGACCGTCGGCGAGCGTCAGGCAGGTCTCCAGGCTGTCGGCCAGGCGCGAAGCCAGGTCGGGTCGCACGACGACGCGATCGACGACGACGTCGATATCATGTTTGTACTTCTTGTCGAGGGCGGGAACCTCGGCGATCTCGTAGAAGGTGCCGTCGACCTTGACGCGCTGAAAGCCCTTCTTCATCAGCTCGGCGAGTTCCTTCTTGTACTCGCCCTTGCGGCCGCGCACGAGCGGCGCGAGGATATAAAGGCGGGTGCCTTCACCGAAGGCGAGAACCCGATCGACCATCTGGCTGACAGTCTGGCTTTCGATCGGAAGCCCGGTCGCCGGCGAATAGGGCACGCCGACACGCGCGAACAGCAGACGCATGTAGTCGTAGATCTCGGTGACCGTGCCGACCGTCGAGCGCGGGTTGCGCGAGGTCGTCTTCTGTTCGATCGAAATCGCCGGCGACAGGCCGTCGATCTGGTCGACGTCCGGCTTCTGCATCATCTCGAGGAACTGGCGCGCATAGGCCGAGAGGCTCTCGACGTAGCGACGCTGGCCTTCGGCATAAATGGTATCGAAGGCGAGCGACGACTTGCCGGAGCCGGAAAGCCCCGTCATCACGATCAGCTTGTTGCGCGGCAGATCGAGATCGATGCCCTTGAGATTGTGCTCGCGCGCGCCACGAATGGAGATGGTCTTGAGTTCGCTCATCGGAAGCCAGCTTTTGCATGTCTGTTGAAAGCCCCCTATGTAATGACGCTAACGCCCATGTCGAGGCGCAATCGGCAAAACTGGTGGCCATTTCGATTCGGTTGACAGGATCATAGGGAAATACTAGAACAAAGAAAGAACAAACATCGTGCAAATCGACTAAATCTGTTGTGGATTATGCATGATGCGGGGCGTATCCGCCGCAACAGACCGCTAAGATGCGCGCTCTTGAAATTCTAAAGCAGCGCCGGTGGCGCGGCAAAACCACGGGAAAAGCAACTATGGCTGGTAGCGTCAACAAGGTGATCTTGGTCGGAAACGTCGGGGCAGACCCGGAAATCCGGCGCACGCAGGATGGCCGGCCGATCGCCAACCTGCGCATTGCCACATCCGAAACCTGGCGCGACCGCAACAGCGGCGAGCGCAAGGAAAAGACCGAATGGCACACCGTCGTCGTCTTCAACGAGGGCCTGTGCAAGGTCGTCGAGCAATACGTCAAGAAGGGCGCCAAGCTCTATATCGAAGGTGCGCTGCAGACCCGCAAATGGCAGGACCAGACCGGCAACGACCGCTACTCGACGGAAATCGTGCTGCAAGGCTTCAACTCCACGCTGACCATGCTTGATGGTCGCGGCGAGGGCGGTGGTGGTGGCGTCAGCCGTGGCGGCGGTAGCGACTTCGGTGGCGCCAGCAGTGGTGGTGGTTACGACGATTACGACCAGCAGCCGCGCCAGTCCTCCGGCGGCGGTCGCTCCGGCGGCGGCCAGGGTGGTCAGGGCAGCCAGGGCGGTGGCAACTTCTCGCGCGATCTCGACGACGACATCCCGTTCTGAGCCACGCCTCGGGCGCAGCGACCTACGGGGCGCCCTTGGCGACCGTAACCGGTCCGAGCAGCCATCTGCAGGCTAAATCATCACACGCAAGAAGGGCCGGGAAACCGGCCCTTCTTGCGTGTGAGTGCATAAGGCAAGGAGATGGAACGCTGCCGCGATGCCCTCCAAGGCGGAAGCGCTGGAACATCACGATCGTCTCAGATCGCCATCGCCGATTTCACGCCGTCGACGACGAACTGGACCGCAAGTGCGGCCAGGATCACGCCGAGCAGCCGAGTGAGGATCGCCCGGCCGGTGACGCCGAGAAAGCGGTCGATGCGTTCGGCGATGACAAGCGCCAGGAACAGGCTGAACATCGACAGCGCGATGACGATCAAGAGCTGCGTGCGCTCGATCGCGGTCGGGAACGAACCCGCGAGCAGGATCGTCGCGGAGATCGCGCCCGGTCCGGCAATCAATGGCAGAGCCAGAGGAAACACGGCAATGTTATGGATGTGATCTTTCACCGTGGCGTTCTCACCGGTCTTTTCCTTCCGCTCCTGACGCTTTTCGAAGATCATCTCGAAGGCGATCCAGAACAAGAGCAGGCCGCCGGCGATGCGGAACGCGCCGATAGAGATCCCGAGCAATCCGAGAATGCCGTTACCGAAGACGGCGAAGGCGGCAAGGATGAAGAAGGCGATCAGCGAGCCGCGCGTGGCCACCTGAAAGCGCTCCTGCCGGCTGAGGCCGACCGTGAGGCTCAGAAAGATCGGAGCAAGACCCGGCGGATCGAGCGTAACGAGCAGCGTGGTGAGTGCGTTGACCAAGAGGTCGACATTGAACATCCGTTTCCCCTTCCGGATTATCATGCGCGCCCCGAGTTTTCTCGGTGGCAGGACAGCATTGTTAGGCAAGCAGGGCGGGCTTGGGAAGGGGGCGGTGGCCAAAGCTTGAGCAATAGCTTAATGAGGATGTGACGGAACCTTTTCACAGCCGTTCAGGCCCGGCAGCCGACTTTGTCGCCAGCACTTCCGATTTCCGCTGCAATGCCCTAGAAAAGCCTATTCCGACGGCAAAAGACTGTTCACAACCACGGGCCAAAATTGGCGCTTCCAGGCGCATTCCGCTATAAATATCCGACTGATTCTGAACAAAGATCGTGATCACAATTGACTGAGCAAAGCACTCCCGGCGGCGGAAAGACTCCGCCAGGCATCGAGCCGATTTCCATCATCGAGGAAATGCAGCGGTCCTATCTCGATTACGCCATGAGCGTCATCGTCAGCCGCGCGCTTCCAGACGTGCGTGACGGTCTGAAACCCGTTCACCGCCGCATCCTCTACGGGATGAGCGAGCTCGGCATCGACTGGAACAAGAAGTACGTCAAATGCGCCCGCGTGACCGGGGACGTGATGGGTAAGTACCACCCGCACGGCAACTCGGCGATCTACGACGCGCTGGCGCGCATGGCGCAGGACTGGTCACTGCGGCTGCCTCTGATCGACGGTCAGGGCAACTTCGGCTCCGTCGACGGCGACCCGCCGGCGGCAGAACGCTACACCGAATGCCGCCTGCAAAAGGCCGCGCACTCGCTGCTCGACGACCTCGACAAGGAAACGGTCGATTTCCGCGACAACTACGACGGCACGCTGAGCGAGCCGGTGGTTGTGCCCGCGAAGTTCCCGAACCTGCTCGTCAACGGCGCCGGCGGCATCGCGGTCGGCATGGCAACCAACATTCCGCCGCACAACCTCGTCGAAGTCATCAAAGGCTGTATGGCGCTGATCGACAATCCGGCGATCGAACTGCCGGAACTGATGGAAATCATCCCGGGGCCGGACTTCCCGACCGGTGCGCTCATTCTCGGCCGTTCGGGCATCCGCTCGGCCTATGAGACCGGCCGCGGCTCGGTCATCATGCGCGGCCGTGCCCACATCGAGCCGATGCGCGGAGACCGCGAGCAGATCATCATCACCGAGATCCCTTTCCAGGTGAACAAGGCAACGATGATCGAGAAGATGGCCGAACTTGTGCGCGACAAGCGCATCGAGGGCATCTCGGACCTGCGCGACGAATCCGACCGTCAGGGCTACCGTGTCGTCGTCGAGCTCAAGCGCGACGCCAATGCCGACGTCATCCTGAACCAGCTCTACCGTTACACGCCGCTGCAGTCGTCCTTCGGCTGCAACATGGTGGCGCTCAACGGCGGCAAGCCGGAACAGATGACGCTGCTCGACATGCTCAGGGCTTTCGTCTCCTTCCGCGAGGAAGTCGTTAGCCGGAGAACGAAGTACCTGCTGCGCAAGGCGCGCGACCGCGCCCACGTGCTCGTTGGTCTTGCCATTGCGGTTGCCAACATCGACGAAGTGATCAAGCTGATCCGGCAGGCGCCCGATCCGCAGACCGCGCGCGAGCAGTTGATGGAACGCCGCTGGCCGGCGCATGACGTCGACAGCCTCATCCGGCTGATCGACGATCCGCGTCACCGGATCAACGAAGACAACACCTACAACCTCTCGGAAGAGCAGGCGCGCGCCATTCTCGACCTGCGTCTGCAGCGCCTGACCGCGCTCGGTCGCGACGAAATCGGCGACGAACTCAACAAGATCGGCGAGGAAATCAAGGATTACCTCGATATCCTGTCGTCGCGCCTGCGCATCATGACCATCGTCAAGGACGAACTCACGGCCATCAGCCAGGAGTTCGGCACGCCGCGCCGCAGCGAGATCGCCGAAGGCGGTCCCGATATGGACGACGAGGACCTGATCGCCCGCGAAGACATGGTCGTGACCGTCTCGCATCTCGGCTACATCAAGCGCGTGCCGCTGACGACCTATCGTGCGCAGCGTCGCGGCGGCAAGGGCCGCTCCGGCATGGCGACGAGAGACGAGGATTTCGTTACCCGGCTATTCGTTGCCAACACGCACACGCCAATTCTGTTCTTCTCTTCGCGTGGCATCGTCTACAAGGAGAAGGTCTGGCGTCTGCCGATCGGCACGCCGCAGTCGCGCGGCAAGGCACTGATCAACATGCTGCCGCTGGAGCCTGGCGAACGCATCACCACGATCATGCCGCTGCCCGAGGATGAAACGACGTGGGAAAACCTCGACGTCATGTTCTCGACGACCCGCGGCACGGTTCGTCGCAACAAGCTGTCCGACTTCGTCCAGGTCAACCGCAACGGCAAGATTGCGATGAAGCTCGAGGAAGATGGCGACGAGATCCTCTCTGTCGATACCTGCACCGAGCATGACGACGTCATGCTGACGACGGCGCTGGGCCAGTGCATCCGCTTCCCCGTCGACGACGTGCGCGTCTTTGCGGGCCGTAACTCGATCGGCGTTCGCGGCATCAACCTCGGCGATGGCGACCGTATCATCTCGATGGCGATCCTCGGCCATGTCGATGCCGAGCCATGGGAACGGGCGGCCTATCTGAAACGTGCAGCCGCCGAGCGGCGCGCGACGAATGGCGATGAGGAAGAAATCGCACTGGTCGGTGAAGAAGTCACCGAAGGTGGCGAACTCAGCAATGAGCGCTACGAAGAGCTGAAGGCACGCGAGCAGTTCGTGCTGACGGTTTCGGAGAAGGGCTTCGGCAAGCGTTCGTCCTCCTACGATTTCCGCACCTCGGGTCGCGGCGGCAAGGGCATCCGCGCCACCGACACCTCGAAGACGGCAGAGATCGGCCAACTGGTCGCGACCTTCCCGATCGAAGACAACGACCAGATCATGCTCGTTTCAGACGGTGGCCAGCTGATCCGCGTGCCGATCAATGGCGTCCGGCTTGCGAGCCGCGCCACCAAGGGCGTGACGATCTTCTCGACGGCCAAGGACGAAAAGGTCGTCTCGGTCGAGCGCATCAGCGAACCGGAAGGTGACGAAGAGGGTGAGGAGCTGGTGGCGGCAGAAAGCGGCGCACCGGAAACACCTGAAACCGAAGCCTGATAGACTGCTTCAATCGACTGAAAAGCCCGCCAATTGGCGGGCTTTTCTATTGAAGCACGACACATCACGGCTGGCGGATATAGGTTCTCAGGCCCTTGGCCAACGCATCGAAGACCACGCGGCAACGGGGCGCGGTCTTCAAGTTTTCATGCATGACGAGCCAGGTCTCGAGCTTCATTGCAAAACTGCCCGCCAGAACCGGAAGAATATCGGGATCGCGGGCGGCAAGCGCGTTCTGACAGATGCCGATGCCGAAACCGGCGCGAATGGCCGCAAGCTGCGCGAGGTTGCTGTCAGCCTTCAGCGCAAAGCGTACGTCGGGCAACTCAGGTGTGCGGGCGATGATGGCACGGATTGCCGCCGTCTCACGGTCGTAGCCGATCAGGCTGTGCCCACTCAGGTCGGCAAGCGTCTCCGGCATCCCGCGCCGGTCGAGATAGCGCCGGTGGGCGTGAAAACCGAGTGGCACCGCACCGACGTGAAGCGCTACCAGCGCATCCTGGCTGGGCACCGCCATGCGCACCGCAATGTCCGCTTCCTGTCGCAGAATATCCTCGATCGCATCGGACGCCGACAGCTCGATGGTCAGGTCCGGATATTTCGCGTGCAGTTCTGCAAGGATCGGCGGCAGCACCTCGATACCGATCACCTCGCTTGCACTGATGCGCACCGTTCCGCTGACGGTGTCTTGCTGGCCGGAGGCGGCACGAAGCAGGGCGGCTGACGTCGCCGCCAGCGTTTCCGCATAGGGTTGCAGCGCGCGGGCGGCATCGGTTGGCATCAGGCCCTGGGGCGAGCGAGTGAAGAGCGGAAACCCGAGCATCTCCTCCATCGCATCGACATGGCGCCCGACCGTCGGCTGCGTCAGGCCGAGCTCGCGTGCGGCCGCCGACAGCGAGCCCTCCTTCAGCACCATCAGGAATGTCCGGTATAAGTCCCAGCTGGGTTCGATTTTGCTCATACATAAACGTATAACAACGAAACAGAAAACGACAATTCCGTTTATCAGCGCATTGCGGGACACTGCCGCCATCAAAACCGATGGAGACACGCAATGACCGACAATCTGGAAGAGGCAAGAACAGTTCTGGTATTGGGCGCGACCGGTGGCATCGGTAGTGCCGTTGCTCGCGGCCTCAGCCAGCGCGGATGGAAAGTGCGCGCACTCAGCCGCAATGTCGCCAAGGCCGCCCAGATGGCACCCGCGTACGATTGGATCGAGGGTGACGCGATGAAGCGACTGGACGTACGCGCCGCCGCCGAAGGCGTCCAACTGATCGTGCACGCCGTCAATCCACCCGGCTACCGCAACTGGGGTCAGCTGGTCCTGCCGATGCTCGACAACACCATTGCCGCTGCAAAAGCGGAAGGTGCTCGCATTCTCCTGCCGGGCACGATCTACAATTTCGGCCCCGATGCTTTTCCAGTCCTGAGCGAGAACAGCCCCCAGAACCCACACACGGACAAGGGCATGATCCGCAAGGAGATGGAGCTTCGGCTCAAGGCTGCGTCGGACGCCGGTGTCGGCGTGATCATCCTGCGGGCAGGGGATTTCTTCGGGCCCGACGCCGCCAACAACTGGTTCTCGCAAGGGCTGG
This sequence comes from Ensifer sp. GW821-FHT05G01, assembly GCF_059419585.1. Classification (NCBI taxonomy): domain Bacteria; kingdom Pseudomonadati; phylum Pseudomonadota; class Alphaproteobacteria; order Hyphomicrobiales; family Rhizobiaceae; genus Ensifer; species Ensifer sp. GW821-FHT05G01. The sequence goes on along the minus strand of NZ_JBWKSC010000003.1, from coordinate 34,295 downwards.
TGAAGCCTGGAAAACCACTGAGCGCTGTCAGCTACCCCGGAAAGAAGGGAATTGCGCATCAATGGGCCTATTTGCCCGACGTGGCCGAGACGATGATCCGCCTGGTCGAGCGCGCGAAGGATCTGCCGGCCTTTGCCGTCTACCACATGCGCGGTTTCGTCGACGACGACGGCACGAAGATGGTTGCCGCCATCGCGCGGGCTGCGGGATCGACAAACCTTCCGGCACGCGCTTTTCCATGGTGGCTGGTGACTTTGGCGTCTCCCGTCGTGCCGCTGTTTCGCGAGTTGCGCAAGATGCGCTACCTCTGGGGTCAGCCGCTGCAAATGCCGAACGACCGGCTGCTGGCCCTACTCGGTGAGGAGCCGCATACGCCGATCGATGAAGCCGTGGCCAAAACCCTGAAGTCGCTTGGCTGCCTGCCGCAGGCTGCGGGACGCGTCGGAGCCGACGAGGCGTTAGCACCTGCCACGATGGCAGTCAGTTCCTGAAAACGAGACAGGCGCCACCATTCTTTCGGATGGTGGCGCAAAGCGCATTGGCTTCCGCCTGGCTGTCGCGGCCGATGCGGGCGGCATATCGAATACGGCGACCGAAACTGGCGTTGCGCTCACGAAGCAGCAGCGCTTTCTCGCTGCGGATGGGATCCGGCAACCGCTTGACGGCGTTGACGAACAGTCGCTGCGCAAGCGACTTCTGGAAATGGGCTGCGAGCTGCACGCCCCAGGGCGCCCACTCCGCCTCGTCGATCACGTCGATCTCGCGCAGCTGGCGCGTGCTTGCCAGCGCCACGCAGCCTTCGAGGAAATTCTTGTTCTTGTCGAGCGTCAGATCGAGGGTCTTGGGCGGATTGTCCCGCCAGTCCTCGACGCTATAGGCGGTGATCGCCAGCACATAGTTGCGCGTCTCGGCCGGCAGCCAATCCACCTCGAGAAAACGCTCGAGCCCGTTCTCGCCGGCATTGTAGGCGGCGGCAGCAAAACCCAGATTGCCGTAGCGCGTCTTCAGTTCGCCGAGATACTCGGCAGACTTGCCCAGGGCGGCAACGACGTCGAAGCTGTTGGCAAGGCCACGCATTTTTGCTGTACCCGGCATGAATTGCGCGATGCCCTCGGCCCCTTTCGGGCTGACCGCATTCGGCCGAAACAGGCTTTCACGCCAGATCAGGCGCGCGAAGAACGCCGGTGGCAGGTCATTGGCAGTGGCGTAGTGATCGATGACGCCGCAAACGTCGCGCTCGAAGCGCTCCTTGCTGACGCACAGCGATTTGGCAGGGTCCGTGGCGGACCGACCGACATAGATACATTTGGCGCGCACCGGCAACTCGTCGATGCGGGCATGGGCAGCATTCGGGCGCCCAATACTCACCGTCATCAGCAGCGCGAGCAGACCTCTGACAGCATACGCAACACCTTCTGAGCTGCCGTTCCCCATATCGTGTCGCCCGCAACGCCTCGCCGAAACTGCCAAGCTTCCTACATAGCATCTTGTGGGGCTCGGAAAAACAGGCGCGTCAGGCGGGTGAACCGGTCGTCAGCACCAGCTGCATGAAGGTCAGATCCAGCCAGCGTCCGAACTTCGTCCCGACCTCGCGCATTCGACCGGTTTCGGTGAAGCCCAGCTGTTGGTGAAGCCGTATCGATGCGGCATTCTCCGATTCTATCCCCGCCACCATCACATGCTTGTCCAGACGTTCGGCCTCTGCAATCAGGGCGACCATCAACTTACGGCCGATGCCGCCGCCACGGCTGTCGCGATGGACATAGACGGAATGCTCGACCGTGTGCCGGTAGCCGTCAAACGCCCGCCAGTCGCCGAAGGAGGCGTAGCCGACGATGTTGCCAGCATCGGATACTGCTGTCAGCACAGGGTATCCGGCTTCGCGTCGCGCCTTGAACCATGCAGATCGATTGGCAACGTCGACAATCGTCTCGTTCCAGATGGCGGTCGTGTTGGCCACCGCGTCGTTGTAGATGTCGCAGATGACCGGGAGATCATCTTCTCTTGCTAGCCTGATCAGCATGTTGCCCCGCATGTTCGTACACTATATGACTACGCGATGGATACTAAAGTGTACAGCCTCGATCGACGCATCAGTGATCGCATTCGCCTCGAACGGGAAATCCGCGGTTGGTCTCTGAGCGAGCTGGCCGAGCGCTCCGGCGTCTCCCGCACGATGATCCACAAGATCGAGCGTGCAGACAGCAGTCCGACGGCGACGCTGCTGGCCCGGCTTGCAGGGGCGTTCGGCCTGACGATGTCGAGCCTGATTGCACGCGCCGAGATGAGCCAGGGCAGGCTGTCGCGACGCGAGGACCAGCCGGTGTGGCGCGACCCTCAGAGCGGTTACCTTCGTCGCCATATCTCGCCAATGTCGGAGCAGCCGCTCGACCTCGTCGAGGTCGAACTTCCTGCCGGAACCGAGGTGCCAATTCCGGCCGCAGCCTATGCCTTTCATCGCCGATGGATATGGGTAACACAGGGCAGCCTCACTTTCGTGGAAGGCAGCGAGACACATATCCTTGGCGAGGGAGACTGCCTGGAGCTCGGCTCGCCGCAAGATTGCGTCTTCCGCAATGCGTCGGGCGAGCCTTGCACCTATGCGGTGATCCTGTTGAAAACGAGCGCAACCTAGCGGTTGAGCTCAGCAATGGCGATCCGCGCCATGGTCAGATCGCTTTCAACGCCGAGATCGTCACCATCTTCAATGAACCAGGCGGCGGATAGCCCCGCATAGGCCAGAACCCAAAGCAGGATCCGGCGCGGCGCGAGCCCCGTCTCCGCGGCAACAACGGGCAGGTGCCGCTGCAGCCGGCCCGGCGCCGTCACCACGGGCAGCTCTGGGTTGCAGAACAGGTTGGCATAGTCGTAGCCGCGGTCGCCAACAACGCGCTTCGGATCGATCGCCAGCCAGCCGCGATCGCCGAAATCGAGGATGTTGGCGTGGTGAACGTCACCGTGCAGCACGACCGGCGGTTCAGGATCGGCAAACAGGGTTTTCGCCGCATCGAGTGCCCGCGCGAAAAGACCTCCTTGAACAGGAGCAGCCGCCTCAAGCGAGTTGAACCACCGGTCGAGAGGGACCAGATCCGAAGGAATTGGGCCGGCACGCGGCGCATGAAGCCTGGCAACGGTACGGCAGATGATGCGCGTCACGTCGACATCGCTTCCCGTCATCGCCATATGAAAAAGATTTCTCCGGCTGTCCGTGCGCTCCATCAGGACGGCATCCGTGTCCGCTTCATACACGCTCGCAGCACCTTGCCCGCTCCAATAAACCAGCGGCAGACGGCCGAACTTCTCTTCGGGGTCGTGGGCGATTTTCAGCATCGCCGAGCGGTTCCGATAGCGAACGGGATAAAGATGGCTGGAGGGGGTAACGATCACCTCACCATCAGGCTGCAATGACCATTTCTCAAAATAGGAAGAAGACATAAACGAGAGAGTTCCCCGGGGAAACATGCCCCGCCGAATGGCGGGGCATGTGGCCATGTGGGAGCGTCAGGCAACCTGTTCAAGGGCGGGGTAGTCGGTATACCCCTTGGCGCCACCACCGTAGAACGTCGCCTGGTCCGGCGTGTTCAGGGGAGCGTTCTCCTTCAGCCGCTCGACGAGGTCCGGATTGGCAATGAACGGCTTACCGAAGGCGACCAGATCGGCCTCGCCGTTTTTGACCGCTTCTGCCGCGAGTTCGCGGTCATAGCCGTTGTTCGTCATCCAGGCGGCCTTGCCGCCGGCGGCAGCGTAGACGGCACGCAGCGCGTCATAATCGAACGGACGTTCACCCTGCTGATGGTCGCGCGGGCCGCCGGTCGCACCCTCGATGATATGGATATAGGCGAGGGGATAGCGGGCCAGGTTCTTGACGACATAGCTGAACAGCGGCTGCGGTTCCGGATCGAAGGCATCGTTGGCGGGCGTCACCGGCGAAAGCCGAATACCCACACGACCGGCCCCGATTTCCGACGTGATGGCGTCGACGACCTGGAAAAGGAAGCGGGCACGGTTCTCGATCGAGCCGCCATAGGCGTCGGTGCGCTCGTTCGAGCCGGAACGAAGGAACTGGTCGATGAGATAGCCATTGGCGGCGTGGATTTCGACGCCGTCGAAGCCGGCATCGATGGCTGCCCGGGCCGCCTTGCGGTAGTCCTCGACGATCCCATCAAGCTCGGAGATTTCGAGCGCACGTGGCTCCGAGGTTTCAGCAAACGAGCCGGTCCCGTCAGCATTGATCAGGTACGTCTTCGACTTTGCGCGGATCGCCGAAGGCGCCACCGGCTTGCCGCCGCCCGGCTGCAGCGTGTCATGCGAGATGCGACCGACGTGCCACATCTGCACGACGATGCGACCACCCTTGGCATGAACGGCATCAGTGACCTTGCGCCAGCCATCCAGCGCTTCCGGCGTGTAGAGGCCGGGCACGTCGGCATAGCCTTGACCCTGCTGGGTAATCGCGGTTGCCTCCGTGATCAACAGGCCTGCCGATGCGCGCTGTTCGTAATAGGTCGCGTTGAGCGTGTTGGGCACGGCCTTCGGCGAACGATTGCGCGTCAGCGGCGCCATGACGATGCGGTTCTTCAAGGCGATTTCGCCGACTGTAATAGGATCGAAGAGGGTAGCCATTGCAGGTCCTTTCGGTTTCAGTTTGGTCTTTGGGAGGAGATAGTCACAGGCTGCCGATATCCTTGAGGAACTCGGCAATTGTTTCTTCGTTGCGCTTGTAGAAGACCCACTGACCGAGACGCTTGGTCGTCACCAGGCCGGCGCGCTGAAGGATCGCGAGATGCGAGGATACGGTGGATTGCGACAGGCCGCAGCGCTCGAACTGACCGGCGCAAACGCCCATTTCGAACGGATGCTCCTGTGTCGGGAAATGCGCCTGCGGCTCTTTCAACCAGGCAAGGATGTTCACTCTTGCTGGGTGCGCCAGGGCCTTGAAGATTTCGTCTCGATCCATCGTACATCGCCATATCGTGGTTTATCGATAAGTGTATCGGCAATGATCGATATACAAATCACAAGACCGTGAACAGGGAAAAGGGCAAAAAAAGAGGGCCTCAAGAAAACTTGGGCCCTTGTAGTTGTGAAGGTAATTAAAACCTCCAGAGGGGAACAGCTGCTGCGGTGGCGGGGGAGGAGAAAGCCACCAAGAATGCATCAGCTGCATTTTGATATGGGAAGCGAAGTACCAGCTTTCAATAGCCGGCTGTGAATTTCGTCACGGATCGCCCGTGTCCTTACAGTAGACAAAAAAAGAGGGCCACAAGATGACTTGGGCCCTTATAGTTGTGAAGGTAATTAAACCTCCAGAGGGGAACAGCTGCTGCGGTGGCACTGGGAGGAGAAGCCACCAAAGATGCATCAGCTGAGTGTGGTATGCTGCTTTTTTGAGCGGGCAGCAATCATTTAATATGCATGTCAGCCATGTCATGTGCGCATCACTGCCCAATTCTGCATCGAAAAAGCAAAGTGCGGCACACAGAATGCGCCGCACCATAGAAAATACATCGAAAATTCAGATAGATACACTTACACTTGGCAAACGCTCACAAAATGAGCAATGCCGCAATCGGCGTCAGAAGCTCCAGTTCCTGGCTTTTGCCACGATGTAATCGCGGAAGACTTTGAGCTTGGCGGCATTCTTCATCTCGTCCGGATAGCAGAAATACGTGTCGAAAGACGGGATATCGGCACTAATCGGAAGTTGTATGAGGCCCGGGTCGCGGCCGACAATGTAGTCGGGCAGCATCGCGATGCCGATGCCGAGAAGGCAGGCACGCTTGATCGAGGTCTGGCTGTTGATCTGCAGATGCGACGTCCGCGGGTTGTCGGAATCGCGACCGGCGATTTCGAGCCAGTTGACATCGAGAAGGTAGTTCGGCGCGGGCTCACCGAAGGTAATGATGCGGTGATTGTCCAAGTCGTCGAGCGACTGCGGTTCGCCGTGCTTGTTGATGTAGGAGGGCGCGGCGTAGACGTGCATGTGCACGGTGAAGAGCTTGCGCTGGATCAGGTCGGACTGCTGCGGCTGGCGCAGCCGAATGGCGCAATCGGCATGCCGCATGTTCACATCCAGCTCCTCGTTGTCGAGGATCAGCTGAACCTGCACGTCCGGATGCAGCGACATGAACTCCTGGATCTTGTCGGTGAGCCATCCCTGGCCGAGGCCGACCGTTGTCGTGATGCGTAGCTTGCCGCTCGGCTTGTCCGTCGTTTCGCTCAGCTGCACCTTGACGCTCTCGAGCTTCATCAGCACTTCGTGCGCGGTGCGGTAAAGGATCTCGCCCTGTTCTGTCAGGATCAGGCCGCGTGCATGCCGGTGGAACAGCTTGATGCCCACATCCTGTTCGAGCGAACTCACCTGACGGCTGATCGCCGACTGAGAGAGATGGAGCTTGTCTGCCGCATGCGTGAACGACCCAGCCTCGGCCGCCGCGTGAAAGATGCGCAGTTTGTCCCAATCCAGCGACATGAAGTCCCCCATATGAAACCACCCCGGGGGACGGGATCATGTCCTCCGGGTGCGGCTGATGTATCTGTTCCCACACGGGAAAGGCTCCTTGCGGGATACCCCCCGATTCGCAGCTTCTATTCGGCTGCAATTGCGACGGGCATATGACCCGCCAGGTATTTCTCGGCCTCGAGCGCTGCCATGCAGCCCATGCCGGCAGCGGTCACCGCCTGGCGATAGATATCGTCCGTGACGTCGCCTGCGGCAAAAACGCCGGGCACGTCCGTTGCCGTCGAATCGGCTGCCGTCCAGAGATAGCCGTTCGACTTTTGCCGAAGCTTGCCCTTGAACAATTCGACGGCAGGCGCGTGACCGATCGCCACAAAGACGCCGTCGGTCACCATGTCGCTCGTTTCGCCCGTCTTGGTGTTGCGCAGCTTGACGCCGTTGACCGATGCCGGCATCGGCGGCTTGGGGGCAGCGCCCAGATACTCGACGACTTCGTGATCCCAGATGATCTTGACATTGGGCTTGGCGAACAGGCGCTCCTGCAGGATCTTTTCGGCACGGAACGAATCGCGGCGATGGACGACCGTCACCGTCTTTGCAAGGTTGGAGAGGTAGAGCGCCTCTTCGACAGCCGAATTGCCGCCGCCGACGACGATCACGTCCTTGTTGCGATAGAAGAACCCGTCGCAGGTGGCGCAGGCCGAAACGCCGAATCCCATGAAGGTCGGCTCGGTTTCGATGCCGAGCCACTTCGCCTTGGCGCCGGTGGCGATGATGAGCGCGTCGGCCGTCCAGTCGTTGCCGCTGTCGGTCTTGACCCGGAACGGACGAACGGAAAGGTCGACGTCAGTCACCAGATCGTTGACGATCTCGGCACCGACATGGGTCGCCTGCTTCAGCATCTGCTCCATCATCCAGGGACCCTGGACCGGATCGGCATAACCAGGATAGTTCTCCACGTCGGTGGTGATCATCAACTGGCCGCCCTGTTCCATGCCGGCGATCAGGACCGGTTCCAACATCGCACGCGCCGTGTAGATGGCAGCGGTGTAGCCGGCGGGGCCGGAGCCGATGATCAGCACTTTTACATGGCGGGCAGTCATGGTCTTGTCCTTCGCTCGCCGGGCGGCCGAGGGGCCATATCCGGTTCCGTTTCATCATAGGGAAATAGTTCCATACTTTAGGGATTCCCCCCGGGGAGTTTCAAGGGCGGCAGAGGCAATACACACAAGTGCTTGAGCCCGTCGAACCGATTTGACACCAGATCGGGCATTTTTGCACCGCTTGCACCGCAACCGCACAAGTCACAAGCACGTGATGGCCCCAGGCAATGGCCGGATCTGGCGATGGACAATGTTACACTTCTCCAATTGAACGAGCGCAATTTTCCGGGCGAGTGACGCCGAAATCGATCGTCGTTGTCGGCTTCAACGCCCCCCCTGACGGGCGCTGCTTCAACAGGTGTGCAAGGAAAAGGGCAGTGCGTAAGATCAAGGTGTTCTCGGCCTCGGTCACAGGACAATTCGGGCAGTCAACGGAGAACTTCGGCGACAACCTCATGACGGACATACTCCGTCAATTCTTCGCGATAGAACCCGAATACGTGAAGCCTTCGTCCGCGGAACTCATCGGGATCGGAAGCATCATTGATGCCTATTACCGCAGGCACCGGACGGGGCGGTATACGTTCCTGCGAAGGAAGCCGTGGCGGACATTGCATGTTTGGGGTTCTGGTTTCATGAACTCGGATGCGCCGGCGCTCTGGCCGCAGCGGCTCAAGTTCGATGCGGTGCGCGGCAAGCTGAGCCAGGCGAAAGCGGCGCCGGACGACGACATCGCTCTCGGCGATCCGGCAATCCTGTTGCCGCTGATGTGGCCGAAGATGCAGGCCCGCCACCGCGTGACGGTCATTCCTCATTTTGCAACCCATCAAACCTTCGTCGATGAATTCGCAAACTGTCTTCCGCGACATTGGAGCATTCTCAATCTGCTTGGCGATCCCGAGACGATTGCGAATGAGATATCAGCGTCCGACCTTGTCGTCTCAAGCAGCCTCCACGGCTTGATCGTTGCCGACGACTATGGCGTGCCGTCGTGCTGGATGGAGCCGCATGGCGAGATCAAGGGCGATGGTTTCAAATTCGCGGATTATTCCAGTTTCCGCGGTCGCGACCTTGTAGGTCCGATCGACTTCAGGGACTTTGTCGCCTCTCCCGAGGCCGTGCTGCAAGAGGCGGACTACGTGCCGGCAGTGCCTTCCACGGAAACGCTCGACAAGCTGCTCAAGGCGTTCCCGTTCGCTTGACGGCCACAACGTTCAGGACGGTCTCTTCGCTGCCGCTATCATCTCGTGCATGCCGGCATGATCGGGCCAGGTCCGTCTCGCTTCCTTCCAGATACGCCATGAACGAACCGCTTTCAGCGGCCGCCGAAGAAGACCCCGCCATCTCGGCCTGATGGACTTTGCCGGCAGCAGCTGGAAATCCGCGAAACCGGCGCGACGAAGCGTCTCCTCAAGGCTTGCTGGTGAAAAGTAGTAGTGGTGGTCGAGCAGATACAGCCCCCATTGGTCGCCCTGAGCGATTCGCATCCAGCTTTCGTAGTTTCCGGTCTCAACGATCAACGTACCGCCCGGATTCAGGCAGCCGTTGAGGCGCGCGAGGAGCGGGAGCGGATCCTTGAGGTGCTCGACAACGTCCCAGAGGGTTATGACGTCGAAGCTACCGTCCGGAATATCCATCGAGAGGTTCACGCCATAATAGTCGCTGGCCTTCTGCACGGCGACTGGGCTGTGTTCGACCCCCGCGGCTTGCCAGCCGGCGTCAAGCGCTGCTTTGACAAAGGTTCCCGATCCGGCGCCGAAATCCAGCAAATGCCCGCGCGAAGGATGCAGGGCCGAAACGATCGCCATCTGGCTGCATGCAACGTCACGTTTCTGGGCATTGTCGGTGACGTAGCCGCCCGCAGAAGACCACCGCCAATCCATATAGGCGATGCAAGCTTCCTGCGATGGGCGCGGCGTCTGGTAGGCGAGGCGACAGTCGATGCACTCAGCGACCATAGCTGTCATTCCGAAACGCGCGCGGATAACCCGTGACGGGTGGGAGCGACCGCACAGCAAGCACGGAACCGTTTCGATTCGCTCGAAGGCCTTGCCGTCGATGTGGTCGATTATCGACACCTGCCACGCCCCCAATTCCTGCAGATCATGTCGGTCGAGACAGCTCGCCGAGCGACGCCGCCAATCAAAAATCAGTACTCCTTCATGTACGAGACGGAAAGACTGTGAGCGACGCGCGGCTCCGGATCGCAGGCGGTTTTTCTCTACGCGTGCTGGCGAAACGCGGTTAAGCCGGCCCGACCCTAGCTAAACGCTGGTTTTCCCGCGAATAGTGGGTGCTGATGCTTGTTGTCGGACCTGTTTGGCGATATTTCACGCGGATTCACTTTGCTGGAGAGGCATATGGGGTTGAATGCAAGCCGCGTTTGGCTCGACCGAGAACTCGCCGCATGCGGCAGTTCACGATTAGAGAATAGTCTTCTCCCTGATGTGAGCGACGGATCGCATATGCATGCCCCCATTTCTGCAAAATTGCGGTGCGAAAGCGCCGGGCTCGCGCAGGCTGAGCCAGGAAGCAGACGCGGCACCGGCCACAACCTGTCGGTGGGGCAGGCGGTCTCCGGCCAATCGGCCATATGCCCATCCTGAAATCATAGGCTCGGCGGCGACGATGCGCCGGGCGCAAAGACAAGAATACTCCTGTTTCGACTTAGCCTTGTGCGCAAAAGTCGCCGTGTGAAAAGGACGAACCTTCATGACGAAACAAGTCGAGCTCGACGCAATCGATCTCAAGATCCTTCGCGAGCTCCAGCGTGACGGCAGGATGACCAATGTGGACCTCGCGCAACGTGTCGGCATTTCGGCGCCGCCCTGTCTGCGACGGGTGCGCAAACTTGAGGAAACCGGCGTCATCAAGGGCTATCACGCGCTTCTGAACGCGCCGGCGCTCGGCTTCGATCTCGTAGCGTTCTGCATGGTCGGCCTGAAGAGGCAGTCGGAGGCGGACCTCAAGGCGTTCGCCGCGGCAACAGCCGAATGGCAGATCGTGCGCCAGGCATGGACCGTCTCGGGGGAAAGTGACTTTCTGCTCCATTGCGTCGCAGAGAACCTGACGGCGTTCCAGGATTTCGTCATTGAAGTTTTGACGGCCAACGAGCGGGTCGATACGGTGCGCACGATGTTGACCATTCGTCAGGTCAAGGATATCGGGCTGGTCCAGATCTAGGATCCAGAAGACTTGAGGATCCGCAACGGCAGCGAGGCTCCCTTGGAGAACGCAGACACGACCGGAGTTGAGTGGCGTCATCCATGAGCAAACTTCCGCTTTCCGCCTTCATCATCTGCCAGAATGAAGAAGCCTATCTCGGCAATTGCATCGAGAGCCTCGAGCAGTGTGCCGAGATCGTCATCGTCGACTCGGGGTCGACGGATGGCACCCCCGCCCTCGTGCAATCCTTCATCGACAGGGGCTGGCCGATACGCTTCATGCACGAGTCGTGGCGAGGTTATGCGGGCCAGAAGCAGTTCGCGCTCGATCAGTGCACGCAGCCCTGGTGCTTCAACATCGATTCAGACGAGCGTCTCGACGAACCGCTGAAGGCACTTCTGCCCTCGCTTCTCGATGCCGTGCCTGAGACGGTCGGCTGGCGCGTGGCGCGCCGCCCATACCTGATCGGCTACGGATACACACCAGAGCGTGTGCATGAGCGGCGCAATTTGCGTCTAATCCGCAAGGGCAGGGGACGCTATGATCTCAACCAGAAGGTTCACGAGGGTATCGTGCCGGATGGCCAGGTGGGCGTCGCGCGCAAGGGCAGCCTGCTCCACTACCGTCCGCTCGTCATCGACGAGCAGATCCTGAAGGAAAACAAATATTCGACTCTGAAGGCAGACCAGCAGTTTGCGGCGGGCAAACCGCCGCGACCCTACAAGATGCTGGCAAGCCCACCACTCTATTTCTATCGTCTTTATTTCCGCAACGGGCTTTGGCGCTGTGGATTCCCCGGCTTCATCGAGGCCATGACCGGCGCCGTCTACGCATTTTTGACCGCCGCCAAGATTTATCAGAGGCACGCGCTGAAGCGCCATCCGAACCATGACGACATGGATCGGCAGCGCCGGCAGCCGTGAGGTTCCCATGAAAGTTATGCACTACCACTTCGGTAAGGACGGCGGCGCTGAGCGCTTTTTCGTCCACCTCGTCAACTCCCTGGCTGAGCGCGGCGTCGAGCAGACTGCGGTGATTCGTCCGGGGCGGAGCTGGCGCAAGGACATCGAAAGTGCGACCCGCATTGTCGAAAGCAATTTCCGCAACCTCTCGCTCGACCGCATCCTGCTGCCGATGAAGGTCAGCAGCATGGCGCGGCGCGAGAAACCGGACGCATTGTTCGCGTGGATGCCGCGCGCGAGCCGGCTGATGCCGAACTACAAGGGATGCATCAAGATCTCGCGGCTCGGCGACTATCCGCTCCGTCTCGACTATTTCCGCAACACCGACTGCCTCGTCTGCAACACGCCGGGTATCGCCGACCATGTGCGCAACATCGGCTGGAAGCGCGATGTCGAGGTGATCTCCAACTTCACCAACACCGAACGTGTCGCCGCCGTCGACCGCGCGGCGCTCGACACGCCGGAGAATGTTCCGGTGGTGATGTCGATGGGGCGTTTCGTTCCGCGCAAAGGTTTCCATACCTTGATCGAGGCGATCGCAAAGGTGCCGGACGTGCATCTCTGGCTGATCGGCGATGGCGAGCAGCGCGAAAACCTGGAAAAGCTTGCCGCCGACCTTGGTGTTGCAAACCGTGTTCGTTTCGCCGGGTGGCAGAAAGATGTCCGTCCGTTCCTTGCCGCCGCCGACATCTTTGTCATGGCGTCGAGCCACGAACCGCTTGGCAACGTCGTTCTCGAAGCCTGGGCCCAGGGTACGCCGGTTGTTTCCAGCCGCTCCGAAGGTCCGCAATGGTTCATGCGCGACGGTGAAAACGGCCTGATGGTCGATATCGGCGATGCCGAGGGCTTCAGCCGCGCCATCGAGCGCATAGCAAACGACCGTCAACTCGGCTTGCGCCTGGCAGAACGCGGCCACGAAACGCTGATGAATCAGTTCTCGAAGCAGGCAATCACCGACGCGTATATGAAGCTGTTCGCCTCAAGGAAATAGCTGCCTGACCGCGCCGGCGGTCAGCGCATCAGCCGTTCGTACACCCGGTTGATGGCGCCGGCTTCACCTTCGATCGCAAACGAGGCGGCGGTGCGCGCAAGGCCATTCACGCCCGCCGCTGTGCGCCGCCGGTCATCGTCCATGAACGCGGCCGTCGCCTCGACCATGGCCTGAAGGTTGTCGGCCGGCACGATCGTGCCGGTTTGCATGGTGCCGCTCGCGACCAGCTCGGAAAATGCGCCGACATCCGTCGCGACGACGGGAACACCCGTTGCCATCGCCTCAAGCGGCGTCAGGCCGAAACCCTCCCAGCGCTGCGGCGCAACGAAAAGATCAAGCGCCCGGTACCAGTCCGGAATGTTTGTGTGCTCACCGACGAACAGGATACGCTCGGCAAGCCCGGCTTTCGCGACGCGCTCTTTGAGCTCGTTTTCAAACGCCACGTGCGGCCCAGTGGCACGGCCGGCAACGATCGCGCTCCAGCCTGGGCGGCAGGGCAGGAGGGCAATCATGCTGTCGACGAAAAGATCCGTGCCCTTTTGACGACGCACCCGCCCGAAGCAGCCGACGAACTTCTGGGCCGGGTCGACGCCACGCGCCGCTTTTGCTTGAGCCGGATCGACCGCAGGGTGGAACCGTTTGGTATCGATGCCGTGGAGGATGACGTCGTTCGGCACTTCGAGATAGGCGGCGGTCTTGCCACTGGTCGCGATCACCGCGTCCATCCGCCCGATCAGAAACTTGCTCCAGCCCGTGTGGCGGCGTTGCGATGCCGAGGTGAAGGCGATCTTCAACTTCATGCGCAACAGATCGCGCATGATGATCGCCGGCAACATCTCCACATTGCGGCGCGCGTGCCAGACGCGATAACGCCGGCCCGGAGGCGCTTTCCAGAGATGCAGGAGATCGAGAAACCGGATCGACGGCAGGCTCTCGGGAAGGCCCGGGCCGAGCACCGCAATCTTCTGACCCAGAGCGCGCTGGATCGGAATCAGCTGGATGATGGTCGAGGTAACGCCCGAGAGGCGCCGCTTGAAATTGGGAGCGATGACCTCGACGTCCCGGATATCGGCCACGGAAGCGCTCTCCTTGGGCATGCGACAAACAATGTCTTGAAAGAAGCGGATTGGGGCGAGGCGGAACCGTCGCCCCAAGGGGCCGTCAGCCCCAGTTTACCGCGAGGATTTCGTATGCCTTTGAACCACCCGGCGCGTTCACTTCGATGGAATCACCGACTTCCTTGCCGATCAGCGCGCGGGCGATCGGCGACGAAATCGAGATGCGCCCTGCCTTCACGTCGGCTTCCTGATCGCCAACGATCTGGTACGTCTTTTCTTCCTCGGTGTCCTCGTCCACGAGCTTCACCTTGGCGCCGAACTTGATCTTCGAGCCGGACATCTTCGAGAGATCGATGACCTCGGCGCGCGCGATCAGGTCCTCGAGTTCGCCGACGCGACCCTCGTTGTGGCTCTGCGCTTCCTTGGCCGCGTGGTATTCCGCATTTTCCGACAGGTCACCGTGTGCGCGCGCTTCGGCGATGGCCTCGATGATTCGTGGTCGCTCTTCCTGCTGGCGCCAGCGCAGCTCCTCCTGCAGGTTGACGAATCCACCCTGTGTCATCGGCACTTTGTCGACCATTTCAATGTCCTTCATCAAGAACGAGGCGCCGCTTGGGGGCGGCGCCAACGCAAAAGAAAACGGTCTCCGGCACGCAAGCGCCGGAACCGTCCGAAATATCCGAACCGTTCTTATAGCAGAAAGGAAACAGCCAATGCCAGATTTTTCGCCATGATCCACCGCCCCCTTCGCGCAGGACGCAACCTGTAGACGCTCCTTAAAAATCGTCATCGTCAAGAAATGGGCTTTACCTCAACCGCGGTTGAGGTCGTAACAGTTCCATTTCCGAAACGATAAACGGACGGAAATGACAGGATGAGCACGACAAAGGATGGCCGCGACGCCGGACAATCCGGCCCGCATTCAGAAGCGGAGGGGCGTTGGGGCGAGCTGTTGCAACCCAACCATCTGGCGGCAACCGTGACGCTTTGCCTCGGTGTCGCGCTCTTTGCCTTCAACGAGTTCTTCATCTCGACCGCGCTGCCAACGGCGGTCGAGGAGTTTGGCGGAGCGGCACTGCTCTCCTGGGCGTTCACGCTCTATCTTGTCTTTGCGATCATCGGCGGTGCATTGGCGGCCAACCTCAAGGCGCGCTTCGGCGCCCGTAACACGCTGATCGCCGCAGCACTAATCTTCGTCTTTGGCACCGTGCTGGCAACGCTGGCAACGAGCATGCCGCAAGTCCTGGCCGGACGGTTGTTTCAGGGGTTGGGCGAGGGCGTCATCGCCGCCATTTGTTATGCGTTGATCCCTGAACTCTTTCCGCCGAGGCTCGTCCCGAAAGTCTTCGGCGCCGAAGCGATCGTCTGGGCAAGTGCGGCATTTAGCGGCCCGCTCATTTCAGGATTTCTCACCGAACATTGGTCGTGGCGCGCGGCGTTCTTCGTGAATATTCCCGCCGCCGCCATCTTCATCGCGCTCGTCGTCGCCATCGTGCCGAGGCAGTCGACTTCAGTGCGCAGCGCACAATCTATTCCCCTTTTTCGACTGATGGCATTCGGGCTCGGCATTTTGCTGATCTCGGTCTCGAACATGCTTCAGAACGGTTTTGCCATGGCCGCCCTGCTGGTCGTGGCGATTGCTATTCTCATCAACACCGTCCACCTCGACCGTCGCTCCGAACATTCAATCCTGCCGCTTGGTGCCTTTGCGATCGGACGTCCGCTCGGCACCGGCCTCTGGATCATCCTGCTGATGCCGTTGGCGCAGGCTTCCGGTTCCGTCTACCTTGTTTACGGCCTGCAGCACCTGTGGGACTTCAGCCCAACGGCAGCCGGCTTTTCCAGCGCGTTGATGGCGATGTCGTGGAGCTTGACAGCGATCCTGGTTGCCAGCCTTCGCTCGCATGAAGCGCGTGTGCGACTGATCTCGGCGGGCCCCCTCCTTCTTTGCCTCGGTCTCATCGGACTAACGGTGGCGATCGCAACAGGCGAACCTCGGCTGGTCTTTGCAGGGCAGATTGCCATCGGAGCTGGTTTCGGCGTCTGCTGGGGCACACTCAGCCAATTGCTGATGGATGTTTCGCCAACGGCTGAAAGAGACAAAACATCGGCGCTGCTGCCGACGCTGCAATCGGCTGGCTATGCAATCGGTGCGGCTGTCTTCGGGCTGGCGGCCAACCTGCGCGGCTTCGATGAAGGTGCACGGGTGGCGGTCATGCGCGACGCGCTGCTGGCGGTCTTCGTCATCGCTTGCGTGATTTCGGTCGCATCGCTGTTCTTCGGGATCAGGACCGTCCGGCTTGCGCGCAGCCGAAGGTCAGAGCGTTCCAAGGTCCGGACACGACGGCCCGTGGCGGTTGACTGATCACCAGGCCGTGGACAGGGCGATGGCGGCTTCGACGGGGCGGCGCAATATGCCCAGCCCGTGGCGGCCGATCAGAGCGTCCTGTTCACGGCGACGGCCATCGGACGGCGCGATCACCGCCAGCAACGCGCCGTTTCCCGAGCGCACATGAACCTTCAGAGATCCGTAATCGGCATCGCGGCCAATCTTGTCGGCAATTCTCTGGCCGTAATACAACGCGGAACCGTCATCGAAATGGCTTATGCCATCCTCGTCGACAAAGCGCTCGTCGCCCCAATACAAATCGAAGAAGTAGACCTGCACGATGTTGCCCCGTCCCATGCGCAGTGCCGGATGTTTCCGGCTTGGGAGCGCATGTGCACATCTAACCATCTGCCGACCGAATGCAGGCTGAACCCGGCATTCACGTGGCGTTCACAACCATGAAGGAGATATTGCGCGCTCGACGCGACTTCGACGGGAGCACATGTCGGCACGCGTGTTGACGCATTTTGGGGGGCTGTGTTCGGCCCATCGGCCAAAGCACGGGACTGCGCGCATACAGACATGCGCGCAGTCGTTGTTCGATCAGGCCTTGAAGTAGCTCTGAAGCGGGCGAACCTCGAGGTTGCCGGCCTTCAACGCCTTGATGGCGCGTGCTGCTGCCTCAGCGCCCGACATGGTGGTGTAGTAGGGCACCTTCTGCATCAGCGTTGCACGGCGAAGCGACTTGGAGTCCGAGATCGCCTTGTTGCCGTCAGTGGTGTTGATGACGAGCTGGACCTGGCGGTTGCGGATCGCGTCCTCGACATGCGGACGGCCTTCCTGGACCTTGTTGACCTTGATCGCGGCAATGCCGTTTTCACCGAGGAACCGGGCGGTACCGCCTGTCGCCATTACCTTGAAGCCGATATCGACGAGAATGCGGATTGCCGGCAGAACGCGGGTCTTGTCCTCGTCGCGGACCGATACGAACACCGTTCCGTCGCGCGGCAGGTCGACGCCAGCGCCGAGCTGCGACTTGGCGAAGGCCAGTGCGTAATCGGTGTCAAGGCCGATGACTTCACCGGTCGAGCGCATTTCCGGGCCGAGCAGCGTGTCGACACCGGGGAAGCGGGCAAACGGGAAGACCGCTTCCTTGACGGCAATGTGCTTCAGGTTGCGCGGATCCGGCTTTTCGCCATAGGCGGCAATCGCCGCATCCAGCGCTTCACCGGCCATGACGCGGGCGGCGATCTTGGCAATCGGCGCACCGATGGTCTTGGCGACGAAGGGCACCGTGCGCGAGGCGCGCGGGTTGACTTCGAGCACGTAGATCGTGCCGTCCTTGATCGCGAACTGCACGTTCATCAGGCCGCCGACATTGAGCGCCTTGGCCAACGCCGTCGTCTGGCGCTCCAGTTCATCGACCATCGCCGAGTCGAGCGTGTGAACCGGCAGGGAGCAGGCACTGTCGCCGGAGTGAATGCCGGCTTCCTCGATGTGCTCCATGATGCCGGAGACAAACACGTCCTTGCCGTCGCAGAGGCAATCGACGTCCACTTCCGTGGCGTTGGTCAGGTAGCTGTCGAACAGCAGCGGGTTCTTGCCGAGCAGCGTGTTGATCTGACCGGTCTTGTCGTTCGGGTAGCGCTGCTTGATGTCTTCCGGAACGAGGCCCGGAACCGTATCGAGCAGGTAGGTCTGCAGCATGCTTTCCGAATGGATGATCTGCATCGCCCGGCCACCGAGAACGTAGGACGGACGCACGACCAGCGGGAAGCCGATTTCGGCGGCAACGAGGCGCGCCTGCTCGACCGAGTAGGCGATGCCGTTGTTCGGCTGGTTGAGGTCGAGCTTCATCAGAAGCTTCTGGAAGCGGTCACGATCCTCGGCAAGATCGATCATGTCGGGTGCGGTGCCTAGGATCGGGATGCCGTTCTTTTCCAGCGCTTCGGCCAGCTTCAGCGGCGTCTGGCCACCAAACTGCACGATGACACCGACCAGTTCACCTTTTTCCTGTTCGGCGCGCATGATCTCGATCACATCTTCTGCCGTGAGCGACTCGAAATAGAGACGGTCAGAGGTGTCGTAGTCGGTCGAAACAGTCTCGGGGTTGCAGTTGATCATGATCGCTTCATAACCGGCGTCCTTCAGGGCGAAGGAGGCATGGCAGCAGCAATAGTCGAACTCGATGCCCTGACCGATGCGGTTCGGGCCGCCGCCGAGAATGACGACCTTCTTGCGGTCGGAGACATCAGCTTCGGAACGGGCAGCGCCAACGAAGGGCGTCTCGTAGGTCGAGTACATGTAGGCGGTCGGCGAGGCGAACTCGGCCGCGCAGGTATCGATGCGCTTGTAGACGGGGCGGACATTCAGCGCGTTGCGCAGTTCGGCCACTTCCTTAGGGCGCTTGCCGCCGAGGGTTGCAAGCCGGGCGTCGGAGAAGCCCATGGCCTTCAGCATGCGCAGGTTTTCCGCATCCTGCGGCAGACCGTGCTCGCGGACGCGCGCTTCCATGTCGACGATCGCCTTGAACTGGGCGATGAACCAAGGATCGATCTTGCTCGCCTCATGAACTTCGGCTTCGCTCATGCCGAGGCGCAGCGCCTGGGCGACCATGCGCAGACGGTCCGGGGTCGGTGTACCGATTGCGGCGCGAATGGCGTTGCGGCCATCGCCGTTCTCGTCCATGTCGGGAATTTCGATTTCGTCGAGACCGGTGAGGCCGGTCTCCATGCCGCGCAGTGCCTTCTGCAGCGATTCGGCAAATGTGCGGCCGATCGCCATGACTTCGCCGACCGACTTCATCGCGGTCGTGAGGACCGGCGAGGCGCCCGGGAATTTCTCGAAGGCAAAACGCGGGATCTTGGTAACGACGTAGTCGATCGAAGGCTCGAAGGATGCCGGCGTCGCACCGCCGGTGATGTCGTTTTCAAGCTCGTCCAGCGTGTAGCCGATCGCGAGCTTCGCCGCGATCTTGGCGATCGGGAAGCCCGTTGCCTTGGAGGCGAGCGCCGACGAGCGCGAAACGCGCGGGTTCATTTCGATGACGACCAGACGGCCGTCCTTCGGGTTGACGGCGAACTGCACGTTCGAGCCGCCGGTCTCAACGCCGATCTCGCGCAGAACCGCGATCGAGGCGTTGCGCATGATCTGGTATTCCTTGTCCGTCAGCGTCAGCGCCGGAGCAACGGTGATCGAATCGCCCGTGTGGACGCCCATCGGGTCGATGTTTTCGATCGAGCAGATGATGATGCAGTTGTCCGCGGTGTCGCGGACCACTTCCATCTCGTATTCCTTCCAGCCGAGAACCGATTCTTCGATCAGCACTTCTGTGGTCGGCGAGGCATCTAGGCCGCTGCCGACGATGTCGAAGAATTCGGTGCGGTTGTAGGCGATGCCGCCGCCGGTGCCGCCAAGCGTGAAGGACGGGCGGATGATGGCCGGTAGGCCGACGTCATCAAGCGCCTGCGCGGCGATCGCCATCGCGTGGTTCATGTAGCGCTGCTTGCGGTCGCCTTCGCCGAGGTTCCACTGGTTTTCCAGTTCGTCGAGCGCCTTGTCGAGATCCGGGCCGGAAAGGCGGCTCTTCAGTTCGGCGCGCTCGGCCTCGTGAACCTTGCGGTCGTGATCCTTGATGTCGGTGGCGTTGGCGAGCCGCGACTTCGGCGTCTCAAGACCGATCTTCGCCATCGCCTCGCGGAAGAGCGCGCGGTCTTCCGCCTTGTCGATCGCATCCGGCTTGGCGCCGATCATCTCGACATTGTAGCGGTCGAGAACGCCCATGCGGCGCAGCGACAGGGCGGTGTTGAGCGCGGTCTGGCCGCCCATGGTCGGCAACAGCGCGTCGGGGCGCTCCTTGGCGATGATCTTTGCAACGACTTCTGGTGTGATCGGCTCGACGTAGGTCGCGTCCGCCAGGCCCGGGTCGGTCATGATCGTTGCCGGGTTGGAGTTGACGAGGATGACGCGGTAGCCTTCCTCCTTCAGCGCCTTGCAGGCCTGTGTCCCGGAATAATCGAATTCGCATGCCTGACCGATGACGATCGGCCCCGCGCCGATGATGAGGATCGATTTGATATCTTGGCGCTTCGGCATGGTCGGTCATCCGTTTCTAGCTGCGCGAAAAACCGGCCAAGGTGGGAGGTCACCGGCCGGGCACGCATTGATGGTCTTTTCAGGCTAGAAGCGGCTTATAGGCAAATGTATCCGCAAGCGAAACCCCGAAAATTCCGGAATCGACAGGAAACCCGACATATTTCGGCATCCGCTTTCGCAAGGGGTTAGATGGCCGCCTGAAAGCCGTATCGAAAGCATCAAGCCTGGTCCGGCACCACCAGAACCTTGACCTCGCCGGCAGCAGGCGGATGTGCAATGACGCCGACCGCCTCATCGAGCGAGACACGCCGCGAGATCAGCTTGTCGATCTCGATTGCCCCCGAGGCGACGAGGTCTGCGGCGCGGCGGTGAACGAACGGGTTGATGAAGGATCCAAGCACGCGCAGCTCCCTGAAGAGAATGTCGAACGGCTCGATTTCGACCTTCTCTCCCTGCGGCATGACGCCGAGAATGACGACGGTGCCGCCCGATCTGGCGAGCCGCGTCGACTGGCGCACGGTCTCGGCAACACCCGCGCATTCGATCACCACATCGACGCCGCCGGGCACAAGGCCTGCCGGACCGGCAATGGCTTCGATGATGTCGCTCGCGGAGGGATCGACGGTCGCCGTTGCGCCAACGTCTTCGGCGAGCCTGCGTTTGACCGCCTGCCGCGTCGAGAGGATAACGGTCGTCGCACCCGCCAACCGCGCAAGCTGCACCGTCAGAAGGCCGATCACCCCACCGCCGAGAACGACGACGGACGATCCGGCACGGATGCCGGAGAGGTCGATGCCATGCAGGCAGCACGCGAGGGGCTCGCAGAAGGCGCCATGCACCGGATCGAGACTGAGCGGGATTTCATGCGCCTGTATTCGCGGAACGATCACATAATCGGCAAAACCGCCGTCGCGGTGGATACCGATCGCGCGCAAGGCGGGACAAAGGTTGACCCGCCCGGCACGGCATTGCGGGCAACGACCACAGGAAATGTTCGGGTCGCCGGTGATGCGCGCGCCGATGGCGATATCGCTCACGTCCTTGCCGACCGCTTCGACGATACCACAGAATTCGTGGCCGAGCGTGACAGGCGGCATCGACGGAAACTCGCCATGCAGGAGGTGCCTGTCCGTACCGCAGATGCCGCAAGCTTCGACGCGGACCAGCAGGTCACCGGGGCCGGGCGAGGGCGTGTCCACCTCGCGCACGAAAAGGTCGCCGATAGCCTCCAGCCGCAACGCCTTCATGACCATGCCTCCCTCGCCAGTTTCCCTGGGGCGAATAGGATCGTCAAAGCGGGACACGGTCAAGGACCCGATCAGCAGCCGGTCAACCCCACCGTTGGCGCACGGCCGCGGCATAGGTGCGACTGACCGGCACCTCGGTTCCGTCCCCAAGCTGGATCGTCATGCGGCCGTTATCCCGTACGAGCCGCGCGACGTGCGCGTCCGCCACCCAGTGGGAACGGTGCACCTGCAAGCCCTGGACCGGACCGAGTTCACCGAGTGCATCGGCGAAGCGCAACAGAATGAGTTCGCGCCCAGCGGTAGTCGTGACTTCCGTGTAGTGGTCGCTGACCGTCAGATGTAGCGGCACGCCGCGATTGGCGTGTTTCAGCCGCAACAGCAGCGGTACCTGGCCCGTATTCTCCTGGAACGTCGTCGGCCCAATGGAAGCCTGATGCCCGCGCGTGTCGGGCGTCGCTGCAAAGGTGCCGGTGTCGTCCAACTCCGACGCGGCGTCCCCATTTATCGTCATCCAGGTCAAGGCACAGAAAGAGAGCGACAGCAGCAGGCCGGTGGCGATGTCAGTGAGGACACCTGCCGCAGTTGGTGCAACAGAAAAGGTCACCGAACCGATTGCGGTGGTCACGAGACCGATCGGAATGCTGGCGACGGCAGCACCGATCATCATGCGAACGAAGCCGGAGGTGACCCTTTCGCGCATGATGCCATTGGCAAACACAGCCGAAACGATGGCGATCGCCCAGGTGAGGGCGTGCAACACCAGCCAGAACCCGAGACGCGGTACCAGGGCAAGGCGCTCAGCGGTGCTGTATGGCCCCGTGACCCAGAAGATCAGCACAACTGCTGCAAAGGTTGCCCAGAGGCGCGGCGCCTTCAGGACAAGATGCAGTTCACGAAGCGTGGATTGCAGAAATGGGCGTTTCACGAAGTTTTCCGTCAGTTCCAGTCAAAGCATTTGAATGCAGCAAGGAGACTGCCGCACGTTCGGGGAAATCAACAGCATAGAAATCCGCGATGACATTTGCACCCCTTCTCCACGCACCGTTCGCAATCCAGTTGCACGTCGCGACCGTCATTCCGGCGGCGATCCTTGGCGCTTTTCTGCTTGCCCGTCCGAAAGGCACGCGCTGGCACAGGATGCTCGGCAAGATCTGGATCGTACTCATGGTCGTGACCGCATCCTCCACGTTTTTCATTCATGAAATCAGACTGGTTGGCGGTTTCAGCCCCATTCACATGCTGTCGATCTACGTGCTCTTTGGAAGCTGGCAAGCGATTGCAGCTGCCCGGCGGCACGACATCGCCGCGCATCGCGGCCATGTCGCCGGCATGTATCTCGGCGGCATCGTCGTTGCCGGCCTCTTTACGATGCTACCGGGACGGCTGATGCATGCCAGCCTGTTCTGCGGCCTATCGAACTGGCAAGCAGCGGTGGTGGCGGTGCCATTGACTGGGCTGCTGACCGCGGCAGCCGTTCTGTCGATCCGCCAAGGTCGCCTCTTCAATCGCGGCAAGTCCTCGAAAAGATTGGCATGATCGCAACCTTGCGGGCCCGATTGCGTTTTACAACTGCATTCGGCCCGACATATAAATGATCTGACCGATATTGCGTATCGACCCACGCCGGGAGGACAGATCATGGAATGGAAAGGCCGCCGCCAATCCGGAAACGTTGAAGACCAGCGCGGGGCAAGCCCCGGAGGCGGTCTGGGCGGTAATCCATTCGGTCGGGGTGGCGGGTTTCGCATGCCCGGAGGGGGCGGAGGCATGCGTGGCGCCGGCGGCGGCATGAGCTTTGGCACCATCATCTTCCTCGTCGTGCTCTACTTCATCCTGAGGGCCATGGGCATTGATATGCTGCAAGTCCTGGGCGGCGGCGGCCCGGTCGCGCAACCGGGCTTTGAGCAGAGCGACGGCTCGCCCGCACCGCGTGGATCGGCGCAGGAAGAAGAGATGAAAGCCTTCATGTCGACGGTGCTGGCCGAAACCGAGGACACCTGGAACGGCATCTTCCAGGCGAGCGGCGAACAATATCAGGAGCCGAAGATGGTGCTGTTCAGCGGCTCCGTACGCTCGGCTTGCGGCTTCGCCTCTGCGGCATCCGGCCCGTTCTATTGCCCCGGTGACCGCAAGGTCTATCTCGACATGAGCTTCTTCGACGAGCTTGAACAGAAGTTCGGCGCGTCCGGCGACTTCGCGCAGGCCTATGTCGTTGCCCACGAAGTCGGTCACCATGTGCAAAACTTGATCGGCGTGCTGCCGAAGTTCAATCAGATGCGCCAGTCGATGAGCGAGACCGAAGCCAACCAGATGTCGGTACGCGTCGAGCTTCAAGCCGATTGCTTCGCCGGAGTCTGGGGCAAGTACACGCAACAGAAGGGTCTGCTGGAACAAGGCGACCTGGAAGAGGCGCTGAATGCCGCCACCCAGATCGGCGACGACACGCTGCAGAAACGCATGCAGGGCTATGTCGTTCCGGAAAGCTTCAACCATGGCACATCAGAACAACGCATGCGCTGGTTCAAGCGCGGCTTCGACAGTGGCAAGATGTCCGCCTGCGACACATTCTCCGGTCAGGTCTGATCCAGAGACTGCATAACCAAAGATCAGAAGGGGTCGGCTCATTCTGCCGGCCCCTTTTGTCGTTTTTACTTTAGTGGCGCTACCAAACCGGTCGCGCCGGCGTGCATCGACGCGAAGCACGACACAGTCGGGCCTGCCTTTCCGAGGGAAACCTGCTCCATACTCATTCTGCTTCGAGGGGCACCCTTTGCATCCGTGTTCTTTCCCCTGCCGACGCCGCTTAGAGCTTTCGTCGACATCCTCAAGGCGGAGCAACGGACACGGTTGCCCAGACGGGCCGCGTTTCCGCAGAGCAATGGATCAACGAACGCGATCGTTTCCATAAAAAACTTTGAGATGTTCACGTATTGTTTCGATTGAAATCATGCGTTACACCTAAATTGGTAACGTTGTTCACGTTCTGTCTCCGCGCTGGCGACGGATAGCGCGGGGAGAGTTTGATGCTCGACGAGAAGTTCGTGCGACGTGGCCTGTTCCTCGTCTTCCTCATCCTGTTTCTCGACATCATCGGTATCGCGATCATCGTGCCGGTGCTGCCAACCTATCTGGAGGAACTGACCGGCGCCAATGTGAGCGATGCGGCCATCGACGGCGGGTGGCTGCTGCTGGTCTACGCTGCGATGCAGTTCCTCTTTGCGCCCTTCATGGGCAATCTCAGCGACCGTTTTGGGCGCCGGCCGATCCTGCTTGCCTCAGTGCTCACCTTCGCCATCGACAATCTGATCTGCGCGCTAGCGACCAGCTACTGGATGTTGTTCGTCGGCCGCGTTCTCGCCGGCATCAGCGGCGCCAGCTTCGGCACTGCCTCAGCCTACATTGCCGACATCAGCAACGATGGAAACCGCGCCAAGAATTTCGGCCTGATCGGCATCGCGTTCGGATCCGGCTTTGCGTTGGGGCCCGTCATTGGCGGGCTGCTGGGCGAACTGGGACCGCGCGTACCGTTCTATGGTGCCGCGGCCCTATCTTTCATCAACTTCGTGCTGGGTGTTTTCCTGCTGCCGGAAACGCTGGACAGGGCGAACCGTCGCCGCTTCGAATGGAAGCGCGCCAATCCGCTCGGTGCGCTCCGGCAGATGCGCAACTATCCCGGCATCGGCTGGGTCGGGCTGGTCTTCTTCCTGTTCTGGATGGCGCATGCAGTCTATCCGTCCGTCTGGTCGTTCGTCTCTTCCTACCGGTACGGTTGGAGCGAGGGCGAAATCGGTCTTTCGCTCGGCATCTTCGGTATCGGTGGCGCCCTGGTGATGGCGTTCGTGCTGCCGCGCGTCGTGCCACGGCTCGGCGAATGGAGAACGGCCGTCCTTGGCCTGACTTTCACGGCACTCGGTGCCGTCGGCTATGCCGCTGCATGGCAGGGATGGATGATCTATGCCGTGATTATCGCCACCGCACTCGAGAGCCTCGCCGATCCGCCTCTGCGCAGCATCGCCGCAGGTCATGTGCCTCCGTCGGCCCAAGGCGAGCTGCAGGGCGCGCTCACCAGCATCGGCAGCATCA
The DNA here is from genome assembly GCF_059419585.1 of Ensifer sp. GW821-FHT05G01. Classification (NCBI taxonomy): domain Bacteria; kingdom Pseudomonadati; phylum Pseudomonadota; class Alphaproteobacteria; order Hyphomicrobiales; family Rhizobiaceae; genus Ensifer; species Ensifer sp. GW821-FHT05G01. The sequence goes on along the minus strand of NZ_JBWKSC010000003.1, from coordinate 8,802 downwards.
CGACGATCATCGGCCCGCTGATCTTCACCCAGATCTTTGCCTATTTCACAGCGCCAACCGCCAAAATCACTTTCGCCGGTGCACCCTATGCACTTGCCAGTTGTTTCGTGGTGGGCGCGCTCCTTGTCTTCTGGTTCAAGGTACCGAAGCGGCTCGCCGTTGCGGCCGAAGATGTCGAGCCTGCGGAGCCGTCGGTAGAACCGCGCTATGCCGACCACGGCGCCATGCACCGAAATTGATCAATTTTCTTGATCCTTCGATGAAAAATTGAGCAGCCGAAGCTTTGTCACTGGTTCTTTCGACGGCCGTGTTCTATTTCCGTCATCCTTCCCTCCGTTCTGACCTGCGGTATCTCGGCCGCGTCGACATCCAGGAATCCGTCATGCTGACCGCCAATGCGAGCCCGACCCCGGTGCAAACCGACAATTCATGGCGCACCCATTATCGGGCAAGCCTCTATCTCGGAGTACCCTTCATCGGCGCGCAGCTGGCACAACTTGCGATCAACACGACCGACGTGTTGATGGTGGGCAAGCTCGGTGCCACCCAGCTCGCCGCGATCATTCTGGCAACGCAGATGTACTTCACCGTCTACATCTTCGGCAGCGGCTTCGCCAACGCCGTGGTGCCGATGGCTGCGCAAGCCCAGGGCAGGGGCGACAGGGTTTCGGTCCGCCGCTCCGTGCGCATGGGGCTCTGGGTTGTGCTTTGTTACGGCGTACTGACGGCGCCGGTACTCTGGCTTGCCGAACCGATCCTGCTGCTTGCCGGCCAGCAGCCGGAGGTGGCGGCCCTTGCCGCCGAGTATCTGCACATTGCACAATGGGCGATCTTCCCGGGGCTGATCTTCATGGTGCTGCGTGCGTTCCTGAGCGGCCTGGAGCGGGCAGGGATCATTCTCTATGTCACCCTGGCAACGCTCGTCCTCAATGCAGCCCTTTGCTACGTGCTGATCTACGGCCATTTCGGCTTCCCGCAACTCGGCATCTTCGGTGCAGCCGTCGCCGCCCTTGGCGTGGCGGTCCTCGGCACGGTGCTGACGGTCGCCTATATCAAGAGCAAACCGGAACTGAACCAGTATGAGCTGTTCGTGCGTTTCTGGCGCCCGGACTGGCCGGCGTTCAGGGAAGTGGTTTATCTCGGAATACCGATCTCGCTGACCATACTTGCTGAAGTCAGCCTGTTCACCGTCGCCTCGTTGTTGATGGGAACAATCGGTACGATCGAACTAGCCGCGCATGGCATCGCGCTGCAGTTCGCTTCGCTCGCCTTCATGATCCCGCTTGGAATTGCCCAAGCGGCAACAGTGCGCGTCGGCCTTTCCTACGGCCGCGGCGACATGCTCGGCGTCCGGCGCGCAGCGATTTCGGCACTGGTGCTCGGATCCGTCTTCGCGACCATCGGCAGCGCGATCTTCGCACTCTTCCCAAGCCAGCTGGCAGCACTTTACCTGGACACCAGCAGGCCGGATGCAGCCCAGGTGTTAGCCTTTGCCGCTCCGCTCATCGTGATTGCCGGCGCATTCCAGCTGGTCGACGGGTTGCAGGCGATTGCCGCCGGCATGCTTCGCGGCCTCAAGGACACAAAGGTGCCTATGATCCTGGCGATGATTTCCTACTGGCCTATCGGTTTCGTTTGCGCCTGGGCCTTCGCGTTTCCGCTCAACTTCGGCGGAACAGGCGTCTGGTTCGGATTCGTGCTCGGCCTTGCCGCCGCAGCGCTGCTCCTGAACTGGCGGTTCTTCCGCATGATCCGGACGCATAAGGTGTCGGCGGCTTAGGCAGCTTCAAATCCCGGACAAAGAAAAAGCCGGACGGGCAGGGGATGCCGTCCGGCTTTAGAAAGCGACCGCTTCAGGGGAAGAATGGCGGGCGCTCATTTTGAAACTTCTGGAGGAAAGTTTCTGCAGATTACTAAACGTTGAAGCCGCCGGTCTCGCTCGAGCCCAGTCGATCGCGCTGGAGGTCGCGTATCGTGCGGGCAAAGTCGACGAGAAAGACGAAACTGATTACCGCCGCGGAGGTCATAAAGACTGTCGCCATAACATTTTACCTTTAGCCGAAGATCTTACGGTTGCCTGAACGGTCGCGCTGCTCACGGGATTCGTCCCGGAGTGCATGTATCGTCGCAAAGATCATTGCGAAAAACATCGTCATCGAAAACAGAGCAAGTCCCATAGCCGTCATCCTTTCAGGTGCTAAACGGCAGTATCTTCAAAAAGGTTCCGTTCTTTCTTGCTTCACATTACAGTCTGCGATGTGAAACGCTCTTGAACATGGCATTCATCTAGCATTCATTTCTTTGGTGCCGCTGTTTCCCAGGGAACAGGGTTGCTCCCCTGCACAACTCTTGCGATCCGTCGCCGTCCGTGACAAAAGGCTTCACCAAACGGAAACAGGTGCGATGACGACGGCATTCTACCCCGGCTCTTTCGATCCGATGACGAACGGGCATCTCGACGTACTTGTGCAGGCGCTGAACGTGGCGCGCAAAGTTATCGTGGCGATCGGTATCCATCCGGGCAAGGCACCGCTCTTTTCGTTCGACCAGCGCGCGGACCTTATTCGCGAGTCGCTGCTCGAATTTCTGCCCGAGCGCGCCGCCGACATCGATGTTGTCTCCTTCGACAACCTCGTGGTCGATGCCGCGCGGCAAAGCGGCGCAAAGCTGCTTGTGCGTGGTCTTCGCGACGGCACGGACCTCGACTACGAGATGCAGATGGCGGGCATGAATCGTCAAATGGCGCCTGACGTTCAGACCCTGTTTCTGCCGGCAGGCACCGCATCGCGGCCCATTACGGCCACATTGGTCCGTCAGATCGCGGCCATGGGCGGTGACGTCAGCGCGTTCGTGCCCAAAGCGGTCCACGCGGCGCTGCAGGCCAAACGCAAGGCCTAGAGCCGCCACACTCCATTCACCACTCAGGGAGAAACCATGAAAATCCTCCACCTCGCTTTCGCCGGTGCCCTCACGCTTGCTTCCTTTGCGGGAACCGCATTTGCGCAGTCGGCTGACAACTTCCTCACCATCACGCTGAAGGACGGCCCTGTCGTCGTCGAGCTTCGCCCTGATATCGCACCTAAGCACGTCGAGCAGATCAAGGCGCTGGCAACGGCCGGCGAATACAACAACGTCGCCTTCCACCGCGTTATCAAGGGCTTCATGGCCCAGACCGGTGACGTCCAGTACGGCGACATGGAAGACGGCTTCCAGCCCCAGGCTGCTGGCACAGGCGGCTCCTCAAAGCCGGACCTGCCGGCCGAGTTCTCGGACGTCCCGTTCGAGCGCGGCACGGTCGGCATGGCGCGTTCGCAGGATCCCAACAGCGCCAACTCGCAGTTCTTCATCATGTTTGCCCCGGGCGACTTCCTCAACGGCCAATACACGGTCGTCGGCAAGGTCATCTCCGGCATGGAGAACGTCGACAAGATCAAACTCGGCGACGATGCCAACAACGGCTCCGTCACCGATCCCGACCGCATGATCAGCGTCAAGGTCGGCAAGTAAAGTTAAACACAAGGAGAAAACCCATGGCCGAGATCAAAGATCCGGAAAACACCATCATCATGGAGACCACCAAGGGCCAGGTCATCATCGAGCTTCGGCCTGATGTGGCCCCGGGTCATGTCGCGCGCATCAAGGAACTGGCACGCGAAGGCGCCTATGACGGCGTGGTGTTTCACCGCGTCATCGAGGACTTCATGGCACAGACCGGCGACGTCCAGTACGGCAAGACCGGCGGCGAGCATTTCAACCCGTCGCGCGCCGGCATGGGCGGTTCTTCCAAGCCGGACCTGAACGCAGAATTCTCGAACGTCAGCCACATCCGCGGCACGTGCTCGATGGCTCGCAGCCAGGCGCCCAACTCGGCCAATTCGCAGTTCTTCATCTGCTTCACCGATGCCCCGTGGCTGAACAAGCAGTACTCCGTCTGGGGCCAAGTCATCGAGGGCATGGACAACATCGACAAGATCAAGCGCGGCGAGCCGGTGCGTGATCCCGATACCATCGTGTCGCTGCGGGTTGCCGCCGACGCCTGATTTGCGCTAATGCACAAACCCGTCCCGGCCGCGCCTGATGGCCCCGGGGCGGGTTTTGCTTTTTTCTTTCAGAAACGATCATGCGCGTAGACTTGTTCGACTTCGACCTTCCGGAAACCTCCATTGCGCTCAGGCCCGTCAGCCCGCGCGACAGCGCCCGCATGCTCGTCGTCGACCCCAAGGCGCCGCAACGCCTCACGGATTACGGCGTCCTAGACCTGACTTCCTTCCTGCGTCCTGGCGACGCGTTGGTGTTCAACGACACCAAGGTCATCCCGGCGCAGCTCGAAGGCATTCGCCGTCGCGGCGAGGAGATCACGACGCCGGTCTCGCTGACGCTGCACATGCGGGTCGCTCCCGACCGCTGGAAGGCTTTCGCTCGGCCGGCGCGCCGCCTTAAAGTTGGCGACCGCGTCGCCTTTGGCCATGGCGGTAACAGTTGCATGCTCGGCACGCTCGACGCGACCGTCGAGGAAAAGGGCGACGCTGGCGAAGTCACGCTGCGCTTCGATCTCTCCGGGCCGCTGCTCGACGAAGCGATCATGGCGACCGGCCACATTCCGCTGCCGCCTTACATCGCCTCGAAGCGCGCCGAGGATGCGCAGGATCGTACCGACTACCAGACTGTTTATGCCCGCGAGGAGGGCGCCGTTGCTGCGCCGACAGCCGGCCTGCATTTCACGGAACGGCTGTTTTCCAAGCTGAACGACCTCGGCATCGAGCGCCATTTCGTGACCCTGCATGTCGGAGCAGGGACATTCCTGCCCGTCAAGGCCGACGATACCGATGACCACGTGATGCACCAGGAAATCGGCCACGTCGACGCGGCAACCGCCGAGCGCCTCAATGCCGTCAAGGCGAGGGGTGGCAGGATCGTCTGTGTCGGCACCACGTCGCTGCGGCTGATCGAAAGTGCGGCCGACGAAAACGGCACGATCCAGCCTTGGTCGGGGCCGACAGGTATCTTCATCACGCCCGGCTACCGCTTCCGCGCTGTCGACATGCTGATGACCAATTTCCATCTGCCGAAATCGACGCTGTTCATGCTGGTTTCGGCCTTCTGTGGGCTGGAGACGATGCGCGCGGCCTATGCCCATGCGATCGAGACCGGCTACCGCTTCTATTCCTATGGCGATTCCAGCCTGCTTTTCCGGAAAGACTAGATGACCGAAACCTTCCAGTTCAAGCTGCACGCAACCGACGGCAAGGCGCGCCGCGGCGAGGTTTCCATGCCGCGCGGCACGATCCGCACGCCGGCCTTCATGCCGGTTGGCACCGTCGGCACGGTCAAGGCGATGTATCTCGACCAGGTCAAGGATCTCGGCGCCGACATCATTCTCGGCAACACTTACCACCTGATGCTGCGCCCCGGCGCCGAACGGGTGGCGCGACTTGGCGGCCTGCACAATCTCATCCGCTGGCAAGGCCCGATCCTCACCGACAGCGGCGGTTTCCAGGTGATGTCGCTTGCCGGCCTGCGCAAGCTCGATGAGCAGGGCGTTACCTTCAAGAGCCATGTCGACGGCGCACTCTTCCACATGTCGCCGGAACGGTCGATCGAGATTCAAGGCTTGCTCGACAGCGATATCCAGATGCAGCTCGACGAGTGCGTGGCACTGCCAGCCGAGCCCAAGGAAATCGAGCGAGCGATGGAAATGTCGCTACGCTGGGCCGAGCGCTGCAAGGTCGCCTTCGGCGACCAGCCGGGCAAGGCGATGTTCGGCATCGTTCAGGGTGGCGACATTCCTGAATTGCGCGTGCGTTCGGCAGAGGCGCTCAAGGGCCTTGACCTTAAGGGTTATGCCGTTGGCGGGCTTGCGGTCGGCGAACCGCAGGAGGTGATGCTGAGAATGCTCGACATCACATGCCCCGAGCTGCCGGTGGAAAAGCCGCGTTATCTCATGGGCGTCGGCACCCCCGACGATATCCTGAGATCGGTCGCCCAAGGCATCGACATGTTCGACTGCGTCATGCCGACCAGATCCGGACGCCACGGCCTGGCATTTACCCGCCATGGTCGCATAAATCTACGCAACGCCCGCCACGCCGAGGACATGCGGCCGCTGGACGAGCAATCGTCTTGCCCTGCGACGCGCGACTATTCGCGCGCCTATCTGCATCACCTGATCCGCTCGAACGAATCGCTCGGCGGCATGCTGCTCAGCTGGAACAATCTGGCCTATTACCAGGAACTGATGGCGGGCATTCGGCTGGCGATCGAAGAGGGCCGCTTTGCCGACTTCATGGCCGAGACCCAGGAAACCTGGCGGCGAGGGGACCTAGCCCCTCTTTGAGGCCCCTGACAGTTCAGATCTCCGGCCCTGGCACCGCCTGCAGCATCATCACGCCATTGATCTTGTAGCTGCCGTCAGGCTGCTTCATCAGCTGGTAGACCGCCGTCCAGTCCTTGCCATCAGGTGCCGAGATCAGCACCTCCTGAATGACCTGGTCGCCCACCACCTTGGAGCGACCGAAGGCAAAATTGCCCGGTCGATAGACCGGCTGGTAACCGCGCCTGACCATGTCGAAAAACACGGTCTTGTCAGGGAACTTGTCGCGTATCGCCGGCGAAGCAAAGGAGTAGGCGGCGTCGGCATCGTCATTCAGGAAAGCCGCGATCTGATCCTGGATGATCGAACGCGCCGTATCGACAGGTTCGTCGGCCCGGCACAAGCCCGCACTTGCTAGTTGCACTGCGACACCGAGGGCAATGGCAAATGTCCTGATCATGATCGATCTCCGCCAGACGTTTTCTGCCGACCTCAGAAAGCATAGGACGTTTGTGGGCTCTGGAAATGGGGCGAACGGCCGCCAATTGCATTTCCATTTGGTCTCTAGGGTCCCAAACCACGTCCATTCAATGTGTTAGTTCGTGCTTCCATACAAACGACTTTAAACATCATAACTTGGTGATATTCGCAATTGAGCCTCGAGAGCACATTACGGCGATCACGATCGATGCCGCGGGCGGCGGCGCGTTCTGAAATCATCCGGTTCGTCACGCGCAAGCGAACGCAATCCATAGCTGCTATCACTCCTGCTTCCTGTGGCTGCTCCGGGACCTGAGATCCTTCTTCACTGCCAGCTTGCGGAGGCGTCTTTGGGTTTCTGATCAATTCACACCGAAATCTGCTCGTCCCCGAAATTCCGGCTCCGCCTTCAGCGGACTTGCGCATGGGCGGCAGGGGAGATGGGGCTTGTCAAACTCGGCGTCGCGCCTCGTCGCCGAGCACTGCTGAGCGGGACTGGGAAACGTTCCGTGCAAGCTTTCCCGCAGGTCACATTCCGCGCCCCGCCAGCGATGATGTTACCGTGAATCTCGCGTCGCCTGGGCGACCGCACCGGCCTTTCTCAGCCGTCCTCGTTCCATGGGCCGCATGAGGCTTTTGCGCCTCGAACTTTCTATGGATTGCATTCCTTCCAACGCATGACGCGAATTGTACGTTTCATCCCGTTCTGTCTTGGATGCCTGCTTGGCCGCAAGCGCCGCGCGCATGTTGGAGACCAACTGGGCTTTTCCGTGCATTTTACAACGCCTTGCATGCTCTCCGTTGAGCCGGCGCATGCTCATGGCCAGTATTTCGAGCTTGGCCCTTGTGCCGATATCCTTTCGAGTGGGTTCCACGCCTTTCGGGGCGGACTTCCCTCGGATCTCACGTCGTTGGCGATGAGCTTCGGCTTGTGATCTGTCGCGCCTTTCGCGCACTTGCTTCACGAGCTTCAGCAGATCTTCGTCGGAAACGCCCTGTATCGCGGGATGGTGTGATTGGCGCACCAGATGCCACTCGTCCTCAGTGAGCAGGCGCTCCTCTTGTTTTCGCGAAATTGCCATTCAAAATACTCCTCCCAGTTATCTTCCCAAATGAATGAGTTCACTCGTCGCCGCCAAAAAAAGGCGATGTGCGCTGAGATTGCTGAAGCAATTCTGGTATTGCATAGGAAACGTGAGGTAGTTTGTCTGGAGTTAGCCGTATCGGCGTTCAGATTTTGATCTCAAGTCCTAGGAGATGCAAGTCTGAGCGTTGGGACGAGAGGATCGCCATATTTGGAGAGCTTGCCGTTCTGGACATCTCTTTCGGAAAGTAAGATGCTCTCGACGGCGTCGGCTTCTTCCCACCGAAAGCCGAGATTTCGAGCACATTTTGACGACGGAAATCCATTGGTCCAATATTGGTAACCTGGAGTGGAGGCCGCGCTTTGCAGATGACGAGGAAAGTAATCTGGCTCATTGTGCTCGCGGCTTTCGGCAGTCCGGCAGCATCCCAAACCCACGACACCGCCGATATCGAACTTAGGGTGGGCAGCTATCTAGCGGGGACGCAGCCTGTTTCCTGCGATGACGGCAAGCGCCACCTTGAGGACCTGGGTCTTCGACAGGTCGAAACTGTAAGTTGCCAAAATCAGGTCTACACATATAGATTTGTCAGAGCTGGCGCTCGTTACGAGATTCAGATCAATGGTAGCGATGGGCGGGTGATCCGCCGAACATCGTTTTAGGGTGATCGTCTCTGCTGGATTGCGTCCCGCCGGCCATGACGCGGCCGAGGTCTTGGGCGGGTGCTTCGGCAGATGCCGCCGAGCTTGATCGCATGCCGATCCGCAATCTCCCAGGCATCGTTCAGGCCCGGGGAGAGTGACATTCCAACTTTGCAGGATCAGGACATTCTAACTTTGCGGCTGCATACAATGTCAAAGCTGATTAGAGGCGCGACGTTGCCAGCCAGTTAGAAATGCGACACTCAGCACCTCTGCCGGCGCCGAC